>NZ_JAINFC010000655.1 GCF_020740835.1 Streptomyces sp. UNOC14_S4
GTGTGATGGGGGCTGTCGGGCGGCTCGGGCCCGACAGCCCCCATCACCACAGGAGAGTTCATGCCCACCACGTCCGCCACATCCACCGCGTCACTGCTGATTCCCACCCCGGACGGCAAGGCCGACGCCTTCGCCGCCTTCCCCGACGACGGCGAGCGGCACCCGGGGGTGCTGATGTACCCGGACGCCTTCGGCATCCGGCCCGTACTGCGGGAGATGGCCCAGGAGCTGGCCGGGCACGGGTATTACGTCCTCGTCCCCAACTACTTCTACCGGCACGGCCCGGCACCGCTGGCCGACCTGCCCGAGTACATCGGAGGGGAGGCCCGGTCCGCGCTCATCGCCCGGCTGATGCCCTGGATCGAGGCGCACACCACCGAACAGATCCTGCGCGACGCCGACGCTTACCTCCGCTTCCTCGCCGACCGGCCCGAGGTAGCCGCCGGACCGGTCGCGGTGACCGGCTACTGCTTCGGCGGTCTGCTGGCGGTGCGCACCGCCGTGGCCCACCCCGGCCAGGTGGCCGCTGTCGCCGGATTCCACGCTCCTGTGGGCGCCGACGGGCCGGACAGCCTGCGCCGCCTCACCGCCCGGGTCCACTTCGGCCATGCCGCGACCGACCTGACGCCCGAGGACCTCGGCGAGCTCAACCAGGCCCTGGACGCCGCGGGGGTCGACTACACCTCCGAGATCTACCCCGGCACCGTCCACGGCTTCACCATGTCCGACACCGACGCCTTCGACGCCTCCGCGCTGCGGCACCACTGGGACCGCCTGCTGCCCCTGCTCGACCGGGCCTTGACCGACAAGGGCTGAGAGCCGTCAGGGCGCGCCCGTGATCACGGCCGCCACCGTCGTACCGGGCGCGAAGGCCCCCTCCCCCACCAGCGTCGTCAGCCCGTACAGCGCCTTCGCCACGTACAGCCGCTCCAGCTCCACACCGTGCCGGTCGGTGAAATCGGCGGCGAAGGCCTCCAGTTCCGCGGGGACCTTCGCGTAGCCGCCGCCGTGGAAGCGTTCCTCCAGGTGCCAGGAGCCGCGCGGGCCGCCGAACGCCTCTCGCTGGAGGCCGCGTATCTCGTCCCCGAGGAAGCCTCCCTTCAGCACGGGGAAGCCGATGGCCCGCTGACCGGGGGACAGGCCGGCGGCCAGGCCGGCGAGGGTGCCGCCCGTGCCGCAGGCGATGCCGACGACGTCGGCGACGCCGCGCAGCTCGCGGCCGAGCTCCGCGCAGCCGCGCGCGGCCGCGGCGTTGCTGCCGCCTTCGGGGACGATGTAGCAGTCGTCGTCGGCGAGCGAGGCCAGCACTTCCGGTTCGGCCTTCCGGCGGTACGTGGCCCGGTCCACGTACCGCAGCCGCATGCCGTCGGCCGCGCAGCGGGCGAGCGACCAGTTGAGCGGGCGGTCGGCGAGTTCCTCGCCCCGGACGACGCCGACCGTGGCGAAGCCCAGGAGCCTGCCCGCGGCGGCGGTGGCCCGCAGGTGGTTGGAGTAGGCGCCGCCGAAGGTCAGCAGCGTGCGGCGGCCCTCCGCGGCCGCGGCCCGCAGGTTCGGCTCCAGCTTCCGCCATTTGTTGCCCGGCAGCTCGGGATGTATCAGGTCGTCGCGCTTGAGCAGCAGCCGTACGCCACGGCGCTCGAACCGTTCGTCCCGCAGCTCCTCCAGCGGGGACGGCAG
Organism: Streptomyces sp. UNOC14_S4; assembly: GCF_020740835.1. Taxonomy (GTDB): domain Bacteria; phylum Actinomycetota; class Actinomycetes; order Streptomycetales; family Streptomycetaceae; genus Streptomyces. The sequence goes on from NZ_JAINFC010000655.1 coordinate 1,678, forward strand.
CCGGGGCCGCAGCGCGGCGAGCCCGCCGTCGGCAGTGGCGGCAGCAGGGGGAAGGTCGCTGGTCACGCCCCCATTGTCGGGGCAGGCCGGAGCGCCGTCACTTCAGCCGTTCGCCGACGCGCTCGCGCAGCAGGTCCATGGAGAAGCCCACGGGGTCGACCTTGCCGGGCCGCCATTCGAGGTGGCCGATGACGGACCGCTCGGTCCAGCCGTGGAAGCGGCAGATCGCCGCCGCGACCTGTTCGATGGCCAGCATCTGCTCCTCCGGCCAGGGGTCCTCGCCGTCGCCGAGGTTGACGCACTCGAAGCCGTAGAAGTGGACGTTGCCGTCGGTGTCGGCCCAGCGGACGGGCGGCAGCCGTTTCTCGGCGATCACCGCCTGGAGCACCTCCCCGTCACCGCCCCCGGCGTGGTTGGCGCGCCCGCAGCCGACGAGATGGATACGGCCGTCCTTGGCGATCACGCCATGGCAGAGAGGGCCGGGGAGCGAGGTGTAGCCGTTCCAGCAGAGGCGTACGGAGCTGTCGGTGCCGGAGGAGGCGGTGTGGTGGATCATGACACCGTTGACCGGCCCCCACGGGCCGTGGCCGACCCGGTTGTGGTTGCGCCAGCCGTCGACCTCGACGACCGTGGCGCCCTCCCGCCGCAGCGCGGCCAGGAACTCGTTCGCCGACATGGGTGGGGCCATGCCGCCCTCCTTGCGCGAGAAACCGGCATGAAACCGGCCGGCGTACGCCCGCTGCGTAGGCCGAATGCCCCTCCTTGTACCCAAAAGTTCGCAGGTGGGGCGGGCGTTCGGATATCGTGCGAGCCGATCCGGCCTCCGGCCGAATATCTCATCAATGTCAACGTCGACAGAGAAGCGCGAGATCGAAGACAGTGGACTACCAGGCCGTTCTCGAAGACGTCGCCTCGTTCGTGAAGCCGCTCGTCGGCCGCGGACAGGTGGCCGACTACATCCCCGCTCTGGCCGGTGTGGACATCGAGCGCTTCGGCATGGCCGTCGCGGACGTCGACGGCGGTGTGTACGGGGTCGGGGACTGGGAACGGCCGTTCTCGGTGCAGTCCATCTCCAAGGCGTTCGGGCTCGCGCTCGTCCTCGCCGAAGGCGGCGACAAGGTCTGGGAGCGGGTCGGCACCGAACCGTCCGGAAACCCCTTCAACTCCCTGGTGCAACTCGAATACGAGAACGGCATCCCCCGCAACCCCTTCATCAACGCGGGCGCCCTCGTCGTCACCGACCGCCTCCAGACGCTGACCGGCGACGCCAGCACCACGATGCTGGAGTTCCTGCGCGCGGAGAGCGGCAACCCGGCCGTCTCCTTCGACCCGGCCGTCGCCGCCTCCGAGACCGAGCACGGCGACCGCAACGCCGCCCTCGCCCACTTCATGGCGAGCTACGGCAACCTCGACAACCCCGTCCAGACCGTCCTGGAGCACTACTTCTGGCAGTGCTCCATCGAAATGAGCTGCCGCGACCTGGCCCTGGCCGGCGGCTTCCTCGCCCGCCACGGCCTGCGCGCCGACGGCACACGGCTGCTGCCGCGGCGCGAGGCGAAGCAGATCAACGCCGTGATGCTGACGTGCGGGACGTACGACGCGGCGGGCGACTTCGCGTACCGGGTCGGCCTGCCGGGCAAGAGCGGCGTCGGCGGCGGCATCGTCGCCGTCATACCGGGGCGCTGCACGCTGTGTGTCTGGAGCCCGGGGCTGGACGCGCGCGGCAACTCCGTTGCCGGGGTGGCGGCGCTGGACCACTTCACGACGCTGACGGGCTGGTCGGTGTTCTGACCGGGGGCTGCCGCCCCCGGACCCCCGCGGTGGTCGGTTGCGGCCGGTGGTCCGGTTGTGCCCAC
>NZ_JAINFC010000656.1 GCF_020740835.1 Streptomyces sp. UNOC14_S4
GAGTCACGGGAGTCACGCGACTCCCGGGATTCCCCAACCTCCCGGGGCGTGACCCGGAGGGCGGAGGTGCCCAGCCCGGTCGGCCCCGAGGGGATGCGTACGGACGACGGCGCACGTACGGACGACGGCACACGGCCGGACAGCTTCGCGGCTGCCCGGCCGGGCAGCTCGGCCGCGGCGCCCGGCCGGGCCAGCAGCCCGGCCACCAGCTTCGCCACGTCGTCGGTGGCCGTGGGCGCGGCCATGCGGGACAGCAGTGACACGAGGTCTCCTCAGGCGGCGGTCGGCGGGCGTCAGGCGCCGGAGGCGCGGAACACCTCGACGTTCTCCAGGACGCCGAGCGCGTCGGGAACGAGGACGGCGGCCGAGTAGTAGGTGCTGACCAGGTAGGAGATGATCGCCTGCTCGTTGATGCCCATGAACCGGACGTTGAGGCCGGGCTCGTACTCGTCGGGTATGCCGGTCTGGCGCAGGCCGATCACGCCCTGCTCGGCCTCGCCGGTGCGCAGCGCGAGGACGGCGGAGGTGCCCGCCTCGGAGACCGGGATCTTCCCGCACGGCAGCAGGGGCACACCACGCCAGGACGGCACGCTGTGGCCCTGGAACTCGGTCTCGCCGAAGCCGATGCCGCGCTTGGTGCACTCGCGGCCGAAGGCGGCGATGGCCTTCGGGTGGGCGAGGAACACCTTCGTCCCGCGGCGCATGGTCAGCAGCTCGTCCATGTCGTCCGGGGTGGGCGGACCGGAGTGGGTCGAGATGCGCTGGCTGTAGTCGGCGTTGTGCAGCAGACCGAACTCACGGTTGTTGACCAGCTCGTACTCCTGGCGCTCGCGCAGCGCCTCGATCGTCAGCCGCAGCTGCTGCTCGATCTGGTCCATCGGCTCGTTGTAGAGATCGGCGACCCGGCTGTGCACCCGCAGGATGGTCTGCGCCACGCTCAACTCGTACTCGCGCGGCCGGAGCTCGTAATCGACGAACGTGCCGGGGATCTCGGGCTCACCCGTGTGCCCGGAGGCGATCGTGATCTCGGCCTCGCCGCGCCGGTTCCGCGGCCGGCCCTCCTCGGCGAGCCGCAGCCGGACATGCGCGCGCAGGCCCTCGCTGCGCGCGGCGACCTCCTCGTACGCGGCGCGCGGCAGCGCCAGGACGACGCACGAGGTCAGGGCCCGCGCGGTGGTCTCCCAGGTGCCGGGCTCGCCCCCGGCGACCCGCCCGCCGAGGAAACCGCCGTCGGTGATGATGCCGCGGCGGCTCGCCTCGCCGTACCGGTCGGCGCGGGTCTTCTCGACCTTGCCGTGCGCGACGAGCAGGACGCGATCGGCGGGGCGCCCCTCCTCGGCGATCACCTGGCCGGGGGCGTACTCCCGCTGCTCGAACCGGTCGGCGAGCGCGCGCAGCACGTCCTGGTCGCCGAAGCCGCGCAGCAGCGGCAGCTCGCCGAGCTCGGCGGGCACGACGCGGACGGACGTGCCGTCCTGGACGAAGGTGACGCGGCCGTCGCCGACCGTGTAGACGAGGCGCCGGTTGACCCGGTACGTGCCGCCCTTGACCTCCGTCCAGGGCAGCGCCCGCAGCAGCCAGCGGGAGCTGATGCCCTGCATCTGGGGTACGGACTTGGTGGTCGTCGCCAGGTTCCGCGCGGCGGCGACCCCCAGGCTGAGCTGCGCGTGCGCCGCCGTGTGCGTCGGCGTCGGCTCGTATCCGTCGGGCGTCACTGCGGTCGTCATCCCGGTTTCCTCTCCGTTCCGTCTCCCGCTCTCGGGCTCCGGCGCGCAAGTGAATCAGGACGACGATCATGGCCAGGGGTGTCCGACGGCACACACGTCACTTTTGAGCCACAGGCTCCTCCAGCCTCACAGCTCACACGAGGGTGGAATTTCGGCCACACATACGAGCCCGCGCGGCCCGCCCCCCACACGAAGGCACGCACAGGATGGCGAAAAACCACCACCACAGAAACGGATCCGACGCCGCATCGAGGGCCACTAGACTCGGGCGCCGAGGCGATTCCGGCGGTGCCGGAAAGCCTGCCAAGGAGGAGAGACCGCCGTGAACTCCCAGCGTTTCGAGCTGCTGGAAAAGGCACGCCACGCCCTGCCCAACGGCTTCACAGCAGAACTGTCCGGCGACCTCATCGTCGTCCAGGCTCCGCCCTCGGCCATCCATCAGCTCAACCTGAGCAAAATCCGGAAACAATTCGACGTGCACGCCCCGGCCGGATATATCGACACCGGGAACACCGACCTGGAGTCACCCCGGACAGCGAAGGTACGCAATCCGGACCTCACCTACCTGCCCGAAGAGTCGATGGCGACGGTGGAGAGCAGCGTACCGGCCGAGCTCGCCCTGATCGCGGTGGAAATCGTCTCCCCCTCCAACCCCGAGAACGACTGGGTCGGGAAACTCCGCGACTATCCGCTGATGGACATCCCGCTCTACCTCGTCGTGGACGCGCGTCAGAAAACCGTCACGCTCTTCAGCGAACCCGAGAACGGCCGCTACCGCATGAGGGAGGACGCCGAATTCGGGGAGCCCGTCCACATCCCCGCCCCCTTCTCCTTCACGCTGGAGACCGGCGCACTCCGCCCCTACTGACGAGGGCGGGCACGAGCGCTACCGCACCGCCGACACCACGGCGACGACAACGAGCAGCACGGCAAGCACACCGGTCATGATCCGGTTCCTGGTCTTCGGGTCCACCCCACGAGCGTAACCGCCGACCGCCAGCGGTCAGCTCCCCAGCCCCCACGCCGCCAGCGTCTCGTAGCGCGGGCGCTCGCCGGGAACACCCGAGGACGGCAGACGACTGCGGACGAGTTCCAGGCGGTCCACCGTCCACGGCGTGCCCGTGAAGTCCGCGAGCCCGTCCGCGTACGGCCGCAGGTCCACCGGGCCCGTGGCACGGGCGATCGTGAGGTGGGCGCGGAAATCGTGCGTACTGTCCACCGCCACCCCGGCCCGGCGTGCCCCGGCGGCCGTGGAGCGCGCGAGGTCACGCAGAACGGTGCGCTCACCATCCGCACCGACCCACAGGACACGGTCACCGAACCGCCCTCCCCCGGCGAACCGCAGCTCGTGCGGAGGGTACCGGCGCGCGGCGCGCGCGAGCCGCTCGGTGAGCTCCGGCAGCAGGGCCTCGTCCACCTCGCCGAGAAAGGCGAGGGTGAAGTGCCAGCTCGCGGCCTCGGTCCAGCGCAGTTGCCCTGCCCCGGGCAGCGAACGCAGGGGGGCCACGGCGGCCACGAGTTCCGCGACGACCTCCGACGGCGGTGTCACAGCGGCGAAGAGTCGCATGAGGTCAGTGTCCCTCCACAGTCAGAGAGGTGGAGAACTGCAACGCGGGCGCCTCACGGAGAGCCGAAAGCGGACGCAGACACCCCCTACCGGCAGCCGACATCCGGTGGAGGGGGCGGGGCCGGAGGGCGGGGTTCTGAAACGACGGTGCATGAAGCACGGCTCCCCACAGAAGGCAGCCGCACGCACCGCGTTTCAGGTTCCCGCCCGCAGGCCCCACCCCCT
>NZ_JAINFC010000657.1 GCF_020740835.1 Streptomyces sp. UNOC14_S4
CCCCTGCATCAGGAGGACAGTTGGACACCCCTGACCCATCCGAAACAGCAGCCCCATTCATCCTCTCGCGTCTCTCGCGGCGCAGGTTCCTCCAGGCCGCGGCCGGGACGGCGGCAGCGGCGGGGGCGGGGGTCGGTGTCGCGCTTTCCGGGGGCGTGATCGCCGGGGCGGCCGACGCGGTCGCCCCGGAACCGGGCTCGCTTCCCAGGTCGCTCTCCTTCACCGCCGCCACCAATGGCTCCGCCTCGCTCTCCCCCGCGGGTGATCGTCTGATCGCCGAGGTGCAGAACATCCTGTGGTCGGTTCCCCGCGAGGGCGGGGACGCCGTCGCGATCACGCCCGCCGATCTGGAGCCCACGCGGCCCGTGCACTCGCCCGACGGCAGGACGCTCGCGGTCTGCGCGTACCGGGGCGGTGGCTTCCATCTGTGGACGCTGCGGCCCGACGGCTCCGGGCTGCGGCAGCTGACGGACGGGCCGTGGGACGATCGCGGGCCCGCCTGGTCGCCCGACGGTACGCGGATCGCCTTCGCCTCGGAGCGCGGCGGTGATCCCGTGGCGGGCAGCCCGTACCGCGTATGGGTGGTGGACGTGCGGACCCGCGCGCTCACGAAGATCACCGGGCTGCCCGGCCAGGAGGGGCCCGCGCAGGACGGGGCCTGGGAGGACTTCGACCCCGTGTGGTCGCCGGACGGGAAGCGGCTGCTGTTCGTGCGCGGCCGGGTCGTGAAGGGCGGGCTGGAGTCGCGTACGGTCGCGTCCGTGGCGGCCGACGGCCAGGGGCCCGTACGGATGGAGCACACCGAGGCGGCCGTGGCGCAGGTGATGACGCCCGCCGTGTCCCCGGACGGCAGGCTGGCCTATCTGCGGACGACCCCGGCCCCCGCCGCCTCGTGCACGCTCGTCGTGGACGGCACGGCGGTGCCGGTCGACGGGGACGTGGAGCCCGTACCGCCGCGGTGGATCTCGCGGGACGAGCTGCTGATCACCGTGAGCGGGCAGTTCCGGATCTTCCGGCCGGATTCCGTTTCCGGCAAGGCTCAGGACGGCGCCAAGGCCGACAGCGGCACCCTCATCCCCTTCGCCGCCCGGCTCCCGCTCGACCGGCCCCGCTACCGCGTCAAGCGGTACGACGTCGAGATCGGCGGCGTCCACCGCGTACGGGCCCTGCAGCAGCCCGCGCTCTCCCCCGACGCCCGGCAGGTGGCGTTCGTCGCGCTCAACGCGCTCTGGGTCGCGGACGTCGCCGGCGGGCGCCCCCGCCGGGTCGTCTCCGCCGGGACCACCCGCTATCTGCTCGCCCCGGTCTGGACGCGCGATGGGCGGGCGCTGATCTACGCCAGCGACCGCGACGGGCTGCTCGCGGTGCTCCACCGCGAGCTCGCCTCGGGCGAGGAGACCGTGCTGGCCGAGGGCGGCCGGGTCTATCCGGCCCTCTCACCCGACGGGACGAAGCTCGCGTGCATTGACATGTCGGGCAATCTCCTCGTACGTGATCTCCTCGCGGGCAAGGACCGGGTGCTCACGGCGCCACTGGGCGGGGGCGGGCTGCCCGGAAGACCGAGCTGGTCGCCCGACGGGCGGTTCGTCGCGTTCTGCGACCGCAACCGGCTCAACCAGAGATTCCGCGAGGGCTACAACCTCATCCGGGTCGTGGACGTCACCAGCGGCACCGCCCGGCTCCACGCCTTCGCCCCGCACGCCTCGCTCTCGGACCGCGGCGACTCCGGGCCCGTCTGGTCGCCGGACGGCCGCCACATGGCGGTGATCTCCGAGTCGGCGCTGTGGCTGCTGCCCGTCCGGGCCGACGGGACGCCGGACGGCGCGCCACGGCGGCTGACGGACGAGGCGGCCGACGCGCCCTCCTGGTCCGCGGACTCCCGCCGCGTCCTCTATCTGTCGGCGGGGCGGCTGCGGCTCCTGGACACGGCCGACGGGACGGCCCGTACGGTGCCGGTCGCGCTCGACTACCGGCGGCCGACCCCGGCCGACACGGTGGTGCGCGCCGGGCGGTTCTGGGACGGCACCGGCGACACCGTGCGGGAGGACGTCGACCTGGTGGTGCGCGACGGGCGGATCGCCGCCGTCGAGCCGCACCGGGCCCGGCGCGCCTCCCTGCGCGCCGTCGACGCGTCCGCGCACACGGTGATCCCGGGGCTGTGGGACGCGCACACGCACCCATGGCAGTACACCTACGGCGGGCGGCAGACGGCGCTCCAGCTCGCGTACGGGATCACCACGGCGGTCTCGCTCGGCGGGTTCGCCTACGAGCAGGCCAGGATCCGCGAGGCGGTGGCGGCGGGCGAGCTGGCCGGGCCCCGGCTGCTGATCACCGGCGAGCTGCTGGACGGGGCACGTGTGGCGTACAGCATGGGGCGCGCGCACCGCACCAGGGAGGGGCTGCGGCGGTCGCTGGCGCGAGCGTCCGCCCTCGACTGGGACTTCGTCAAGACGTATGTACGCGCGCCCGGTTGGGTGATGGAGGAGGCCACGCGGTACGCGCACGACCGGCTCGGGGTGCGGGCGGGCAGCCATCTCTGCTCCCCCGGCATGCAGCTGGGGCAGGACCTGACGACCCATCTCCAGGCCACGCAGCGGCTGGAGTTCGGGCACGCCACGACGGCGACGGGCCGTGCGTACCAGGACCTGGTGGGGACCTACACCGGCGCGGGCTTCCATATGATCGCCACGATCTTCACCTCGGTGCCGCTGCTGGGCGAGACGCCCGGCCTGGCGGAGGACTTCCGGGTGACGCAGCTGATGCCGCCGTGGGACGCGGCGGTCGTCCGCGAGACGGCGACGCAGAAGCCGACGCCGGATCAGCTGTCCACGCTGGAGCGGGAGATCGGCGTCTACCGTGACGTCCTGTCCGGCGGCGGCCTCGTCGCCCTCGGCACGGACGCGCCGCTGGTGCCGGTGGGGCTCTCGCTGCATCTGGGGCTGCGGGCCCTGCACCGCTACGGCCTGTCGGCGACGCAGGCCCTGCGGACGGCGACGGTCCTGCCCGCCCGGGTCTTCGGCGCCGAACGGGACCTGGGCACGCTGGAGCCGGGCAAGCTCGCCGACGTGACGATCGTGGACGGCGATCCGTTCACGGACTTCGACACGCTCGTACGGACGGTCTCGGTGCTGCGCGGCGGGGTGCCGTACCGGCAGGCGGACCTGGTCGACGCGTACGGCGGCGCGAGCAGCCGCAAGGCGTTCGCGGCGCACTCGGTCGACGACTGGCTGATGGTCGGGCGGCAGCTGCGCCGTGACACGTGCTGCGACATGGAGATGCCGCACTTCTGACGACCGACTCCGAAGGGCCCTGCCGACCCCGCGCCCCGTCAGGGGCGCGGGGTCGTGTCGATTTGCGGCTCCGCCGCGTGGGCGCGACCAACCGCAGACGACCCGCACTCGCCGGACGGACATCGCCGACCGAGCTCGTAGGCGAAGGTGACCGGGACGCCGCGGGCCCCTGTCACACCTCCACGGGCACCTCTTCCACGCTCGGCACGCCACGCACCGGCTCGGGG
>NZ_JAINFC010000658.1 GCF_020740835.1 Streptomyces sp. UNOC14_S4
CACCCAGGCGCCCCCGAAGCCTCCGACCAGCCCGGCGACCCAGCCGCAGACCAGCCCGCCGCCCACGTCCTCGCCGCCGCCCGCGCCCCAGCCGGGCCCGCAGGCCGGTCCTGTGGCCTAGGCCATCCGGGTGCGGCTTGCGCTCGGGGGTGTGGGGTGCGTATGGTGGTAGATCGTTTGATCCCATTTGCCCGGCGCCCGAGATACGCGCGCCGTGTGGCGCGTTCCTTACCTTGCCGTGGCTGACCGCATCGAGGCGGTCATTTGTGAAGCCGACACGGAGCTTGGGCGCGTGCCGAAACTCCGGAAGGTTTCGCATTTCGCATGTCCATTTCCTCTGAGCAGACCGTCATGCCCGAGAACGACGAGATCGTCGTGACCGAGGCTGCCGAGACGATCGAGACCGTCGCTGCCGTCGAGACCATCGACGCCGACACCGACGCCGACACCACCGACACCACCGACACCGATGTGACGGCGGAGGCCCCCGAGGCCGCCGAGCCGCAGATCACCTTCGCCGACCTCGGGCTGGACGAGGGCATCGTCCGCAAGCTCGCGCAGAACGGTGTGACGACCCCCTTCCCGATCCAGGCCGCGACCATCCCGGACGCGCTGGCGGGCAAGGACATCCTCGGCCGTGGCCGCACCGGCTCCGGCAAGACGCTCTCCTTCGGTCTGCCGCTGCTGTCGCTCCTGGCCGACGGCCACACCGCGAAGAAGCGCCCCCGCGGTCTGATCCTCACCCCGACCCGTGAGCTGGCGATGCAGGTCGCCGACGCCCTTCAGCCGTACGGCGACGTCCTCGGCCTGAAGATGAAGGTCGTCTGCGGCGGTACGTCCATGGGCAACCAGATCTACGCCCTGGAGCGCGGTGTCGACATCCTCGTCGCCACCCCGGGCCGCCTGCGCGACATCATCAACCGCGGTGCCGCCTCGCTGGAGGACGTCAAGGTCGCCGTCCTCGACGAGGCCGACCAGATGGCCGACATGGGCTTCCTGCCCGAGGTCACCGAGATCCTCGACCAGGTGCCGACCGGCGGTCAGCGCCTGCTGTTCTCCGCCACGCTCGAGAACGAGATCGACACCCTGGTCAAGCGCTACCTGGTGGACCCGGTCACGCACGAGGTCGACCCCTCCGCCGGCGCCGTCACCACGATGACCCACCACGTCCTCGTCGTGAAGCCGAAGGACAAGGCCCCGGTCACCGCCGCCATCGCCGCCCGCAAGGGCCGCACCATCATCTTCGTCCGCACCCAGCTGGGCGCCGACCGCGTGGCCGAGCAGCTGCTCGACGCCGGTGTGCGCGCCGACGCGCTGCACGGCGGCATGACCCAGGGCGCGCGCACCCGCGTCCTGGAGGACTTCAAGGGCGGTCACGTCAACGTCCTCGTCGCCACCGACGTCGCCGCGCGCGGCATCCACGTCGACGGCATCGACCTGGTGCTGAACGTCGACCCGGCCGGTGACCACAAGGACTACCTGCACCGTTCCGGCCGTACGGCCCGCGCGGGCCAGTCCGGCACGGTCGTCTCCCTCGCCCTGCCGCACCAGCGCAAGCAGATCTTCCGCCTGATGGAGGACGCGGGCGTCGACGCCTCGCGCCACATCGTCGGCGGCGCCGGCGCCTTCGACGAGGACGTCGCCCGCATCACGGGCGCCCGCTCGCTCACCGAGGTGCAGGCCGACTCCGCGGCCAACGCCGCCAAGCAGGCCGAGCGCGAGCTCAAGGACCTGAACCGTCAGCTGGAGCGCGTCCAGCGCCGCGCCACCGAGCTCCGCGAGGAGGCCGACCGCCTGCTGGCGCGTGCCGCCCGCGAGCGCGGTGAGGACCCGGAGACCGCCGTCGCCGCCGCTGCCGAGGCCGCCGCCGAGGAGCTCAAGGCCGAGGAGGCCGCCGCGGCCGTTCCGGCCCAGGCCCCGGCCCACGAGCGTCGTGACGAGCGCGGCAACTTCGAGCGTCGCGACGACCGCCGTGACGACCGTGGCGGCTTCCGCCGTGACGACCGTCGCGAGGACCGCGGTGGTTTCCGCCGTGACGACCGCCCCTCGGGTGGCTTCCGCCGCGACGAGCGTCGTGACGAGCGCCCCTCCGGCGGTTTCCGTCGTGACGACCGTCGCGACGAGCGTGGCGGCTTCCGTCGTGACGACCGTCCGTCCGGTGGCTTCCGCCGCGACGAGCGTCGTGACGACCGCCGTGACGACCGCCCGTCGGGTGGTTTCCGTCGTGACGACCGTCGCGAGGACCGCGGTGGTTTCCGCCGTGACGACCGCCCCTCGGGTGGCTTCCGCCGCGATGACCGTCCGTCCTCCGGCTTCCGTCGCGACGACCGCCCCTCCAGTGGTTTCCGTCGCGACGACCGCCCCTCGGGTGGCTTCCGCCGTGACGACCGTCCGTCCTCCGGCTTCCGTTCCGGTGGCGGCGACCGTCCGTTCAACCGCGACCGTCGTGACGACCGTCCCTCGCACGGTGGCTTCCGCTCCGGCGGCGACCGTCCCGCCGGCCGTCGTGACGACCACCGCGGTGGCACCGGCTCCTCCTTCGGCCGCCGCGACGACAAGCCGCGCTGGCGTCGCAACGGCTGATAACCGCAGGTGATTTGGGGTCCGTACGGCGCATTCACGCCGTACGGGCCCCACTGCTTTCCCGCGCGCGACCGATGAGTCGGCCATAACGACTCGGGATAACGCGGTCGGCCGGGCTATGCTGCGGGTGCGGGCCGTTAGCTCAATTGGCAGAGCAGTGGACTTTTAATCCATTGGTTGTGGGTTCGAGTCCCACACGGCCTACCAGTCCCACTGGTATCGAAACCCCCGCCGACCTGGTCGGCGGGGGTTTCGGCGTTCACGGGACGTTCGGGGATGTCCGGGGATGCCCGGGACGTCCAGGGGCGTTCGGGACGTTCGGGGTACTCCGGGAGGCGTCAGGGGGTGCGTACGTCCCGTACGGCGGCGGCCCCCGCGTACGGCCGCGCGGCTGACGCGTCCTCAGACGCGGCCCGCGTCACCGGTCGGCCGGTGAGGGTCACCCGGGCGCTGTTGACGAGCGCGCCCCCGGAGGCGTGCGCGGCGTGCGCCTCCCGAAGCGCCCCACCGGAGGCCGTGCGCCGGTGGCGGCGGACTCCGGCGCGCGACGGGCGGCGGGGCGTCGGCCCTCGCTGTTCGACGCGTCCGCCCAGGCACGGGAACGGGTCGGGGGCCCCGTCCGAACAGCGGGGGGCGGCTGTGGCCGGGCCCCGGGGCGGCCACGGTGGTCATGGCAAAAGCGGAGGCGGTGTCCATGCCGGGGACGCCGGGCGCGTAGGGACGGGTGCGCCCGGTGACGGGTCCGATCGGGTGACCCGACCAGTTCGTCCGAACCCGGCCCCCATGCCGTGTTCGCGCCGCTACGGTAAGTGCGCGGGGAGGGGTGCGGCGTGGCGAGGGCCGGGAGGTCGAGCGACATGGAGAACTCGCGAGCGGACGGGAGCGGGCACCGGGACGCACGCCCGGGGGCGGAGCGCGGGGAGCATGCC
>NZ_JAINFC010000659.1 GCF_020740835.1 Streptomyces sp. UNOC14_S4
CCCCTCCGCCGTCCTCCATCCTCCGGCCGCGCCGCGGCACCACCAGGCCGCAGGTCGACCTGACCAAGCGCCGCCGCACCCTCGACGTGCCGCTGCCGCCCGTCGACGAGCCCGCCGCCGAGCTGCTGGCCGGACTGCGCTGCCGTGACTGCCGGACAACTGGCGCAACAAGCCCGGTGGGCGGAGGTGCTGGGGCGACTGATGGTGAATCCGAAGAATAAAGCGAAATGGAGTGCGGAATCTGGTACGGTCCGGTGCCATGCTCAAGAAGAAGGGCGAGGATCTCACCCTCGATGCCGTGGTCTCCGCGCGTCGTGCGTGGAAGAAGGCCGAGGCCGATTTCCATGCCGCCGTCCTCCGGGCGTTCGAGGCCAAGCCCGTCCATGGCCGCAAGGCTCAGATCGCGGGCGCGGCCGGCTTCTCCGACTCCCGCATCCGCCAGATCCTCAACGAGGCCACCAAGGCCGAACGGGACGAGGGAAGGGCCGCGTGAGCTCCCGCCACGCGACGCCACGTCCCGCCGGTGTCCCGCCCATGCCTGAGCGCAACCCCAAGGCGTTGCGAGAGGCGATCGCCGCCCATGCCCCGCGTCTTCTCGCGGACTTCGACCGGCACTGGAAGCGCGATATCGCCGACACTTACGACCTCACTCCGGTCCCTGCCTTCATGGCCCGTTGGTGGGCCGAGTACGCCCTTGCCCGCGACCCTCGACTGGACGCGCGGGTGTCCGACCTGGAGGACCGCGCGGCTGAAGCGGACGATGTCGCTGAGGCCAGAGCGCTCCTTGAGCAGGCCGCACACCTGAGGCGGGAAGCCGGACAAACGGAGCCCGGCCAGTGACCGACGGCTTCATGGGCCCGCCCTGGCAGATCGACTATGTCGAAGCGGCCCGTGCCTACCGCGACTCGCTGCCCGAGGGCGTGAGGGACACCTTCCGGGATGCCCTCGTCGATCTCCTCACCGCCAAGGACCCCTACCGGCCCGGCGAGCACGTCCCGGTCGAGCCCGCCAGGTCCACGCGTTTCCGTGGCCCGCACATTCTCACCTTCGACGGTGGCCGCGGATGGGCCCGTTTCGTGTTCGTCCGCCGCGTCGCGGACCCGCAGATCGTGATCGAGGAACTCTTCTGGCAATGACGCGTGAAGTCCGGTCCCTGTCCGCTGTCGCGATCGGTATCGGGGTGTGCGTCCAGTCGCTGCCCGATGGTGCGTTGGTCGGTATCGAGGGCCTCACGCGTCGCTTCCGTGAGGGTGAGATCGTGATTGCCCGTGCGCTGAAGGAGCTGGAGGAGGCGGGGTATCTGGAGCGGCGGCGTGTGCGGTGCCGCCTGTCGACGAGCCCGCCGCCGAGCTGCTGGCCGGGCTGCGCCGCCGTGACCCGCGGCTGATCCTCTCCGAGCGTGACGTCCGCCTCCTCGCCCCGGACGTACGGGCCTGGCTCGACCGTGGCGTGGGCCCCGTCCAGCTCGCGCGCACGCTCGGTGGCGAACTCCCCGTGGGCGTCGTCGACAGCGTGCGGAGGGAGCGGGTGGTGAACCACCGAACGCGGTGCGTTCACCGTGATCCGTGTTGGTTGCCGCGGCAGGGGTCGAGCCGGCGATAGCGTGATCTTCATGACGGCTGAAGACGAGGCGCTGGTCGGCGGGATGGTGAACGTGGGGGCGGTCTTCCGCCGGGGGGAGTTGGTGGAGCGCCCGGCTCCGCGCAACGCGCGCGCCCTGCATGCCCATCTCCTCGCGCTGAAGGAGCACGGCTTCGACGCGGCGCCGACCCCTGTCGGTCTCACTGCGGATGGCCGCGAGCAACTGACCTTCATTCCAGGCGATGTGGCTCTGCCCCCGTTCCCGGGCTGGGCCATGACGAAGACCGCCCTCGAATCGGTGGGGAGCCTGCTGCGGCGCCTGCACGGGACCAGCGCGGCCGTCGCGGTCGACACCCATGCCGAGTGGCCCCGGGACCTGGCCGACCCGGAGGGGGGAACGATGCTGTGCCACAACGACGTGTGCCCGGAGAACGTCGTCTTCCGCGGCGGCCGCGCCGTTGCCTTGATCGATTTCGACCGTGCGGCCCCGGGCCGTCCCCTGTGGGACGTCGCCATGACCGCCCGCTATTGGATGCCCGTGCTGGATCCCGAATCCGTGGCCGCTCTCTACCCCTCCAGGCTGGACGCGCCCGCACGTCTGCGGATCCTTGCCGACAGCTATGGCCTCTCGCCGCGGGACCGCGCCGACCTGCCCGGCGTCATCGAGCAGGCCACGGAGGTCTGCCGGGCCTTCGTCGCCCGCCGCGTGGCCGACGGTGACCCCGTCTATCTCCAGGCGCTGGCCGAGCATGGCGGATGGGAACGCTGGGACCGTATGCAGACCTGGCTGGCGGACCACCGCAAGACGTTCGCGGCCGCCCTGCTGAACTGACCGGACCGGACGCCGTCACCTTGCGTTCCGGTGCGTTCGGAGCCGGTGGTTCAGCCCGCCGTGACGGTGGTGACGAAGGACGACCAGGCGGCCCCGCGGTCCTCGTGGCTGTAGCTGCTCTTGGTCCAGTGGTTGCTCATCGCGCTGAACTGCCCGGGATCGGGGTTTCCGAGACCCGGTCAACCGCGAACTGGCCGCCCCCGACGTCCCGTTAAAGGATTGGGGGAATTACCGAACCTTCCCAAACCGGAAGTCGTCACCCTATCGGGTGACAAGGTGGCAGGCGCGGTCACCGGCGCGGTACGTTCGCGCCACAAGCCCCAGACAAGACGACGGCCCCCGCCGGGACGGCAATCCCGGACGAGGGCCTGATCATCAAGGAAGCAGAGCCCTTCCTCATGACTGACGCGCAGTCTAGCGCGCACGGGTTCGCGTGCGCCGAGTCGCCGAAGGCCGGAGTGACCCACATCCGGCACCGCCACGACACCCACTTCACCGTCGTCGGCAATCACCTCGCCCAGCACCCTCGCCTGTCCGCTGTCGCGATCGGCATCGGGGTGTACATCCAGTCCCTCCCCGACGGCGCGTTAGTCGGCATCAAAGACCTCACGCGTCGCTTCCGTGAGGGCGAGATCGTGATCGCCCGCGCGCTGAAGGAGCTGGAGGAGGCCGGGTATCTGGAGCGGAAGCGTGAACGGTGCGCGGGAGGGCGCATGGTGACCCGTACGAGCTGGTACGAACACCCCGACCACCGCACGGCGAGCGCACCGCGCCCCCGCCCCCGGCCGCAGGCCGACCTGACCAAACGCCGCCGCACCCCCGACGTGCCGCTGCCACCCGTCGACGAGCCCGCCGCCGAACTGCTGGCAGGGCTGCGCCGCCGAGATCCGCGGCTGGTCCTCTCCGAGCGTGACGTCCGCCTCCTGGCCCCGGATGTCCGGGCCTGGCTCGACCGTGGCGTGGGCCCCGTCCAGCTCGCGCGCACGCTCGGCGGCGAGCTCCCTGTGGGCGTCATCGCCCGCCCGGCCCGCCTCCTCGCCTACCGCCTCAAGTCCTGGCTGCCACCCGCACTCCCCGTACAGC
>NZ_JAINFC010000066.1 GCF_020740835.1 Streptomyces sp. UNOC14_S4
CCCCTACCCCTCGCCGGGGGACCGCCCCCTCTACGTCGGGGCCAACCCGATCAGCGACATCTGGGCCGAGCAGGCCCTCGCCCTGGTCGGGCGCTATCTGCGCAGGGCCGTCCTCAATCCGTACGACATCGAGGCGCGCGCCGGGATGAGCAGGGCCGCGCTGTGCGCGGGCATGGGCTTCGGCAACGCGGGCACCCACATCCCGCACGCCTGCGCCTACCCGATCGCGGGCCTGGTCACCGGCTATCGCCCCCGTGACTACCGCGTCGACCACCCGCTCGTCCCGCACGGGGAGGCCGTGGTCGTCACCGCGCCCGCGGCGTTCGCGTACACCTACCCCACCTCCCCGGAACGGCACCTGCGCGCCGCGGAGCTGCTGGGCGCGAGCCTCGCGGGGACCACCGTGCGCAACGGTGCCGACCTGCTGCCGCAGACCGTCCTGGACCTCGTCGCCGACACCGGCGGCCCCCGCGGCCTCGCCGACTTCGGCTACACCGTCCGGGACGTGCCCGCGCTCACCGAGGGCGCGGTCCGGCAGGAGCGGCTGCTGGCCTGCTGCCCGCGGGACGTGGACCGCCCGCGGCTGTCCGCGGTCCTCGCCGGCTCGCTCGGCACGGGAGCCGTGACATGACGGACCCTCATCTCCCCGTCGCCGCCGCGTTCGTCGACGGGCGGAGCGTCCCGCCGCGCGACACCCTCCCCGTCCTCGACCCGTCCACCGGGCAGCCCTGCGCGCGGGTGAGCCGCTGCGGGCCCGCCGACGTCGACCGGGCGGTGGCGGCGGCCCGTACGGCCTTCGAGACCACCTGGCGCGACACCACCGCCGCCGACCGCGCCGCCGCCTGCCGGGCCGTCGCGCGGACGCTGCGCGAGCACCGCGGCGAACTCGCCGCGCTGGAGTGCCTGGACACCGGGAAGCCCCTGCGCCAGGCGTACGCCGACGCGGACGTGGCCGCGCGCTACTTCGAGTTCTACGCGGGCACCGTCGAGGCCCTCTACGGGCAGACCCTCCTCGGCCACGCCGACCTCCTCGCCTACACCCTCCAGGAGCCGCACGGCGTGTGCGGCCACATCATCCCGTGGAACTACCCGATGCAGCTCACCGCCCGCACCGTCGCACCGGCGCTCGCGGCGGGCAACACCTGTGTCCTCAAGCCCGCCGAGGACGCCCCGCTGACCCCCGTGCGCATCGCCGAGCTCGTGGCCGAGGCGGGCGTCCCGGCCGGTGTCCTCAATGTCGTCCCCGGGCTCGGGGCGGAGGCCGGGGCGGCCCTGGCCGGGCATCCGGGCGTCGACCACCTGGCCTTCACCGGATCGCGCGCCACCGGACAGACCGTCATGACCGCGGCGGCCCGCTCCGTCGTCCCGCTCGCCCTCGAACTCGGCGGCAAATCCCCGCACTTGGTCTTCGCCGACCACGACCCCGAGGCGGCCGTGCCGTGCATCGTCGCCTCCATCACCGAGCACGCGGGACAGAACTGCTCGGCGGGCTCCCGCGTGCTCGTACATCACTCCGTCCACGAGCGGCTGACCGCGGCGATCGCCGCGGCGTTCACGGACCTGCGCGTCGGGCCGGGGGCCGGTGACCCCGACCTGGGGCCGCTGATCTCGGCCCGCCAGCTCGGCACCGTGCTCGGCCACATCGGCCGCGGCCGCAAGAGCGCCCGGCTCGTCACCGGCGGGGGAGTGCCCGCGGGCGTCCCGGCGGGCGGCTTCTACGTCGAGCCGACGCTCTTCGACGACGTGCCGCCCGACGCGGACATCGCCCAGCAGGAGGTCTTCGGCCCGGTGCTGTGCGTCACCCCGTTCGGCGAACCCGCCGAGGCCGTGGCGCTGGCCAACGCCACGGCGTACGGGCTGAGCGCGGGGGTGTGGACCCGCGACGTCGGGCTGGCCCACGCGGTGGCGCGTGAGCTGCGCGTGAGCCAGGTCTTCGTCAACACCTACAGCGCGGCGGGCGGCGTCGAGCTGCCCTTCGGCGGCTGCCGGCAGTCGGGATTCGGCCGTGAGAAGGGTTTCGCCGCGCTGCTGGAGTACACCCGCGTCAAGGCGGTGGCCATCCACATCGACGGGGCGCTACACCGCGGGACCGTACCCCCCGCCGACCGCTGACCGGGGCGTGGCGCACAGCCCCGCGCGGGCCGCGTCCACGCAGGCCAGCTGCAGCCGGGCGTGCGCGGCCGTCGCGTCCTGGCCCAGCCGCACCGCGCACTCCGCGATGCGCTGCCAGGTCCGCTCGGCCTCGTCGAGCAGCCCGTGCCTGCGCTGCCAGGCGAACTGGCGGTCCGCGAGCCGGGCCGCCGTCCCCGGGCGCACCGCGCACTCGCGGTCCACCACCCGCCGCAGATTGGCGGACTCCGCCGCGAACCACGCCGAGGCGTCCAGCGTGATCCGGGTGGCGACCCGGCCCGGGATCGTGGCGGCCACGGTGCCGTCGGGCTCGCCGCGCGTCTCCTCCGGGACGGCGGGGCGCCACCGCCGGGCCACCCCGCGGTCGGCGGCGCGGGCCAGGACGAGCCAGGCGTCGAGCAGGCGCTCGCGCACCACCTCGGCCTCGTCGGCCGCCGCCGCACCGTCCTGATCGGACGTCACGTACAGGCGCAGCAACTCCGGCATGCGGTAGCGGGGCTCCCCGGTGACGTCGACACCGACCGGGGTGAGCAGGCAGTGGTCCACCAAGGTGCCCACCACCGCGTCGGCGTGCGGCTCCCCGAGCAGCACCGTGACCACCCAGGACGCGAAGTCGCCCAGCTCCCCGTGGGCGAGGAGGCGCATCGCGCGCCGGGCCCGCGGGTCCAGGGCCGCGCAGCTCGGGGCCAGGCGGGCGCGCACCCCGACGTCGTCCGCCTCCAGCACGTCCAGACGGCCGTGCCGGTCGCCGATGATCTCCGCGAAGGTGTGCAGCGGCCAGTTCGGCCGCGCGGCCAGCCGCATCCCCGCGACCCGCAGCGCCAGCGGCAGCTCCGCGCACGCGGCCGTGACCCGCCGGGCCGCCTCGGGCTCGGCGGCCACCCGCCGTCGGCCGATCACCCGTTCCAGCATCAGCGACGACTCGGCGGGGGAGAGCGGTTCGAGACCGACCAGCGTCGCGCCCGGCGGTGCCACGAGCCGCATCCGGCTCGTGAGCAGCAGCGCGGAGCCCGCCATGCCCGGCAGCAGCCGCCGCGCCTGCGCGGTGTCCGCCGCGTCGTCGGCGACGATCAGGACGCGCCGCCCCGACAGCCGGGTGCGCAGCAGCG
Source organism: Streptomyces sp. UNOC14_S4 (assembly GCF_020740835.1). Lineage (GTDB taxonomy): Bacteria > Actinomycetota > Actinomycetes > Streptomycetales > Streptomycetaceae > Streptomyces. The sequence goes on from NZ_JAINFC010000066.1 coordinate 3,240, forward strand.
CCGCGCGCTCGTCCGTGGACTCCGGCACGGCCCCGGCGGCCACCCCCAGCGAGCGCAGCAGCTCGCCGAGCGCTTCGCGGACCCCCTTCGGGCTGTCCGTCGTGGCTCCCAGCTGCACATACAACTGGCCGTCGGGGAAACGGTGGCACAGCCGGTGGGCGGCGTGCACGGCCAGCGCCGTCTTGCCCACGCCGGGCTGCCCGCAGACCAGGACCACGGGCGGCGCCGCCCCCGCCGCGCCGAGCAGCATGACCAGCCGGGCCGTCTCCGCCTCACGGCCCGTGAAATCGGGTATGTCCGGCGGGAGTTGATGCGGCGCGGGCGCCGGTCCGTCCCGCGTGTCCGCCCCGGCGGGGCCGTCCGCCCGGCCCCCGCCGCGGTCCACCGCCTCGCCGCTCCGGTACGCGAGGGTGTCGTCCTCGTCCAGGATGCGCCGGTGGAGCCGGCGCAGCTCGGGCCCGGGGTCGACCCCGCACTCATCGGCGAGCAGCGAACGGACCCGGGTGTACGTCCGCAGCGCGTCCGCCTGGCGGCCGCTGCGGTAGAGCGCCAGCATCAGCTGCGCCCACGCGTGCTCGTTCAGGGGGTCGGCCGCGGCCATGGCACGCAGCCGCGGCACGATCTCGTGATGCCGCCCGAGCGCCAGCTCCGCCCAGACCAGGGAGCGTTCGGCGAGCCGCCGACGGTCCATCAGATGGATCGCCTCCGCCTCCATGGCCGCCGTGGGCGGCAGGTCGCCGAGCACGGGCTCCTGCCACAGCCCCAGCGCCTGCCGCAGGAGCAGCGAGGCCGTGTGCGGATCGTCGGCGAGCGCCTGCTCGCCGATGTCGACCAGGCGGCGGAAGTCGTCCAGGTCGAGCTCGCCCGGCCGCACGTGGAGGGCGTACCCGCCGGGGTGGGTGCGCAGCCTGGACGGATCGTCGAAGAGGGTCCTCGCCCGCCAGAGGTACGTCCGCAGCATGCCGCAGGCGGACGCGGGGGGCCCGGGACCCCACAGCAGGTCGGTCAGCCGGTGCTTGGGCACGGGCCGGTTGGCGTGCAGCAGCAGGATGGACAGGAGGGCCCGCTGCTGAGGCTGTGTGACATCGAGGACCTGATCGTCGTCGGTACGGATCTCCAGATATCCCAAGACTCGAAATTTCAACGCTTCCCCCGGGATGCGTAAGGTGTCGTGCCGCACCGGCGGTGGGTCGCCGATGGATCCGCCGGTCGCGGCCGACGCTTCGGTCGCGCGGATTGTAGTCAGTTCGCGCTCACTCCGGATGAGGTGGGGAACCGGCCGTTTGGTGATCATGCGCGGTGTCGCGCCGGGCCGGATCGGGGGCCCCGCGGGCCGGGGAGCGTCGATGACGAGGGTAGCAATTACCCGGCCTGCACAGCAGGTGTACGGGGCCGTTCCCGGAGGACGGCCGGTAGACGCCGCATAGACGGTGCGCTCGTAAAGTCGGGTGGGTCCAGTTGGGTCCAGTGGGCTCCAGTAGGCATGGACCAGTACGGCGTCGGCGGGGGGATGGGTCATGCGCGTTCCGGTCCGGAAGGGCCAGCCGTCCGGAGTGCGCGGCGCGATTCCGAATTCCGAATTCCAGGGTGTCCAGGACTCCCAGGACTTCCGGGACCTCGTGGATTTCCTCGCGGAACATTCCGGGCGTGAATTCTGGTACTACCGGGGCCGGGAAATCGTGCGCCGCGGCTTCGGCGAGGTGCACGCCGACGTCCTCGCCGCCTGCGCCGCGCTCCGCGTCGCGGGCGTCGGGCCGGGCACGCACGTCGGCATCCTCGCCGGGAACAGCTACGAGTGGATCGTCACCGACCTCGCCCTCGTCCGGCTGCGGGCGGTGTCCGTCGCCCTGCCCGTCGACACCCACCGCGACACCGCGCCGGAGGAGCTCCGCGCCGCGTACGACCTCCGGCTGCTGCTGATGTCGCGCGCCGAGTACACCCGCCGCGCCCCCGCGCAGCCCTGGGTCGCGCCCCTGGACGCACCCGGGGACGCGACCGTCGCACCCCCCTGCCCCGGACATCCGGCACCCGGCGACGACGTCTTCACCCTGGTGTTCTCCTCCGGCTCCAGCGGTACCCCCAAATGCGTCATGATGAGCGCCCGCGGCACCGCCGCCTCACTGGGCGAGTACGCACGCCAACTGCGCCTGACCGCACGCGACGCCATCTTCGTGGTCCTGCCGCTCACCGCCTTCCCGCAACGGCTCATGGTCTACCTCGCCGTCCGGCACGGCTTCGACATCCGGCTCGCGGACGTGCCCCGGCTGCACCAGGCGCTCACGGCCATGGCCCCCACCGTCGTCGTGGGCCCGCCCGCCTTCTTCGAGACCGTCGAGCACCGCTACCGGGCCCTGCCCGCGGCCGACCGCCGCCGCGCCGACCGGCTGCGGCGGCTCACCCGGCTGATCCCGCTGCGCACGGCCCGGAGTTGCGTCCGCAGGCGGATCTTCGCCGACCTGCACGCCCTTTTCGGCGGCCGGGCCCGCCTGCTGCTCACGGGCTCCGCGCCCGCCCGGGTCACCACGTTGCGGCTCATGGAGGAACTCGGCTTCCCGCTGTACGAGTTCTACGGTATGACCGAGGCGGGCGTCATCTCCTGGAACCTGCCCGGCCGCACGCGGCACGGCTCCGCCGGGCGGCCGCTGCTGCCCGGCACCGTCGGGATCGCCCCCGACGGCGAGGTCCTCGTCCGCCACGACCCGCCGCGCAGCACCGGCTACTACGGGGTGGCGGCCGCCACCGACGTGTACCGCCCCGACGGCTGGACGGCCACAGGCGACCTCGGGGTGCTCGACGGGCCGTACCTCACGCTGACGGGGCGCAAGAAGTCCGTCATCATCACGCGCGCGGGCCACAAGCTCCAGCCCGAACCGCTGGAGCGGGCCCTCGCCGAACGGCCCGAGGTCGCCCACGCCGTCCTGCTCGGCGGGGAGCACGCCCATGTGGTGACCGCGGTCGTCTCCCTGCGCGAGCCCCCGCACGACGCGGTGCGCACCGCGCTCGACCGGGCCGTCGCCGACCTCAACCGCACCCTGCCGGAACCGGGCCGGATCGCCCGTCTGCTGTGCACCGACGAGGAGTTCACCGCGGCCAACGGCCTGCTGACGCGGACGCTGAAACCGGACCGCGCCGCGATCGCCGACCACTTCCGGCAGCAACTGTCCGGCCCCGCGCCGGTGCGGCAGCGGCCGCCCGCCGCACCCCGACGACACACGCCCCCACAGGGGACGGGAGACGCACGATGAGCCCACGCACACCGGCGGTCGACCCCCGGGTCGCCGCCCTGATCACCGAGGCCGTGCCCTGGGCCGACCCGGCCGCGATCACCCCCACGGCCCGGCTGCGCGAGGACCTCGGGCTCGACTCCCTCGCCAGGGTCGCCCTCCTGGCCCGCCTCGCCGAGGCGACGGACACCGGGGACGACGACCTGACGGGCAGCACGGCACTCACCACCGTCGCCGACCTCCAGGCCCTCCACGAGCGGCTGAGCGGGGGAACGCGAGGTGCCCCGGCCGCCGCCCCCGCCGACACTCTCGGCCGACTCGTCCGTCTGCTCGCCCGTACCGTCCCGGACTCCCTCGGCACACCCCTCGACAACCCCCTCGACATCGCGCGGATCGATCCGGACGCGCCCCTGCGCGAGCTCGGGCTGCCCTCGATGGTGCTCGTCGATCTGCTCGTCCGGATCGAGCGGGAGTTCGCCTTCACCTGGGACGAGGACACCCCGCCCCAGACCTTCGGCACCCTCTCGGCGCTCGCCCGCCACATCGACGAAGTCAGGGAGACCAGGGAAGTCAGGGAGACCACGGAAGTCGGGAAGACCAGGGAAGCCAGGGAGACCGCCCCATGACGCCGTCGCCCGGCGCACCGTCCGCACCGTCCGCACCGCCCGCACTCGTCACCGGCGCCACCGGTCTCGTCGGCGGTGCGATCGTCCTCGAACTGCTCCGCCGCACCGACGCCGACGTCTTCTGCCTCGCCCGCGACGGCCGTCACGAGAGCGCCACCGAACGCGTCCGCCGGATCCTCACCCGCACGGCGGCCGACTACGGCATGCGCGACGTCACCGGCGCCATCGCCGCCCGCTGTCGCGTCCTGCCCGGCGACATCACCGCGCCCGGCTGCGGCATACCCGAGGACCTGCTGCCCCCCGAGGTCGGCGAGGTCTGGCACGCCGCCGCGTCCCTGAAGTTCCGCGACCGCGACCGCGCCGGGATCGAGCTGCACAATGTGACGGGCACCCGCAACGTCACCGGTCTCGCCGTACGCCTCGGCGCCCGCGCCTTCGACCTCGTCAGCACCGCCTATGTGGTGGGCGACCGCACCGGCCTGCTCACCGAGGAGCCCGTCCCCGCGGACTGCCGCCCCAACAATGCCTACGAGAGCTCCAAGATGGCGGCCGAGGCACTGGTACACGACCTGCCGGTGGACACCGTACGCATCCTGCGCCCCGGCATCGTCATCGGTCACAGCGAGACCCTCGCCGCGCCGACCACCTTCGGGCTCTACACCTTCGTCGACGAACTCATCGCGTTCCGCGCCGCGATCGAGCCCCGCCTCGGCAACTACCTCGACCACTACTCCGTGGCGATGCTCGGCGACCCCGCCACCCGCGGCAACCTCATCCCCGTGGACGCCGTGGCCGCGGCCGCCGTCCGGCTGGGCCGGGCCGGGGCGCCGGGCGGCATCTACCACCTGACCAACAGCGAGCCCACCCGCCTCGGCGAGGCCCTCACCGCCCTCACCGCGGCCCTCGGCATCCGCGCCCCCCGCTGGGTGTCCGACCGCGCCGAACTCACCACCATCGACGATGTCCTGAACAGGGAACTCGACTTCCAGGGCGCCTATATGCGCCAGGACAAGGTCTTCGACGCCACCCGGGCCCGGCAGTACTGCGCCGACCTCCTCACCGTCCCCCTCGGCCCCGGACGCATCGGCGAATTCGTCACCCGCTACCTCAAGGACGGCGCCGCCGAACAGGTCCGCGCGCTGCGGAAGGCGGCCCCCCGTGTTTGACTTCGCGGACCCCGGCACCCTCGACCTGCGCTACCGCGGCCAGGGCCGCTGCCCCACCGCCACGGGCGCCGAGCTGTACTACGAGAGCGCCGGCAGCGGCCCGCCCGTCGTCTGTCTCAACAACTTCTTCATCGTCGCCCCCGCCTGGCGCAACTTCACCTCGCGCCTCGCCCGCGACCACACCATCGTCACCTACGACCTGCGCAACCAGGGCGTCTCCAGCCCCGGCCCCGGCACCCACCACTTCGACGACCACGTCGACGACCTGCGCGACCTCCTCGACCACCTCGGCCTCGACGACGTCCACCTGATCGGCACCTCCGCGTCCACCCTCATCTGCCGCGACTTCGCCCTCCGGCACCCCGAACGCGTACGCGGCATGGTGCTCACCGGCCCCGCCTTCTCCCCCTACGGGCCGCTGCGGATGCGGCTCATGGCCCGGGACTGGCTCCGCCGCCTGGAGGCGCAACAGGCCGCGGGCGTCTTCGACTACCTCTATCCGCTGGTCTTCACCGACAAGGCGATCGAACGCGGCGGGCGCGCCACCTACCTCGCCCTGCGCGAGCACTTCCTCGCCCTGAACTCCGAGGCCCAGGTCCGCGCCTGCGTCACCGAACTCCTCCAGGCCTCCGGCGACCCCGACCTGCTGAAACGGATCAGCAGGCCCGTCCTGCTGCTCATCGGCGACGGCGACCACCTGTGGTCCGCCTCCACGCTCCGGGACGCCGTGGACCTGATGCCCCACGCCACCGGCCACATCATCGAAGGCGCGGGCCACATGCCGTTCATCGAGGCCGCGGAGGAGTTCGAGACGGCCGTCGCCCGCTTCACCGAACGCACCGCCGCGCCGTGAGCACGGCCGGAACCGACCCCGCCGAAGCCGGCTGGCAGGCGGCCCTCGACCGCTTCGTGCCCGTGCCCGCGGCCCACGCCCGGCCCGAACTCGACGCCACGGCCGCCCGGCACCTGCTCCGCTGCTCGCCCCGCGTCTGGGCCCTGCTCACCGACGGCGGGCTCCCCGCCAGGCCCGCGCCCGCAGGGGAACGCGCCGGAGAACGCTACGACGGCCGCGACCTGTTCAACCTCGCCGTCCACTCCGGCTCGCGCACGTCCGTACCCGAGGTCGCCCTCTCGCTGGCCCTGCGGTTCGCCCGCCAGGACCTCCGGCACTGGGCACGCGAGCGCGACTGGGAGCTGCGGACGACCCTGACCTGCCTACGCCACCGGGGGGAGGGCCACTGGCAGGCCTGGCCACCCGGCTCGTACGACACGCCCGCCCCGGCCCCCGCGCCGCGCCACTGGAGCGACCCCGGGGCCGTGCAGACGCTCCGCCACCAGGTGCGCACCCGTGGCGTGCACGCCCGCCTGGAGTCCCCGCGGCTGCGCGACGGGATCGCCGACGCGCTCGCCCGCCCGCTGCGGTACGTCCGTATGCCCGCCGCCGTGCGCGCCGACGCCGACTGGATGGCGGAACGCGGGCTCGTCGACTGCGTGAGTGGTACGCTCGCGCTCGCGCGACGGCTGGCCGCCGCCGGACACGAGGTCCGCGGCCGCACCGGCTGGCTCGTCGGGCCGCAGGTCACCGCCCACACCTGGCTCGACGTACGGGACGACGACGGGCGGTGGAAGAGCGTCGACGTCGCCCACCACCACCTCGCCCGCACCCTCTTCGGGCCGGACGCGGTGGCCCCCGAGGCCTTCGCGGGCTCGCGCCCCGACCGCCTCGTCCCCGGCACCGCGCCCGTCGGGGAGGAACCGTTCACCCACCGGTGCCTCACCGCACCGGCCGACCGGACCTGTCCGATCGACTGCCAGATCTCAGCCGCGAGCCGGTAAGCGCCCCGTAAGGGGCGCGGGGAACGGCGCGACCAGCCACGACGCACCCGCAGATGACACACCGGACCACCAGCGGAGCGCTCAGGCCCCCTCGGGCCGGGAAAGGCGGGCAGACATGACGGAGGCACAGCGGTCAGCACGCCCGGAGCGGACGGCGGACCCCGCCGGGGAAGCCGTGACGCTGCGCTCCATGACGCCCCTGCTCGCCATCCTCTGCACCGGGCTGTTCATGGTCTGGCTCGACACGACCATCGTCAACGTCGCCCTGCCCGACATCCAGGACTCCCTCGGCACCACCTTCACCGGCCTCCAATGGGTCGTCAACGTCTACACCCTCACGTTCGCCTGCTTCATGCTCGTCGCGGGCGACATCGGCGACCTCTTCGGCCACAAACGGGTCTTCCTCGCCGGCGTCGCGGGCTTCACCGCCGCCTCCGCGCTGTGCGCCACCGCCCCCGGCATCGGCGTCCTCCTCGCCGCCCGCGGCCTCCAGGGCGCCTCCGGGGCCGTGATCATGCCGATCTCGCTCTCCCTCATCACCGCGCAGGGCGGCACCCCGCGCGTCCGCGCCGCCGCCGTGGGCATCTGGTCCGGCGTCGGCAGCCTCGGGCTCGCGGGCGGGCCGCTCGTCGGCGGACTGCTCGTGACCCGCTTCGGCTGGGCGAGCGTGTTCTGGATCAACGTGCCCATCGGCCTGCTCGCCCTCCTCGCCGGACACCGGGTCATCGCCGCGCGGCGCGGCCACGGAGGACGTCCCGTCGACACCGCCGGCATGCTGCTGTTCGCCGCGGGCGTCGGCTCCCTGACCCTCGGGCTCATCCAGGCCGACGACTGGGGCTGGACCTCGCCCGCCGTCCTCACCGCGCTCTGCCTCGCGGCGCTGCTCCTCGCCGCCTTCGCCGCCTGGGAGCTGCGCGCCCGCGCCCCCGTCCTGCCGCCCGCGCTCTTCCGCGACCGGGGATTCACCCTGCCCAACCTCGCGGGCATGGTCACCTTCTTCGGCATGTTCGGCGTCCTGCTCTTCCTCTCGGTCCACCTGCAGTCCTTCGACGGGCTCTCCGCCTACGAGACCGGCCTGCGCTTCCTGCCGCTGACCGCCGCGACCGCCGTCGCCGCGCCCGTGGCCGGATGGGTCACCGGCCGCTACGGGGCCCGGCTGCCGCTGGCCGCGGGCTGCGCCGTCTCCGCGCTGGGGATGCTGCTCCTGACGCGGGTGCGGATGGACGGCGGTTATCTGGAGTACGTGGGCCCGTTCGTGCTCGTCGGCTTCGGCACGACCCTCGCCGTCACCCCCGGGACCATCGCGGTCCTCGCCGCGGTCAGGGAGAACCGCGCGGGCATGGGCGCCGGGATCGTCCAGACCTCGCGGCAGATCGGCGGCGTCCTGGGCATCGCGATCCTGGGCACCGTCGTCGTCCGGCACTTCCGCGACCGGCTGCCCGGCGCGCTGGCCCACCTGCCGCTGCCACCCGCCGAACGCGCCCGGATCGCCGACCAGTTGTCCTCCGGCGGGCGCCCCGACGTCTCCGGTCTGTCCGCCGCCGCGCGCGCCGCGATCCTCCACCCCGCGGGCCGCGCCCTGGCCGACAGCATCCAGTCGGCCCTCGCCGTCGCCGCGGCCTGCAACCTCGCCGCGGCACTGCTGGTGCTCCTCGCCATGCCCCGGCGGACGGACGGGCGGACGGACGGACCCCGGAACTCCCGGAACTCCCGGAAGGAAGGCGCCACATGATCGGGCACCTCGGCATCAACGTCCCCGACCTGCGCGCGGCCGTCGCGTACTACGACCGCGTCCTGCCCCTGCTGGACTTCGAGACCTACTTCGGGGACGCCGCCCAGCACGCCTACCGGCCCGCGGACGGCAAGCCCGGCACGTACCTCTTCCTGTACGAGTCCAAGGAGGCGGCCGCCACGTACTCCCGGCACCGCACCGGACTGCAGCACCTCGCCTTCATGGTCCGCAGCCGCGGCCGGGTGCGCGAGGCCGCCGCGGCGGCGGCCGCCCTCGGCAGCGAGATCGTGCACCCGCCGCAGGAGTTCCCCGAGTACCCGCCGCCCTACTACGCCGCGTTCTGGACCGACCCCCACGGCTTCCTGCTGGAAGCCGTCTGCCACCACGACAGGGACTGAGACCGTGCCGGAGCGCGCCGCCCACGACTACGACCATGTGATCGTCGGTGCCGGGTCCGCGGGCTGCGTCCTGGCGAACCGGCTCAGCGCCGACCCGGGCGTCCGCGTCCTCCTCCTGGAGGCGGGCCGGGACGACGCCGTCCGGGCCATCTCCGTCCCCGCGGCCTTCCCGACGCTCTTCAGGACGGAGATCGACTGGGACCACCGCACCGACGCCCAGCCCCGGCTCGACGGCCGGTCGCTCTACTGGCCCGCGGGCAAGGTCCTCGGCGGCGGCTCCGCCATCAACGCCATGGTCTACATCCGCGGCAACGCCGCCGACTACGACGGCTGGGCGGCCCGCGGCCTCGACGGCTGGAGCCACCGCGACGTCCTCCCGTACTTCAAGCGCTCCGAGGACAACACGCGCGGGGCGGACGCCCACCACGGCACCGGAGGCCCGCTCACCGTCTCCGACCTCCGCGACCGGCACCCGCTCACCGAGGCGTTCCTCGCCGCCGCCGAGGCGACGGGCCTGCCCGCGAACCCGGACTTCAACGGCGCCCGGCAGGAAGGGGTCGGCCCCTATCAGGCCACGGTGCGGCGAGGCCGCCGCTGCGGCACCGCGCACGCCTTCCTCCGGCCCGCCGAGCGGCGCCGCAATCTGACGGTCCGTACGAGGACGGCCGTACGGCGCGTGCTCACCGAACGCGGCCGGGCCGTCGGCGTCGTGGCGGAACACGACGGCAGGGAGGAGACGTTCCGCGCCGACCGCGAGGTGATCCTGGCGGCCGGGGCGATCGGTTCGCCCCGGCTGCTCCTGCTGTCCGGCATCGGCCCAGCCGACGGGCTCGCCGCCCTGGGCGTCCCCGTCGTCGCCGACAGCCCGCACGTAGGCCGCAACCTCCAGGACCACCTGACCGTCGGGGTGGCCTGGGAGGTGACGGGGCAGCGCACGATGGAATCGGCCCTGCGCCCGGTGAACGTCCTGCGCTACCTGGGCGCGCGCCGGGGCCCGCTGGCCTCCCACGTGGCCGAGGCGGGCGGCTTCGCCGGTGGCTCCCTGCCGGACCTCCAACTGCACGCCGCTCCCGTGCTGTTCGACAACCATGGGCTGACCCCGCCTCCCTGCCCCGGCTTCACGATCGGGGTGTCGCTGCTGACGCCCCGGAGCCGGGGGACGATCACCCTGCGCTCCGCCGACCCGGCGGCCGCTCCCGTGATCGACCCGTGTTACGGCACCGAGGCGGGCGACCTGACCCGCCTCGCCGACGGCCTGGAGCTGGCCCTGGAGATCGGGGCGAGCCGCCCGCTCGCGGACCGCTTCAGCAGGCTGTACGCGCTGGAGGGCACGGACCGCGCGGCACTGGAGCGCTGGACGCGGGCCCGTGCCGAGACCATCTACCACCCCGTCGGCACCTGCGCCATGGGCGAGGTCGTCGACGCCGCGCTCCGGGTGCGGGGCGTCGAGGGCCTGCGGGTCTGCGACGCCTCGGTCATGCCGGTGATCCCGCGCGGCAACACCAACGCCCCCACGATCATGATCGCGGAGAAGGGCGCGGACCTGATCCGGGGCTGATCCGGGGTTGATCCGGTACCGATCCGGATCAGCCCCGAGGCTGACGGATTCCGGCCGAATCGCGGACCCCGGGCGGGCGGCGGGGGAGCGCCGGAGCTGACGGTGTGTTACCCAGGGTACCCCCGTGCGGCTGGCCGGAATTGATCGTTCCCGGAGGCCCCGGGGGTCCGGACCACCGGGGCGATTCCGCTCCGGAGAGGGCGTCCTGATACCTGCTTCCTCCCCTGCGCCGGGTGTTGCAGTGTGCGGTGGTGGCCGAGTGCCACTCCCGTCCCTCACCGCACACCTGGAGCAGTTTCATGACGTCCAAGGCCCGAATAGCCGCGGCGGCCCTCGGCGCCGTACTGGCAGGCACCGCACTCACCGGCACGGCGCACGCGCAGACCCCCGGCCCGCTTCCGATGACACCCGACGGCACCTGCGCGAACCCCTTCCAGAACAACTGGCTCCTCGGCGCGGCGGACCTCCCGGCCAAGGCCCCGCTCGGCCCGCTGCTGAAGAACTGGACGCGCACCGGCAAGGGCGCCCCCGCCCCCGAGGTCTTCCTCAAGGAGTGGCGCACGGCGGACGGCAAGGACTGGAAGTGGCCCGGCAACGACGGCTTCGAGGGCAAGAAGGAGGTCGCCCTCGTCAAGGCGGGCACCAGGATGGACCGCTTCGGCCAGCCCACGGGCACCTTCCTCGCCCCCACGGACGCCTCGTACGGTGCCCGCGCCATCCCGCCGTCGAACCTCCGCACCTACCCCGGCGGAGTGACGTGCAACTACCATGTCTACACCGTCAAGAAGCAGTTCGGTGTGTACAAGGGCGCCATCGCCCCCTGGTTCGGCCAGCCCGGCAAGGGCACGCAGTACAAGCTCGACGCGGCGGCCGATGCGACCCTCCCGAAGGACGTGAACGTCAAGTGGCTGCTGGACAACAAGTACCTGGAGGAGTCGACCGCCACGGCGAAGCCCGCCGCGAAGCGCTCCTCGCTCGTCCGCTCCACCACGGCACGGCCTGACGTGGACCGCCACTCCGTACGCGCCGAGCTCCGCAAGGCGGGCATCCCCGACGACTTCTACCGCATCGGCGACGTCCACGACCCCGCGGCACCGGCCTCCGAGTACTACTCCCTGCACCGCGCCGCGTCCGGCGACTGGGAGGTCGCCCTGACGGAGCGCGGCCGGAAGCGGGTGGTGGCGACGTACGCCTCCGAGGACGAGGCCTGCGGCAGGCTCTACGGCGAGCTGCTGGACGCCGCGCGGTACTGACCTGACCACCAGGGCGGCGGCCCACGGCCCTGACGGGGCTCCGTGGTGATCGCGTGCCGAGGGCGGAGACCGCTGGGGCGCCGGATATGAAACCCCCCGCGTTTCACATCGGCTTCCCCGGTGCGGGCCCCGCCCTCTTCCTCCCGGTCGGTCCAGCATGGCAGCGGGGGCAGTGCCCTGTCCTTAGCCGTCCGTGCACAGCCGTTTGACCGTGCGTGCACACGTGTTCCCCTCGTCGGCCGGCACGTCGTCCGTACGCAGGGGAAAGCGGGCCTCCATGGGCGAGAGGCCATAGGCCCTCAGGAAAGCGCGGCTGAAGCTGGCGTGGTGGGTGAAGCCCCACCGGGCCGATATGGCGTGGACGGGAATGTCCCGCAGCGCCGGTGAAGTGAGTTCGCGCCAGGCGCCCTGAAGTCTTTGCTGCCGTATGTAGCCGGCCGCGGTGGTGGACTCCGCCTCGAAGAGCCGGTGCAGGTACCGGACCGAAATGTGATGGGCTTCGGCGACGCGGGTCGGCGTCAGCTCCGGATCGTGCAGATGACGTCTGACGAATTCCTTGACGGCGAGAGTCAGCAGCCTGCCGCGTGTCTCGGGTACCGGCCGGAGCTCGGTGTCGAGCGTGCGCGCGAACAATGCCGTCGTCAGATCACCTATGACCGCTTCGAGATGCGGGATGTCGGTGGGCCGGTAGGCCCCGCTGCCGTTGGACAGCTGGCGCAACAGCTGTGCCAGGAGGGCCCCGAAGCCTTCGTGCCCCGACATCTTGCGTCCGGCCGCCCGGTCGGCCTTCTCCCGCGGCAGCAGGACGAGCTGTTTGGGCACCTCCAGTCCCACCATGGTCACCTCGTCCTGGTGCGCATGGATCTCGTACGGTCTGGAGGTGTTGCTCGTGTGGATGTCGTAGGGGACGTACGTGTTGTCCTGCTTGCCCATCATGGCCCTCCCCTCCCCGCGGAGAAGGAGGGTGAGGTGATAGGCCTCGGGGTCGGACTGCCGTATCAGCTTCGGGGAGCGCCGGAACACCAGTTGCTGGAAGGAAGCGGGCCAGATGGTGATCGAGCCGACGTCGACGAGCCGCAGTCTGCCCCGGTAATCGGCCGAGTGGTCGCTGCTCAAGGACATCGGCGCGTGGGTGTTCCCCAGCCATTCCTGCCAGGCGCCGAAACGGTCCGCCGCCGGTAGGTCCTCGGTCCGGAGGGTTGTCTCGTCCAGCATCCTTACCGCCAGCTCCCCACGCGTGTCGTCGGCCGGCAGAGTCGCTCGCGCGGCACCGCGGGCGCCCCGGCCCGCGCCCCGGCATCCCCCCTGACGCTCACCCGAGCTCTTCGGGCTCCTCCTGGGCGGCCGTGGCCAGGTGGTCGAGGACCAGCGCCGTCGCCACGCTCACGCGTCCCCGGTCCGTCACCGGCAGCCAGGCCAGCTCCGCGATCTCGCTGTGCGGGGCCGCCTCGCCCGTGGCCTCGCCCGTGAAGCACACCATCCGTACCACCGTTCCCGCCGCCTTGCCGTCCGCCGCCGCCTCGACGGTCACCGCGTGCGTGAGCGTCCCGGGGGTGAGCGTGACGCCCAGTTCCTCGGAGACCTCCCGGGCCAGGGCCTGCTCGGGGGTCTCGCCCGGCTCCGGCTTGCCCCCGGGGAGATAGAAGGACGACTTGCCGTGCGAGCGGGCGGTGAGCACCCGGCCCTCGTCGTCCAGGCGGATCCACGCCACCTTCTCGATCACCTTGCTCATCGTGGACTCCTCCATGGCCGCGCGGGCCGTTTCGCCGGTGCGTCGTACGGTCGTACGGGAGCCATCATGCTCCTCGCCCCGCGGGCGCGGGGAAACGGGCCGCCTCCCGGCCGGAAGGCGGGTGAGGACGGTGCGACCCGCTACGGGCCCGGGACCGACCGTGTGGTGCTCCCGCTCTGACGCCACCGGCGCGGCATGTGCCCGGTGCCTGGTGCACGGAAGCGGACCGAGACGTCCCGCTCCGCGCGCCGTACGGTGGCGGCATGGCTCCCCCGGACTTCGACGGCTCCGATCGCCACCGCGCGAAACGCGCACGCAGAACGCTCTGCCGGCGGCTTCCCCGGTGACCGCGGACTCCGCGATACCCCTCTTCCGGGCCGCGCATGCGACGGAGTCCGCCGCGGCTTGACGGCACCCTGCCGCTGTACGGGGTCGCATCGCCTCAATATGCCATCACCATATGCCTCCGAACGCGTAGTCGGTTCCGTACCGGTGCCGACTCCTCGGGCCGGGCGCCGGGAGGGGCGGAACGCGGTGCGCGAGGCGAATCCCTGCCATGCGCCGCGAACGCGCCTCCCGCGAGCGCTGCGCGGCGGGCGCCGGAGACCCCTCGCGCCGCAGATGAGACGTGCCGGGGGCGCGAAGCGCACGGATTAGGGCAGATGCCTATGCAGCACGGTCCGAGTGCGCCGTGTGCCCCAATGCATCTATCGAATGTATGGTTTTCGTTTTTACGCTCGCGTCTAGAGGGCACCATCCTGCCAGGGATCGGGCTGGGGAGGAGGCGGGTCGTGCTGTTGCGAACCGCCCGGGGTGGCAAGGGGGAGGAAGCACAGATCCAGCCTGGAAGCGACCGACCGTTCGGGGGAACGCGGCGCCGTCGCGATGAAGTTCCCCCTTCTTCCGTCCGGAGAGGCCCGAAGGAGGCCGGCCCCAGATGCCCCAGGACATCGCGCTCGACATACCGTTTCCGACCAGGATCAACCCGCTGGTGAAGACCGTGGCGGCGCGCAATGAACGATGGCTGATCACCGAAGGGTTACTCAGCAGCCAGCAGAACATCGAGCGCTACCGCTCCTGGAACATCGCCAAGCTCGCGGCGGGATTCCTGCCGGACGTCTGCGAGCGGGAGCTGACCTTCGGTCTCGCGGTGCAGAGCTTCTTCTTCTTTTTCGACGATCTCTTCGACGGTGCCCTGGGACACAACCCCGCGGCCACCTATGAGATCTGCCACGAGATGGCCGCCCTCGCCCGTCAGGGCACGGGCACACCCGCCGTGGCGCCCTCGTTCCCGCTGGCCCGGCTCTGGTCGAGCCTGTGGCGCCGTGCCGAGCAGGGCATGTCGGCGGCCTGGCGGGGCCGCGCCGTCCGGCACTGGGAGGAGTACTTCCTCACCTATGTGTCGGAGGCCGTCAACCGCAAGAGCGGCACCGCGCTGAGCATGGACTCGTACATGAAGCTGCGCCGTGACGGGATCGGCAGCCAGGTGGTCCTGGACATCTCCGAGCGGTGCGGGCACTTCGAGGCGCCGCCCGAGATCCACCAGAGCATGTGCATGCTGGAGGTCCGGGACATCACCGCCGAGGTCGTCACGCTCACCAACGATCTGCACTCGCTGGAGAAGGACCAGGCGAACGGCGACCCCAACAACGCGGTGCTGCTGCTCGCCCGGGAGCACTCCTCCTCGCAGGAGGAGGCCATCGTCCGCCTCCAGCGCATGGTGCGGCGGCGCACCCGGCGCTTCCAGCAGCTGGTGATCGAGGTCGACCGGCTGTGCGACGCCTTCGGCCTCACCACCGAGGAACGGGAGAACACGCACCGGTTCCTGGACGTCAACCGCGCCTGCATGCGCGGAAACCTGGACTGGAGCAACAACACCGCCCGCTACAGCGACATCGGCGTGCGGCACGTGATCCGCTCGCCCCGGATCGAGGATGTGATCGCCCAGACCTGAGCCCGGGCAACACCCCGTCAGGAAAGCGTCAATGCTCCGGGCCCCCGGGTCAGGGAACCGTCAAGAGACGTTCCCGGCACCCGGGGGCCCGGAGCACGCTGGGGGTTCGGCACCCGTCGTGCCGTGTCCATGCGGGAGGGCCCGACCACCGGCCTTCGGCCCCCGGCGGCGCGCCCTCCGGCTCCGGCGTCCCCGCCTCCCCGCGGGGACGCCGACCTGTGCGCACCGTACTGTGCCGGGCTGGCCTGTCCCGCGCTCACCGCCGCAGTACCTTGCGGGCCAGCAGGTTGCCCAGCAACTGGGCGAGCTGCACCAGGACGACGAGGACCGCCACCGTCACCACCATCACCGACGTGTCGAAGCGCAGAGAGCCGTACGTCATGGCGAGGTGGAAAGGCCCCGGCGAAATCCTCGTCCGTGAACAACGGGCCGAGGACTTCCCGGGCCCGGATCGCCAAGGTCCACTTGGGGAACGAGGCCCGGACCACCCGGGCTGTCAGCTCGGGCACCCCGTCGTCCGGCCACGACTCCAGCGACATTCTCTTCCCCCTGTCCCGCCAACGACCATAGCCATCAGCAAGACGAACGACACAGGCCCGCTCGAATCACGACTTCCCCAACGGAGTCGTTCACGCCCGGGAGGAAGCGCTTCTCCGGGCTGCTCTGGCCTGCATGTATGTACGGGTCCGCGCTGTTGACCTCAGTCGGGGCGCTTCTGGTTCTCGATGTACTCCTTGATGATCGACAGGGGTGCGCCGCCGCAGGATGCGGCGAAGTAGGAGGGCGACCAGAAGTGATCGCCCCACAGGTACTCGCGGATGTGCTCGGGGAACTCCTGGCGGAGCCTGCGGGCGGATACACCCTTGAGCGAGCCGACCAGCCGGGACAGGGCGACCTTGGGCGGGTAGTGCACCAACAGGTGCACGTGATCACGTTCGCCGTTGAACTCGGCCAGTTCGGTTTCGAAGTCGGCGCAGACGGCCCGCATGACCTCCTCGCACCGTCGAAGGATCTCGTCGGTGAACGGACCGCGCCGGTACTTGGGTGTGAAGACCAAATGGGCATGCAGGGTATGGATCACCGTACGGCCCCTGTGGATATTGGGATTTGACTCCCAGCGTGGTGACATAGATCAATGCTACGATCGCAGCCGTGAAGGTCGTGACACAGGTGAAGCTGATACCGGAGGCCGATCAAGCCGCCGCGCTGTCAGCAACCCTGCGTATGGCCAACGAGGCTGCGAACTGGGTGTCCGGTGTGGCGTTCGAGCGCGGTGTTCCGCGTGAGTACGAGCTGCGGAAGCACACCTACGCCGAGTTGAAGGCGCGCGGGCTGGGGGCGCAGGCCGCCCAGCACGTCATAAAGAAGGTGCGGGACGCCTACACCGCGCTGAAGGCGAATATCCGCGCCGGGAACCTGGGCAGGCCGGGGTCGAAGCGCAGGGCCAGGGCGGAGTCGAAGCCGGTCGTCTTCCGCGCCGGGGCCGCGCAGCCGTACGATGACCGGTGCCTGTCCTGGCAATACGACGCTCGAACGGTGTCGGTCTGGACGACGGCCGGACGGCTGAAGAACGTCCGCTTCGCCTGCTCCCCGGGCGCGCTCAAGATGCTCCGCGAGCACCGAAAGGGCGAATCCGACCTGATCGAACGCGACGGCGAGTCCTACCTGATCGCCGTCTGCGATGTCCCCGAGGCTGAGCAGTACGAACCCGGCGGGTTCATCGGCGTCGACCTCGGCATCGTCAACATCGCTACCACCTCCACGGGCTACCGTGCTGCCGGACGCGGCCTGAACCGGCACCGGAAACGGCAGCGTGATCTGCGGAAGAAGCTGCAGGCCAAGGGCACCAAGTCCGCGAAGCGCCTGCTCAGGAAGCGTTCCCGCAAGGAAGCCCGGCACACCGCCAACGTCAATCACATCATCTCGAAGAAGATTGTCACCGCCGCTGAACGCACCGGCTCCGGTATCGCCCTGGAAGATCTCACGGGCATCCGCAGCCGGGTACGGCTCCGTAAGGACCAGCGGACCTCTCTGCATTCGTGGAGCTTCCACCAGCTCGCTGCCTTCATCGAGTACAAGGCCAAGCGGGCCGGGGTGCCTCTGGTGTACGTCGATCCGGCGTACACCAGCCAGCAATGCTCCGCGTGCGGCCACGTCGACCGGAAGAACCGTGTCGATCAAGCGACGTTCGCGTGCCGGTCCTGCGGGGCCCTCATGCACGCGGACGACAATGCGTCCCACAACATCGGCCGCAAGGGCGAGACCGTGTGGACTGCGGGGCGTAAGTCACGCGCCCCTGCCACCCCATAGGGGTGCCTGGACGGAGGAGCCCACCCAGCAGCCAGCTGAGCGCTACCTCCAAGCCTGGTCGTTCACGACCGGGTCAAGTTGACATGCCTCGGGTTGGCCTCGATGTCGTCGGGCGTGCCATAGATCCCGGCTTTGTCCTTGAGTTTGATCAGCTTCGCCTGCTGGAGCACGAGCAGGGCCCGGCCCTGGTTGGACGGGTCGTCGGGGACGGCGATGTCGGTGCCGTTCTGTTTGTTGAACTGGCTGAGGAAGGCGAGGTGCTGGAAGGCGTTCAGTTCGATGTCGCCGTCGGCCAGCGCCTTGTTGGGCAGCTGGTAGTCGTCGAAGGTGACGATCTCGACGTCGATGCCCTCCTTCTTGGCTTCCGCGGCGAGGACGTCCCACTCGGGGTCGCCGCCGCTCACGCCGATCCGCACCCGGTCGCCGTCGGCGGCGTCGGACAGGCCGCAGGCCGACAGCAGGAGCGAGAGGGCGGCGGCCGCGGAGGCCGCCGCGAGGCCGCGGCGGGACAGGGTGCGTTTCATCGGATGGCTCATTCCAGGAAGTGCGGGAAGACGTGCGGGAAGTGGTGTGCCGACGGCCGGAATGCCGTGGCGTGCTGAGGATCGTATGGGTGAAACGTGGATATGCCTGGGAAAGAAAGGAAGGGTTCACGTTCCTGTAATGGGAGTGAAGGAGTCCCCGGAATGTGACTCCGACTCCGCGGCGGAGAAGAAGTCGACGAGCAGCATGTCGCGGATGCCGCGGGCGGCGCCGGGCGCGGGCCGGAGCGGTGAGACGCCGTGCAGCACACGGCGGTCGTCGAGGACGATCGTCTCCAGGGGAGCGGAGAGCAGGGCCCGGTGCAGAACCCGTGCCCCGTCGGCGTCTCCGTCGGCGCCCCCGGCCGCGTCCCCCGGCGCGTGGAGGCTGGACTCCGCGCCGAGGACGTCCTGACGGCGGATCAGCACCTGGGCGACATAGGCGTGCCCGTCCCGGTGCATGCCCTCCGGCGCCGGGTGCCCCTCGGCGTCGGCCGTGGCCGTGACGCGGATCTGGTGCACCCCGCAGGTGTCGATGCCCTCGCGGGGGCCCGGGAGAAGCTCGCGCAGCGCGAGGACGAGGGCGCGCAGCACCGCGCCCTCCGCCACGGAAGCGGTCAGCGGCGCGAAGAGTCTGCCCGTCCCGTGCTGGAAGAACGCGGCGTGCGGGAGCCGCTCCAAGCGGCTGCCGTGTACGCGGAAGGAGCCGTAACGGCGGAAGCGGTACGGCCTGTCGGTGCCGAGGTGGGTGTCGGGCGGCAGGTCGTCCCAGGAGGCACGGAACGCGGCGACCTCCCCGGCGGGGACCGCGCGCAGGGCGGTGCCGAGCGTCTCGGGGCCGAAGTGGAGGAA
>NZ_JAINFC010000660.1 GCF_020740835.1 Streptomyces sp. UNOC14_S4
CATCACCGCCGAGCGGGGTCTGGAGCTGTTCGACGCGGCGGCCCGTACGGACGAGGCGCTGCTGGTGCCGATGCCGCTGGACCTGACCGTGCTGCGCGCCCAGGCAGGCAGCGGCATGCTGCCGCCGCTCTTCCGCGGCCTGGTGCGTACGCCGGTGCGGCGGGCCGCCGAGTCCGCGGCGGCCGCGGCCGCCGGGGCGGAGGCGATGGCACGCAGGCTCGCCGCGCTGACCGCGCCGGAGCGGGAGGAGACGCTGACCGAGCTGGTCTGCGCGCAGGTGGCGGCCGTGCTCGGCTACCCCGGCCCCGAAGCGGTCGACCCGGCGCGCTCGTTCAGCGAGGTCGGTTTCGACTCGCTCACCGCGGTCGAGCTGCGCAACCGGCTCGGCTCGGCCACCGGCGTGCGCCTCCCGGCCACGCTGATCTTCGACTACCCGACACCCGAGGCCCTGGTCCGCTTCCTGGGCGCCGAGCTCGTGCCGGACGGCACGGACGCGGTGACGCCGCTGCTCGCCGAACTCGACCGGCTGGCGGCGTCCCTCGACGGGGCCGCCCCGGACGACGAGGGCCGGGGCAGGATCACCGCCCGGCTCCAGGCCCTGCTGGCCCAGTGGAGCGACAGCCGGGCACCGGAGGACGGCGTCGATGTCACCGACGAGATCGAGTCGGCGACGGACGACGACCTCTTCGACTTCATCGGCAAGGAATTCGGGATCTCCTGACTGTGACTGTGACCGTGACCGACATCGACACGGCGACCGACACCGCGACCGATACGGCGACCGCGAGCGGCCTGACCGGCCCCGACCTTCCGGATTCCTCGAAGGGGAACGCACGACATGAATGAGGAAAAGCTCCGTTACTTCCTGAAGCGGGTGACGGCCGACCTGCACGAGACCCGGCGCCGCCTGCAGGAGGTGGAGTCGGAGAACCAGGAGCCGATCGCGATCATCGGCATGAGCTGCCGCTACCCGGGCGGCGTCCAGTCGCCCGAGGACCTGTGGCGGCTGGTGTCCGAGGGCGGGGACGGGATCTCCGAGTTCCCCACCGACCGCGGCTGGGACATCGCGCGGCTCTTCGACGACGACCCGGACGGCGCGGGCACCAGCTACGTCCGCGAGGGCGGATTCCTCCACGACGCCAACTACTTCGACCCGGCGTTCTTCGGGATCAACCCGCGCGAGGCCCTCGCCATGGACCCCCAGCAGCGGCTGCTGCTGGAGACCACCTGGGAGGTCTTCGAGCGGGCCGGGATCGACGCGACGACGGTGCGGGGCACCCGCACCGGCGTCTTCGCCGGCGTGATGTACCACGACTACGCCTCGCGGCTGCGCGCCGTGCCGCCGGGTGTCGAGGGCTACCTCGGCACCGGCGGCTCCAGCTCCATCGCCTCCGGCCGTGTCTCGTACACCTTCGGTCTTGAGGGCCCGGCGGTCACCGTCGACACGGCGTGCTCGTCGTCGCTGGTCACCCTGCACATGGCCATGCAGGCCCTGCGCAACGGCGAGTGCTCGCTGGCCCTGGCGGGCGGCGTCACGGTGATGTCCACCCCCGGCACGTTCACCGAGTTCAGCCGCCAGCGCGGCCTGTCCTTCGACGGCCGCTGCAAGTCGTTCGCGGCGGCCGCCGACGGCACCGGCTGGTCCGAGGGCGCGGGCATGCTCCTGGTCGAGAAGCTCTCGGACGCCCGCAGGAACGGGCACCGGGTGCTGGCCGTCGTGCGCGGCGTCGCGATCAACCAGGACGGCGCGAGCAACGGCCTGACCGCTCCCAACGGCCCGTCCCAGCAGCGCGTCATCCGCCAGGCCCTGGCCAGCGCACGGCTGACGTCCGACCAGATCGACGTCGTCGAGGCGCACGGCACCGGTACGACGCTGGGCGACCCGATCGAGGCGCAGGCGCTCCTGGCCACCTACGGCCAGGAGCGGCCCGCGGACCGGCCGCTGCTGCTGGGCTCCGTCAAGTCCAACATCGGCCACACGCAGGCCGCCGCCGGTGTCGCGGGCATCATCAAGATGGTCAAGGCCATCGAGCACGGCACGGTGCCCCGCTCCCTGCACATCGACGAACCCAGCCCGCACATCGACTGGGCCGCGGGCGCCGTCGAGCTGCTGACCGAGGCCCGGCCCTGGCCGGAGACCGGCCGCCCGCGCCGCGCCGCCGTGTCCTCCTTCGGCATCAGCGGCACCAACGCCCACCTGATCATCGAGCAGGCCCCGACGGCCGAGGCAGAAACCGAGGCGGCGGACGAGGGCGACGAGAGCCCGGAGCCGGTGGCGGCCGGGGCGGCCGAACCGTCCGTCGTCCTCCCGCTGCTGCCCTGGGTGCTGTCGGCCAAGGGCGAGGCCGCCCTGCGCGCCCAGGCCGCCCGGCTGCACGCCCACGTCACCGACCACCCCGAGCTGGACGCGCTGTCCGTCGGCCGCTCCCTGGCCACCACCCGCAGTGCCCTGGAGAACCGGGCCGCGGTCATCGCGGGGGACCGCCGGGAATTCCTGGACCGGCTCGCCGCCCTCGCCGCCGGTGAGCCCGCTACCGGCCTGGTCCAGGGCACCGAGGGTCGCGGCAAGACGGCGTTCCTGTTCACCGGCCAGGGCAGCCAGCGGCTCGGCATGGGCCGCGAGCTCCACGCGACGTACCCGGTCTTCGCCACGGCGTTCGACGAGGTGTGCGCCGCGCTCGACCCGCGCCTGGAACGGCCGCTGAAGGACGTGCTGTTCGGCGACGACGCCGAAGAGCTCGACCGCACCGGCTTCACCCAGCCCGCGCTCTTCGCCGTCGAGGTGGCGCTGTTCCGCCTCGTCGAGTCCTGGGGTCTGAAGCCCGACTTCCTCTCCGGCCACTCCATCGGCGAACTCGCCGCCGCCCATGTCGCCGGGGTGCTCTCGCTCGACGACGCGGCCCTGCTCGTGGCCGCGCGCGGCCGCCTGATGCAGCGGCTCCCGGCGGGCGGTGCCATGATCGCGATCCAGGCGGCGGAGGACGAGGTCCTGCCGCTGCTGACCGACGGCGTGAGCATCGCCGCCCTCAACGGCCCGCGGTCCGTGGTGATCGCGGGTGACGAGGACGCGGCGCTGGAGATCGCCGCCGCCTTCGAGGCACAGGGCCGCAAGACCAAGCGCCTCACCGTCAGCCACGCCTTCCACTCGCCCCGCATGGACGCGATGCTGGAGGCCTTCCGCAAGGTCGCGGAGCGGCTGACTTACGAGGCCCCGAGGATCCCGGTCGTCTCCGGCCTCACCGGCGCCGTCGTGCCCGCGGCCGAGATCACCGACCCGGGCTTCTGGGTCCGCCACGTCCGCGAGTCGGTCCGCTTCCTCGACGCCGTCCGCACCCTCCAGGCGCAGGGCGTCACCACCTTCGTGGAGCTGGGCCCCGACGGGGTGCTCTCCGCGATGGCGCAGGACTGCGTCACCGGCGACGGCCTGGCCTTCGTCCCCGCCCTGCGCGCCGACCGCCCCGAGGCCGAGGCCGTGACCACCGCCCT
>NZ_JAINFC010000661.1 GCF_020740835.1 Streptomyces sp. UNOC14_S4
CCCCGCCGCCCTTTTGCTGTCCGTGGCCGGTCGGCCTCGTTTCTCTGTTCTGCGGCGGCCGGTGGGGTGCAGACGCGATCGTTCAGGTTTCCTTGTCAGCGGACCTGTTCGCCCTTCGGCCCGATGTCTTTGATCCTGGTCGGAGTTCCGTCCGGGGCGAACGAGTGGCGGAAGGTGAAGCCGTGCGGCGCGGAGCCGTGGTCGTGGAGGTGCTCCAGCCTGGAAACCCCGTCCTGCCAGGTGGGTATCACGTCGTCGGAGACCCACCAGAAGACGTAATTCGGGTGTGCTGCCCTCTCGAACCAGTCGTAACGCCTGTTGAGTGCCTCACGGTGCAGACCGTTGTAGATGGCGTCGAAGGCGGGGCGGAGGTCGGTCCAGAGTGAGAGGGTCGCGGCCAGGGCGATGGTTTCCGCGGTGCGGCCCTTGCCGTACCAGGTCGGTACGGCGAACTCGCCCCATGCGCCCCAGTCCAGGTCGAAGTGTGTGCCCCGGCCGCCGTCTGCCGGTTCGGCATGAGCGAGGTATCCGGGGTGCTGGGCGATCTTCCGGTAGATGGCCTCACCGCTGTCGTGGAGCTCCCGTGTGAGACGTGCGGGATCGGCGAGAGGCGACTTCAGGACGCCGAATGTGTACAGAGCAAGATGGGGCATGTGTTTCTCCCTGGCTGAGGGTGCCTCATGTGGAAAGCCCTTGATGGTCTGGCTGCCTGGGCGTGGGCTCGGTTCGGTGGCTTGAAGGAACCCCGAGCGACCGTGCGATCGCCGAAGACCAGGTGAAGATAGCCACCCCTGCGGGCCCTGTCGAAGTTGCGTTTTCCCTGCCCAAGTGCCCTCTTGCCGTGGTTTTTTCGGGAGCTGGGGCGGTGTGGCGCTGCCTGCTGTAGTAGCCGTGCTCGGCGCCGAGTGTCAGGCCGCCGGAGACCTTCTGCTGGATCTTCGCTGTCCGGATGGCCTGTTCGCTGGTGTTGTTGCCGAACGGCACCCGCAGGTTCGCGGCCTTGGACCTTTTCCGGCACGGCTCGCCGAGGGCACGGGACAACCGCGCTCTTCAGCCGCGGCCCGCCCGACGAAGTCCGGTGCGGTTCGGCAGCGCCCCGAAGGGGCGCGGGGAACTGCGCGACCAGCCACGACGCACCCGCAGTTGACGTACCGGTTTCCAGCGGAGCGCTTAGGCAAGCCAACGGGCACTGTGCCGGTGGCGCCCGGGTTCGATCTCGAAGTCCAGCGCCAGCCCCGTTCGAAGCAGACCCAGCCGGCGTCGTGTCATTTGGCGAGCGCGCCGCTCCTCGATGTAGGCGTCCGCGGCCACGCTCCTTCCTCGCGTATTACTGCGGGCGAAGTAGTACACGGCGACAGACCGCCGTACCTCCTGTGGCACCGGGCGCCGCCCCTCCAGCGCGGCTGAGCGCAGGCGCTCGGAACTGTAGCGAAGATCGCGTACCAGGACGGCCCTCCACGGGCTCCAGGGACGCGAAGCTGCCTGCCCAGTGCGGGTAGCGTTGTGGCGCATGTGGTGGGCACTTCTAGCCATGGCTTCGCTTCTACCGCGGGAACCCGCCGCGCAGCCAGCGGTTTTCCTCGGCTGATGCTGTCCGGCTGGCCCCACCGGAGCCGCAGGTACGAAGCATCCCCGTTGGCGATGCAGACGAAAGCGGGGTGACCCTCAGGGCCACCCCGCTTTCGTGTGCGGGTCAGAGACCGGCCGCGTGGGCCAGGTCGAGCTTCAGGGAGGAGAGGACGTCCGCCGCCTTGAGGCGGGCGTCGGCGAGGGCTGCCGCCGAGGCGACCGGGATCACTACCTCCAGGTAGCACTTGATCTTCGGCTCCGTGCCCGACGGGCGGACGATGACGCGGGCGCCCGAGACCGCGCCGGAGGCGTCGCCGGAGAGGTGGTAGCGGAGGCCGTCGGTCGGGGGGAGGGCGGCGGAGCCCTGGGACAGGTCCTCGGCGGAGGTCACCTGGAGCCCGGCGAGCACGGTGGGCGGCTGCTCGCGCAGGCGGCGCATCGCGTCGGAGATCAGGGACAGGTCCTCGACGCGCACCGAGAGCTGGTCCGTGGCGTGCAGGCCGTGCTCGACCGCGAGGTCGTCCAGCAGGTCCGTGAGCGTACGGCCCGTCTCCTTGAGCTCGGCGGCCAGTTCGGCGACGAGCAGGGCGGCGGTGATGCCGTCCTTGTCGCGTACGCCCTCGGGGTCGACGCAGTAGCCGAGCGCCTCCTCGTAGGCGTAGCGCAGGCCGTCCACGCGGGCCAGCCACTTGAAGCCGGTGAGGGTCTCCTCGTAACCGGCGCCCGGCGCGGCGGCCGCGATACGGGAGAGCAGGGAGGAGGAGACGATCGTCGTGGTGAACGTGCCCTGGGCCTTCTTGTGCACCAGGTGCGTGGCCAGCAGCGCGCCGACCTCGTCACCGCGGAGCATGCGCCAGCCCGCGTCGGCCTCGGCGTCCGGCACGGCGACGGCACAGCGGTCGGCGTCGGGGTCGTTGGCGATGATGATGTCCGGCTGGACACGGCGGGCCGTCGCGAACGCCAGGTCCATCGCCCCCGGCTCCTCCGGGTTCGGGAAGGCGACGGTGGGGAAGTCCGGGTCGGGCTCGGCCTGCTCGGCGACGACGGTCGGCGCGGGGAAGCCCGCCCGCTCGAAGGCGGCGGTGAGGACGGTGCGGCCGACGCCGTGCATGGGGGTGTAGACGACGTCGATGTCCCGGGCGGAACCGTTGGTGAGGACCGCGTCCGTACGCTCCAGGTAGGCGTCCAGGACCGTCTCGCGGAGGATCTCCCAGCCGTCGGCCGGGCGGGGCACGTCGGCGAGGTTCTCGATGGCGGCGATCTCGGCGGCGATCCCGGCGTCGGCCGGGGGCACGATCTGGGAGCCGTCACCCAGGTAGACCTTGTAGCCGTTGTCGCGCGGCGGGTTGTGGCTGGCGGTCACCTCGACGCCCGCGACCGCGCCGAGGTGGCGGATCGCGAAGGCGAGCACGGGGGTGGGCAGCGGGCGCGGGAGCAGCGCGGCCTTCAGGCCCGCGCCGACCATCACGGCGGCGGTGTCCAGGGCGAAGTCGGCGCTCTTGTAGCGGGCGTCGTAGCCGATGACGACGGTGCCGCCGGTGTGGCCCTGCTTCTTGAGGTACGCCGCGAGACCGGCGGCCGCGCGGATCACGACGGCGCGGTTCATGCGCATGGGACCGGCACCGAGCTCACCGCGGAGACCTGCGGTGCCGAACTGGAGGGTGCCGCTGAAACGGACGCTCAGCTCTGCGGTGTCCCCGGCGTCGATGAGCCCGGCGAGCTCTTCGCGGGTGTCGGGGTCGGGGTCCTCGGCCAGCCACGCCTGGGCTTGCGCAATGAGGTCTCGCTCCACGGGTTCTCCTCCGGAGGGGTTGAGTTGTCTGGGTGCGGGGCGCTGCGCTTGCCGGGCGGGCCCGTGACCCGGTGTTGCATCGTTGCCCTTGGGGTGGGGCGGTGAATCTCACCCTCATACTC
>NZ_JAINFC010000662.1 GCF_020740835.1 Streptomyces sp. UNOC14_S4
CCCTGGATCTGCTCGACGAGCTGTGCACCCGGTCCGTACCGCCGGGCGTCCTGCTGGAGCGCGACGCGGACTTCCCGGCCGCCGGTGAGCTCGGCGCGGAACTCGCCGCCGTCCGCGCGGTGGTGCGGCGGAACGGCCACCATGGCTGACCCCGATCCGCGGCAGCGGGCCCGGCGGCGTCTCGCCCGGGACCAGGCCGCCCTGCTGGCCGCGCTCGTCGCGGGCGGCCCGGTGCCGCGGGGCTTCGACCCGGAACGGCTGGAGGTGCAGCGCAAGGCCCTGCTGGCGAAGCGCGCCGAAGGTCTCGTCCGGGCAGCGCCCGAACTCGCCCTGATCCTGGGGCGGGAGTTCCCCGGCCTCTTCCACGCCTACGCGCGGACCCGGCCCCTCGCCGCGGGCCCCCGCCGCGACGCGCTGGACTTCGTCGGCCACCTGCTGGCCACGGGCGTGCCGCGCGACCCCCGGTGCCGCGACATCCTGACCGACTGGCAGACCGTCATGGGCACGCCCTCACCTCGCGCACCCCGTGACACTCGCGGAAGCCGCCGCCCCGCCGCCGTACGGATCTTCCGTTTCCTCGCTTCCCTCCGCACGGCGTCGCGCTCCGCGAAAGGCATCTGACCGGCATGACCACCGCCTGGGTACGCGCACTCGCACTCGCCGTCGCTCTCGTCGCCGTCGCCTTCCCCACGGGTCTCCTGGTCCTCGTCCGCCGCAGGGCGACGGCCGCCACCGCGGGCGGGGCACCGGGCCCGCTGGAGCTCGCCCGGCTCGCGGGCGGGCCGCAGCGGGTCGTGGAGACCGTGATCACCCTGATGTACGACGACGGACGGATCAGGGTGACGACCGACGGTCTGATCAAGGTGCTGAGCCCCGTCACCTACGACGCGGTCGAACGCGCCCTGCTGGCCTGTTGCGGGGACCGCTGGCACTGCACCATCGGCGCGGCACGGACCAAGGTGGAGCACGCGGCGGCCCTGAGCGACCTCGAATCGGCGCTGGTGGCGAAGGGCCTGCTGGCCCCGGCCGAGCCGGATCCCCCGGTGCGCCGCGCCGAACGGCGGCACACGGCCGCGCTGACGGCCGCCGCCTTCCTCGCGCTGGCCGGGTCCCTCGCGCCGGGCAGCCGCACGGTGCCGTTCGCGCTGCTCGCGTGCGTCGCCTGTGGTGTCGCGGTGCGGCTGGTGACCAGGGTGCCTTGGTCACGGCCCACCCGGGCGGGCCGACGGGCCCTCCGCGCCGCGCACCCGAAGGGGCTCGCCGGCGCGGTCGCCCTCGACGGCCCGGCCGCCCTCCCGAAGGGACTCCTGCGCGAACAGCTCCTCCGCACCGCACCCCAGCCGCCGCGGCGCCCCTCGGCCACGGACGGCGGGTACGGCTCCTGCGGCGCCTGCTGCGACCCGGGCCACCTCCCCTGAGCCGACGGTCATTACCCTGGCCGCATGGACGACCAGCTCTTCCCCCGGGAGCGGGCCGTTGTCACCGAAGGCGCCGTGCACGTCCCCGACTGGCTCGACCCCGCCGCCCAGACACGGCTGCTCGCCGCCTGCCGCACCTGGGCCAGGCCCCCGGCGGGGCTGCGTACCGTCCACATGCCCGGCGGTGCCCCGATGTCCGTCCGTACCGTATGCCTCGGCCGGCACTGGTTCCCCTACGGTTACGCCCGTACCGTCGTGGACGGCGACGGCGCGCCCGTCAAGCCGTTCCCCGCCTGGCTGGGCGAGCTCGCGCGGGCCGCCGTGGCCGACGCGTACGGCACGGAACCCGCCGGTCTGCCGCCGTACGACATCGCCCTCGTCAATTTCTACGGACCCGACGCCCGCGCCCGGATGGGCATGCACCAGGACCGCGAGGAGAAGTCCGACGCGCCGGTCGTCTCGCTCAGCCTGGGCGACAGCTGCGTCTTCCGGTTCGGCAACACGAGCGGCCGCAACCGGCCGTGGACGGACGTCGAGCTGCGCAGCGGCGACCTCTTCGTCTTCGGCGGGCCCGCGCGCATGGCCTTCCACGGCGTGCCCCGTACGCACCCGGGCAGCGCGCCCGCCGCGCTCGGCCTGTCCGGGCGGCTGAACATCACGCTCCGGGCCGGTGGGTTCCAGGGCCCGGACTGATGTGGCATGCGCATGAAAATCGGGGTGCGCCGCGGGCCGCGAGGCTGCACAGTGGGCCACGGGGACGGCTGTCCGTCGCCGCCGTCCGGACCGTGGACACGGGGGTGGGTCCGGGCGGCGGCACGCGGAGTTCGCGCGGGCGCGGCCGGGCCGTGGGCGGGGGGCCACCGGCCCGCCGCCACGAAGGACGGATAATGGCATGACCTGCCCACTCGCCCGGGCCGCGGCCCGGCCGTCCCTGGAGGTGCCGTGACCGGCTTCCGTCCGAAAAGCTCACCGCTCGACGCCCTGCGCCCGGCCGCGTTCGGCGCGGATCCCTCGGGCGAGCGGATGGAGCGCATCAGGCGGTCGCCGAACTTCGCCGACGGCGTCTTCACCAACCCCGTGGCGGCGGACCGCACCCCGTCCGGCTCCCTGCTGAAGTTCCTGCCCACATACTTCCGCAAGGAGGGGCGGGCCCGCCGCACCCCCATCGGCGCCGTGCCCGTCCACCCCACGACCGTCGCCGAACTCGCCGCGCCCGCGGCCTCCGGGCTGCGGCTGACGTGGATGGGCCACTCCAGCGTGCTGGCGGAGATCGACGGCCACCGGGTGCTCTTCGACCCGGTGTGGTCGCAGCGCTGCTCGCCGTTCGCCTTCGCGGGCCCGAAGCGGCTGCACCCCGTGCCCGTACCGCTGTCCGAGGTCGTGCCGGTCGACGTCGTGGTGATCTCCCACGACCACTACGACCACCTGGACATGCCCACGGTCAGAGCGCTGGCCCGCGCGGGCAGCCGGTTCGCCGTGCCGCTGGGCGTCGGCGCCCACCTGGAGCACTGGGGCGTACGGGCCGACCGGATCACCGAGCTCGACTGGCACGAGTCCACCATCGTGGGCGACCTCACCCTCACCGCCACCCCCGCCCGCCACTTCTGCGGCAGGGCGCTGCGCAACACCCAGCACACCCTCTGGGCCTCCTGGGTGGTCGCCGGGCCCGAGCACCGGATCTTCCACAGCGGTGACACCGGGTACTTCCCGGGCTTCACGGACATCGGCGCCCAGTACGGTCCGTTCGACGCCACGATGGTGCAGATCGGCGCCTACAGCGAATTCTGGCCCGATATCCATATGACCCCCGAGGAGGGCATGCGGGCCCACGTCGACCTCCAGGGCGAGGCCGCGCGCGGGATCATGCTGCCGATCCACTGGGGCACCTTCAATCTCGCCCCGCACCCGTGGGAGGAGCCGGTCGAGGGCACGGTCGCCGCGGCGGAGCGGTACGGGGCGCGGGTCGCCGCGCCCCGCCCGGGCCAGCCCTTCGAGCCGGGGCCGGGTCTCCCGCTCGACCCCTGGTGGCGGGCCGTCGCCCACGCGCCGGTGGTGACGGCC
>NZ_JAINFC010000663.1 GCF_020740835.1 Streptomyces sp. UNOC14_S4
CTCCCAGAACCTCCCACTCGCCGAAGAAGTCCGGCTTCCTCCAGGGGCCCAAGGAAAAGACGCCTGACCTGGGCTTTTGCCCGTCAGGCGCCTTCCGCTCGGCCCTCTCGGAACGAGGACCGGTTTGCACATAGGGTGTCGACATGCCACTGAGCCGCATAGCCCTCTCGTCCGGCCGTCCGATCGAGCTCACCGAGCTGCGGATGTCTTCGACCTACGGGGGGATGTTGGAGGGCTACCCGTGCAAGCCCGTCAACGACATGAAGGTCAGCGGCCTCCAGCGGCAGGCTGAGCGTGCGTTTCCCTCCACGCCGGTCCATCTGGTTCCGCCCTCCCGCACGTACCCGGACCGGACCGCCGGCGCCTTCGGCCCCGTCGAGGTGCTGCCCTCCGTGGCCTGCATCGGCGTCTTCCGCTCGGCGCCGGTCGCCCCTGAGCTCGACCCGGTGCTGCACCGTTCCGCTCTCACCGTGGTCTGGTTCCAGTCCGTCTTGGATGTCCCATCGGGCGAGGAAGCCGGCCTTGCGCTTCGCAGCATTCGCTGGGAGGAGCTGGCCCAGGACTACGAGCTCTAGCGACGGGTGCCGATCACACCCACTTGTTGATGGCTGCAATGAGGATGGTCGCCTCGTAGCGGACCGCGAACTCGTCGTAGTGCGTGGCAACGGCGCGCTGCCTCTTGAGACGGTTGATTCCGCACTCGACCGCGTGGCGCTCGCGGTAGCCGACCGCGTCGAAGCGTGGCGGCCGGCCGCCACGGGAGCCG
The DNA here is from genome assembly GCF_020740835.1 of Streptomyces sp. UNOC14_S4. GTDB lineage: Bacteria > Actinomycetota > Actinomycetes > Streptomycetales > Streptomycetaceae > Streptomyces. The sequence goes on from NZ_JAINFC010000663.1 coordinate 767, forward strand.
AGCTTCTGGGGGTTGCGCGCCTGATCGGCCTTGTCCGGGATGGTACAGCGGATCCCCCGGCGGCGCAGGTAAGCACGGTTTTCGCGAGAGGCGTACGCCTTGTCAGCCCGCACGCGATCGGGACGGACCCGTGACCGGCCCTGCCCGATGCATGGCACGCCGACCTTCTCCAGCACGGGTTCGAACTGCGGCGAATCTCCACGCTGCCCAGCGGTCACCACGATCGACATGGGTTTCCGGCCCTGCTCGACGGCCAGACGCAGCTCAGTGGTGAACCCGCCACGCGAACGTCCCAGCCCGTGATCACCGGGCTCGGTGAACACACCACCCGGCGGTTCTTTCCCCCAGACCCGGACCGCCAGGCTTCCTTTCGGGAACACTGCCCGGGCCATCTGCACCGTCCCGGCCGGGACCCCTCTCGGCCCCTTCGGCATCGCCCCCGCACAACAACATCGGTCTCCACGACCACAACCGGATCACGGAGACCGACGTCACGCGAGGGGCCGAATCAGCCGGCAGCGTCCCCGCTCCGGCGGGGTGCAGCCCTCGGCGTTGTCACAGCCTCACAGGCTGCGGCTGTTATCCTTCTCCGCGGCGAGACCCACGATCGCTTCCAGCATCTCCTGCGGCTTGAGCTCCTTGGCGCCGGACGGTGCGGTGACCGGCTCGGGCTTGCCGCCGAAGCCGATGGTCACGGGCAGCTTGCCGTGCACGTCCTTGTCCAGCCGACCCGTGTCGAAAGTGATGGCGGAGAGCCTGCCGCCCTTGAGGGCCACGTCGAAGACGACGTCCTGGTCCGGGACATCGTTCGGGTCGGGCAGTTTCCTGCCCTTGCCCGCCGCGCTGAGCTGGGACTCGATCGGCTTGAGTGCTTCCTTGAGGTCCTTGGCCGCCTTGCGGGCGGAGACCGTGACCTCGATGTGGTCGGCGCCGTTCTTCGAACCGGTCTCCTTGATGCGGGAGTTCTCGGTGAGAGCCTTGCGCAGGGCGTCGGAGGCCTGTTTTTCGGTCTTCTTGTCCAGCTCCTTGGGCGAGCCGCCGTTCTTCTCCTGCGCCTTCTTGCGGAACTCCTCGAAGTCCGCGGAGTTCATGGAGACCCATTCGCCCTTGAGTACATCACGGAACGCGCCCATGGACGGCGGAAGTTCGTCGGCCCGCCGGAGCATCTCGTCGAAGTCACGCTTCTCCGCGCGCTCCTTGGCGTTCCCGGGTTTCTTCATTCCGCCGATCGCCTTGATGTCGGCGCGTACGTACGCCTTCTTGTCGAGGCTGCGGAACTCCAGCAGTTCGCCGCCGCTCTTCTTCGAGAGCTTGAAGGACACGTTCACATCCGCGTTCTTCTTGTCCTCGGTCTTCAGCGGCTTGCTGGAGCTGATGCCATAGCTCAGCTTCAGGCCGGCGAGGACCTCGGCGTCCTCGCGGTCGAGGCCGTCCTCGCTGTCCTTGAGTGCGGTGTGGATCTCGTCGGCACTCGCGTCCAGGGCGACCTCCAGGGAGACCGCCTTGCCCTCCCCCAGCCGGTCGAATGCCTTGTCCAGCTTGTCCGCGGCGCTCTTCTCGCCCGGGCTGCAGGCTACCGCACCGGTCGTCATGACGACGGCGCAGCAGGCCGCGGCCAGAGTGGTGCGCTTGACACGCTTGGTAACGATGACATGCCCCCCATATCGAACGTTAGTTGAAAGGAGACTTAAATGTAAAGGACATGGGGATGTCAAAGAGGTTTTCGGTCGGCGAACCGACACCGTGCCGAAGACGCCGAGGGCCATGTCCAGCCGAGGACACCACTGGCGAATTCGGCGGTGTCCTTCACGTGTTGTTGTGGTGGGGGGATGTCGGCGGGATCGGCATGGGGGCACGAGCGTGAGGCGACCGAACCGTCAGCGTCCGCTGGAGCGGGGCGGGCAGGACCGCCGAAACGGCCTCGTCGTGGCCGGACAGCCGCAGCGCAACGGCAGCCGCGTTGTCCGGCCAGCGGTCCAGCACCGCGCCGCCGACGGCCGGAGGCTCCCAGGCCCGGCCGATCACCAGGGCCCCGAGCACCGCAGCAATCCCCTCCGGCCCCGGCACCGCGTTTCTTCGCCGCCTTGCGGGCGGTGCGCAGCGCGACCTGAGCCAGGCCGGCGCCGTGGCAGGACCTCCGTTTCCCATCCCGGGCTGCCAGTTCGGCACCGCAGCACCCCGACGACCTGCCGGGCACGCAGCGCCAAGCTCGTCGGCCTGCCTCAGCAGCAGTCTGCCGACGGTCTCGTCAACTTCGACAATGGCGACCTCGAAAGCGAGAAGGCATTCCTCCACGACATGGCGCGAGCTTATGCCTCGGCCCCGGCCCGGAACTTCACGATCCGTCCGAGCACATCCGACAGGAAGTGAGAATGGATGACCGCCATCTTGACCACTTGAGCGACCACCGCATCGAAATCTCGGCAGTGGGTTCCAGCCCGCCACAGGGTCTGCGAAACATGCTGTCCGGTAGTCCGCTACAGGCGCGGAGTGCGCGCCTCGATCCGGTAGTCGAAGGCGACACCGCTGACGCTGGTTGTGGTCACTCCGCCGTCAACGGTGAGGGCGGCCCCGTTGACGTAGGACGCGGCGGGCGACAGCAGCCAGTCGATCGCCTCGGCGACCTCCTCCGGATCACCCGGCCGCCTGGCGGGAGACAGTCGGCTCGCCTCCTCGTACGCCGCCTCGGCACCGCCCGCCAGCCCCGCC
>NZ_JAINFC010000664.1 GCF_020740835.1 Streptomyces sp. UNOC14_S4
ACCCGGCCGCCCTCACCCACGCCGCGCTCGCCGCGCCGTACACCCACTGCACGGCCCCGCTGCGCCGGCTCGTCGACCGCTACACCGGCGAGCTGTGCCTGGCGGCGGCCGCGGGCAGCGAGCCCCCGGAGTGGGTACGGGTCGCCCTGGAGGCCCTGCCCGGCGAGATGGCGGAGGGCGCCCGGCGCTCCGCGCAGGCGGAGCGGGAGTCCGTGGACCTCGTCGAGGCGGCGCTTCTACGGGACCGGATCGGCCAGGTCTTCGACGCCTACGTGGTGGACGTCGAGGAGGACCGCCCCACCGCGGGCAGGGTCCACCTCTACGAGCCCGCCGTGGTCGGCCATGTCGAGGGCGACGGCGACGGCCCGCCCCTGCCGCTCGGGCAGCGCATGCGCGTCCGCGTCATCGAGGCCGACCCGGGCCGGGACAAGGTGTGGTTCGCCCCGGCGTGAGCCCGTCCGCGTCGTCCGCGTCGTGTGCGATGAGCTCGCGGACCGCGGCCACCAGGGCGTGCGGGTCGTCGGCGTGGCAGCGGACCGTACGGACCTCCCGGGGCCGCCCGAGGAGCCGGGTGACGGCGACGGGCGCGGCGAGCTCCACCGTGAGCGAGGTCTGCGCGGCCACGGGGACGTCCAGGACGTCGTCGGGCACCGTGCTCCCGGCGGGGAACCGCAGCTCGCGGCGGACGTCCGCGACGAGCCCCGCCGGAATGCGCACGTCCAGCAGCGCGCCGTGGCGGACGCGCAGCCCCTCCGGGCCGACCGTGTGCGGCCGGGCGACGCCCGCGGCGTGGTAGCCGAGGGCGAGCAGCACGGTGTAGACGTCCAGGACCAGCACCGTCCAGTGCAGGACGGGCATCCCCATGGAGGCGGTCCACAGGGACATCCCCACGGTCTCGACCACGCAGACGAAGACGAGCCCGTACACCGTCGACGCCTGGGCCCCGGCGTACCCGAAACCGCGTGCGCCCCCGTCTCCGCCGACGCCGACACCGTCGCGGCGCCGCGTCAGCCACAGCCAGAGCCCGGCCCACGTGCGCGCCTCGTACGTGGACCACGCGCGCAGGAGCCTCACGCGTCCCCCTCGGCCAGGGCCCGGAAGGCGCGCCGGAGGGCTTCCGCCTGCGCGGGGGCGAAGTCGGCGAGGAACGCCGCGAGGAAGGGTTCCGCCGCCGGGCCGGCGCCCTCGGCGGCGTACGGGAGCCCGCTCACGACGTCCGGCGGCAGGCACGCGACGACCGCCCGCGCGGCCTCGGCCACGCGCGGGTCGTCCGGCGCGGCGTCGGCGAGCGCGTCGAGGAGCGCGTACGTCTCGTGGATCCGGCCGCTCGCGCCCGGCGCGGTGGCCAGGGAACGGAGCGCCTCGTACATCCCGTACATACGGTCGCGGGTCCCGGGCGGGGCGTTCGTCTCCAGCAGGGCCAGCAGCTCGCGGTCCTTGGCGGCGAGCGGGGACGGCGGGCCGGGCGGCTCCTCGGCGGTACGGGCCGTCGCGGCGAAGAGCGCCGCCAGTTCCTCGGACACGGGGCTCTCGGCGGGCAGCCCTTCCCCGTCCGCCCGGCGCAGCAGCGCGGCGAGCCGTTCGCGGCGGGCGCGTATCGCCTCCTCCTGCCGCGCGAGGCCGGCGTCCAGTTCCTCCAGCACCTCGCGGAGCTCGCGCCCGGCGTCGTCGGCGAGCACGTCCCGTACCTCGTCGAGACTCAGCCCCAGCTCCGTGAGGCGGCGGACGCGTGCGAGCACCACGGCGTCCCGGAGCCCGTAGGCGCGGTAGCCGTTGGCGAGCCGCCGGGGCTCGGGCAGCAGCCCGAGGTGGTGGTAGTGACGTACGGCGCGGGTGCTGACACCGGCCAGTTCCGCGAGTTCCCCGATCCTCATGCCCCCAGTAGAGACGTTGCCGCTGCGGGAGGGTCAAGGGCCCGCGCCCGCGCCGCGCTGCGGCAGGTAGCATGGTCGGCACGGCGGATGAGCCGGCCGGGCGGTCGCGTGGGATCTTCGGACCCACGAGGAACGTCCGGGCTCCACAGAGCAGGGTGGTGGGTAACGCCCACCCGGGGTGACCCGCGGGACAGTGCCACAGAAAACAGACCGCCGGGGGCCGCAAGGCTTCCGGTAAGGGTGAAACGGTGGTGTAAGAGACCACCAGCGTCCAGGGTGACCTGGACGGCTAGGTAAACCCCACTCGGAGCAAGGTCAAGAGGGGCCGCCGTCAGGCGACCCTGCGCGGACGCTCGAGGGCTGCTCGCCCGAGTCCGCGGGTAGACCGCACGAGCCTGTCGGCAACGGCAGGCCTAGATGGATGGCCGCCTCCCCGAGGGCCGTAAGGCCCCTGGGAGACAGAACCCGGCGTATAGGTCGACTCATCCGTCGGCCATCTAGCGCAAGGCCCTCTGATCTGCCAGAACGGCAGGTCAGGGGGCCTTTTGCTGTCCAATCGTCACTCCCTCCGTTTCGGAGTGATCATGGCCGTTCCGGCCTTTTTCCGGGCGCCATGTGGCGATGTTGTGGCGGCAACGGAGGCTCCCGGTCGGGCCGAGAGGTGGGGCCGTCACGAGCCTGTCACGGTCGTCTTCGACATGTGGCGGGAGCGGCAAGGAGCCCCGCCCACACGCTACGGAGGCAGCGCACGAGCGGGGCCCTCTCCCTCACCGCTTACGCGGCACCCCGGATGGGGCGGACGGACGCGGCAACGGCTCGTCAGCCGTCACGGCGCTACCCGTCGGGGGTCTAGAAGTGGCTCGGTCCGCCGTGGACAGCGAGCCAGACAGCGGCGCTGAGGGACAGCGCCAGACAGCCGACGAGTAGCAGGCCTTCGGCGATCTCCAGCCAGGCCACCCGCCGGATCACTTGGGGCACCCGCAGACGGTCCGTTGTCGGGCCCATCTGGTGCGGAGGGTGGCCAACTCCGCTTCGGCGGTGCTGACGGCGTCTCGTGTGCTTCTGCGGCTCTTTGCGGGCAGAGCGGTCCGTGCTTGTACGCGCTCCCACTGAAGGCGCCCGATGGCCGCGTTGACGACCTCTTGGTAACGCTCGCAGGCCCGACATCTCACCGCTCCTGCGCCCGCACATGGCGCTTGGCGCAGTGAGCCGCCAGGTCGTCGTTGATCTTCTGCACCCCGGTCTCGTCGCCGCGCTCCCGGTACCTGCTCCGCGCCCTGAGCAGGCTGACGCAGGTGGTGCAGTCCACGTAGTGGATGGAGCCGATGGCCGACGACAGCGGCAACGAGATGACGGGTGATGCCGGGGCCAAGGTGGGCGGGGGCGGCAGGATCGGACGGCGCGGCAGTCCAACGGTGCTGTGTCTCGTCGGCTCGGTCATGCCTTGATCGTGCCGCCGGGAGCCGTGAGGGTCTCCGGCTGTTGAGGGTTTTGCTTAGGGATCCTGGTGGATGCTGCGTAGCAGAGCGTGGGTGGATTTGTAGGTGATTCCATCCCGCTTCCAGCGATGGTGTGATGTTCATGCCGGTTTGGGG
>NZ_JAINFC010000665.1 GCF_020740835.1 Streptomyces sp. UNOC14_S4
GCCTTGCCCACCCGCCGCGACACCCCGAACTCGTAGAGGTCCAGTACCCCCGGCGGGTCCGCCAGGCCCGGGCCGCCGGCCCGTACCCACGCGGCCATGTCGGCCAGCGCGCCGTCGTCGTTGACGAGACCGAGCCACACCGGCCTGCCTCCGGCCGCGCGACCGGCCGGAGAGGGCTGTACGACCATCACGTTCGCCTGTTCGCACACGTCCAGGCAGTCCGAGGCCCGCACCTGCGCGGCCCCGTCCAGTGCGGCCCGCAGCCGGGATATCTGGCCCGCGTGGTCGACGCCGGGGACCTTCCGGGGGTCGCCGCAGCAGCACCCGCGGCACACGGTGATCCGGCAGGTGGCGGGGGCGGCGCGGCGCGCTCGGTCAGTGGTCATCCGGCAGATCATACGCACCACCGCAAACGCCGAGAGGAACCCTCAATGCCCGCTGGAACAGCCCTGATCCGCCGCCCCGGCCCCCGTCTCGCGGAGGGGCTGGTCACGCACATCGAGCGCTCGCCCGTGGACACCGCGCTCGCCCTGCGGCAGTGGGAGGACTACTGCCGTGTCCTGCGCGACCACGGCTGGCGGACCGTCGAGGTCGCGCCCGCCGACGACTGCCCCGACGCGGTGTTCGTCGAGGACGCCCTGGTCGTCTTCCGCGGCACCGCCCTCGTCGCCCGCTCCGGGGCCCTCCCGCGCCGCCCCGAGACCGCGGGTGCCGCGTCGGCCGCGGAAGCCCTCGGCCTCGCCGTCCGGCATCTGCGGGAGCCGGGCACGCTGGACGGCGGTGACGTGCTGAAGGTGGGCGACACCGTCTACGTGGGCGAGGGCGGCCGTACGAACGCCGAGGGCATCCGGCAGCTGCGTGCCGTGTTCGAGCCGCTGGGCGCGCGCGTGGTGGCCGTGCCCGTACGGAAGGTGCTGCATCTGAAGTCGGCCGTCACGGCGCTGCCCGACGGCACGGTCGTCGGCCACCCGCCGCTCGTCGACGACCCGTCGTTCTTCCCCCGCTTCCTGCCCGTACCGGAGGAGCCCGGCGCGCACGTCGTCCTGCTGGGCGACGGTCACGTGCTGCTGTCGTCCCGCGCGCCGCACACCGCCGGGCTGCTGGCCGGTCTGGGGCTGCGTCCGGTGCCGGTGGACATCGGCGAGTTCGAGAAGCTGGAGGGCTGCGTCACCTGCCTGTCCATACGCGTACGGGACTGAGCCGCCGCTACGGCCGCAGCGCCCGCAGCAGCAGGTCCGCCAGGTGCTCGGCGACCTGTTCCGCCGTCAGGGCGCCGTCGGGGCGGTACCAGTTGGCCAGGTGATGGACGGAGCCGAAGTGGTAGTCCACCACCAGGTCCGCCGGGGTCGCCGCGCTGAAGACCCCCGCGCGCTGGCCCTCCTCGACCAGGGCGCGGAAGCGCTCGTGGTAGCGCCGCCGCTCCGCGCGCACCTGCTTGTGCTTCTCGGGGCCCAGGTGGTGCATCGACCGGAAGAAGATCTTGGTGTCGTCGAGGTTCTCGATCGTGGTGACGACGACGTCCGCGGCGGCGTCCCGCAGCCTGCGCTCCACGGGCGCGTCCGCGCACGCGAAGGCGTCCAGCCGCTCCTGCTGGAGGCGCAGGACGCGGCCGTACACCTCGTGCAGCAGGTCGTCCTTGGAGCCGAAGTAGTGGTAGAGGGCGCCCTTGGTGACCCCCGCCGCCTCGACGATCTCCTGTACGGACGTCCGGTCGTAGCCCTGGTCCGCGAAGAGCCGTGTGGCGGCGGCCAGCAGCCGCTGCGGTACGGGTCTCCCGCCGTCCGTCGTCCCGGCCGTCGCCGTCCTGCTCATGCGCCACCTGTCTTCCGCGCTCGTGCCCTGTCCCCCGCGCGCTCGCGGAGCTCCCGCCGGAGGATCTTGCCACTCGTCGTCTTGGGCAGGTCCGCGAGGATGCGCACCTCGCGGGGCACCTTGTACGCGGCGAGCCGCTCCCGGCAGTGGGCGACCAGCTCCGCGGGGTCGGGGTCCGCGCCCGGGCGGGGGCTCACGTACGCCAGGACGGTCTCGCCGCGGTAGGCGTCCGGGGCCCCGACGACGGCCGCCTCGCGGACCGCGGGGTGGGTGTAGAGGACGTCCTCGACCTCGCGGGGCCAGACCTTGAACCCCGAGGCGCTGATCATGTCCTTCTTCCGGTCCACCACGTACAGCCAGCCGTCCTCGTCCAGGAAGCCGACGTCGCCGGTGCGCAGTTCGCCGCCGGGCAGGGCGGCGGCCGTCTCACCGGGGCGCCCCCAGTAGCCGGGGACGACCATCGGGCCGCTGACGGCGATCTCGCCGTGCTCGCCGACCGGTACGTCCGCGCCGTCGCCGTCGACTATGCGCACACGCGTGTCCGGGCCCGGCACACCGACGGCGAGGGTGCCGGAGGCCGGGTCGACGGGCGCCTCGGTGCCGGGCAGGACGGAGGCGAGGCGCGCGGTGGTCTCGGTGAGGCCGTAGCCGTTGTGGAGGTACGGGCCGAAGGCCGTACGGAACCGCTCGACCAGCCCGGGCGGCAGCGGAGCGCCCCCGGCGTACAGCAGCCGGAAGGACGCGAAGTGCTCACGGCCGACGCCCGGGTGGGCCATGAGGGCCATGAAGGCGGTCGGCGGGCCGACGGCGTAGGCGGGGCGGTGCTCCAGGAAGGCGTCGAGCACCACGCCCGCGTCGAAACGGTGGGCGAGCACGAGCGTCCCGCCGTTGACCAGGCAGAGGCCGAGCCCGGAGACCATGCCCGCGATGTGGAAGAGCGGCGCGAGCGCGAAGCAGACGGAGCCTCCGGGCAGCCGGGACGTGCCGCTGGACTGCTCGGCGTTGTGCGCGATGTTGCCGTGGGTGTTCACGGCGCCCTTGGGTCTGCCGGTGGTGCCCGAGGTGTAGCTGATGAGGGCGGGGTCGGCGGGCCCGGGGTCCGGGACGGCGGGGGCCCGCTCGCCGGAGCGGGCGACCGTCAGCAGGTCCTCGGCCCCCTCGGGGGTGGCCGTCCGCGCACCGCGCAGCACCCGGGCGTCGTCGCGGGTCTGGAGGTCGAACGGGCAGGCGGTGAGTACGGTGCGGACGGCCGTGCCGACGGTGACGTCGTGCGGGAGGCCCGTCCGCACGCGGTCCTCGCAGAGGAACGCGGCGGCCCCGGAGTCGGCGAGGATGTGCCGGACCTCGCCCGCCTTGTACATGGGGTTCATGGGCACGACGACGCCGCCCGCCTTCCACACGGCGAGGACGGCGAGCACGAGGTGCGGGGTGTTCTGCAGCATGACGGCCGCGCGGTCGCCGGGGCGGAAGCCGCGGGCGGCGAGGCCGCCCGCGAGCCCGTCGGACAGCTCGTCGGCCTGGCGGTACGTCAGCCGCCCGTCGAAGTAGACGAGGGCGCTCCGGCCGGGCTCCCGCCGCGCCGTGGTCCGGAAGGCGTACAGGACGGTGGGCGGTGGGGAGGTGGACGGTGGGGAGG
>NZ_JAINFC010000666.1 GCF_020740835.1 Streptomyces sp. UNOC14_S4
TGTGGTGAGTTGGTGTCCTGGGGGTGGGGATTTCCCTACCACGCGCCTGCGGCGGGCCTGGCCCGGTGCGCCTACGGGGTTGCCTCTTGAGCTCGGTGCGCGGCTGCGGGTCCGGTGGGGGCTGGTCGCGCAGTTCCCCGCGCCCCTTATAGGGCGGAGGTCAGCGGTCGCGCCACGGCAGTTCCGCCGTCACCACCGTCGGGCCGCCGACAGGCGAGTCCACCACCAGGAGGCCGTCCACCGAGTCGAGGCGTTCGGCCAGGCCCGCCAGGCCCGTACCGGACGCCGTGGACGCCCCGCCGCAGCCGTCGTCCGTCACCTGGATCAGGACGCGGTCGTTCCGGCGCCAGACCTCCACCTCCGCCGTCCGTGCCCGGCTGTGCTTGCTGATGTTCTGCAGGAGCTCGGAGACGGTGAAGTACGCGATGCCCTCGATCGCGGCGGCGGGCCGCGTCGTCAGGTCGACCGAGACGCTGACGGGGACGGTGCAGCGGGCCGCGACCGAGGAGAGGGCCGCGTCGAGGCCGCGGTCGGTGAGGACGGCGGGGTGGATGCCGCGGGCGAGGTCGCGCAGTTCCTGGAGGGCGAGCTTCACCTCGCCGTGCGCCTCGTCCACCATCTTCGCCGCCGCCTCCGGGTCCTCCAGGACCTTCTCCTTCGCGAGGCCCAGCCCCATCGCCAGGGCGACGAGCCGGGCCTGGGCGCCGTCGTGCAGGTCGCGCTCGATGCGGCGCAGGTCGGCGGCCGCCGTGTCGACGACCACCCCGCGGTCCGACTCCAGCTCGGCGACGCGGCGCTCCAGCTCGCTGGAGGGGGACAGCAGGCCGCGCACCATGGCCCGGTCCACGTTCGTCAGCCACCGTGCCAGGTGCCCGAGCACGGGCCAGGCGACGAGCAGCCCGACGAGCGTCAGCGCGAAGGTGAGCACGCCCCAGGGCAGGCGGATGAAGGCGTAGAGCGTGGCCCGCCACGCGACCGGGTCCTTCAGGGCCGTCCACAGCCAGGGGAAGAACCCCTCGCTCCGCGGGTGCCGCGACAGCGGGCTCGGCTCGTCGATGCGCACGTCCAGCAGCCGCCGGGCGCGCCCGCGCTCCATGCGGCCCAGCGCCCGCGAGCCCATGAGGCCGGCCGCCAGCAGCGGCAGGCCGATCACGGTGACCGACAGCGCCGCGCCCGCGTAGAGCCACAGCGACACGTAGACGAAGCCGAGGATGCCCTCCAGCAGGTTGAGGAGCAGGTGCGCGACCTCCCGCCACGTCCGCGCGTCGTAGGCGAAGCGGGCGGGCGGCAGCCGTTCCTCGCCCTCGTGGTCGTCATGGGCATGGTGCGCGTTCCGGCCGGGGCCGGTCGTGCTGCGTGCGGTACTGCTGGCGGTCATACCCCCAAGCCTGCCGGGCCGCCCCGGCCGTCGCCATGGGGGCCCCGGGGTGGGCCCGGGTGGGGATAACCCCACCTCCTGGCCGGGCAGCGCTTCTTGCCGCGACCTTGTCAGGGCCTAGACTCCCGTGAGTAAAGATTCGTCGATATGTGCTGGACAGGGAGCGAGGCGGACGTGCCGGAGGCCACCGTGCGCACCAGTAGTGCGGGCGTCGCCGACGTCCAGCTGGCGACGGACAGCTCTTTCCACGGCTCAATCCAGGGCTCATTCCAGGGCTACTTCCACGGCTACGCGGTCGTCGGGCTGCTCGCCGTCATCGGCGTGCTGTTCGTCGCCGTGGCCTTCACAGCCGGGCGGCTGCTGCGGCCCGTCGTGCCGACGCCCGAGAAGCTGCTGACGTACGAGTGCGGAGTCGACCCCGTCGGCGAGGGCTGGGCGCACACCCAGGTCCGCTACTACGTCTATGCCTTCCTCTACGTGATCTTCGCGGTGGACTCGATCTTCCTGTTCCCCTGGGCGACGGTCTTCGCCGCGCCCGGCTTCGGCGGCGCCACGCTCGTGGAGATGTTCATCTTCCTCGGCTTCCTCGCCGTGGGTCTGTTGTACGCATGGAAGAAGGGCGTCCTCGAATGGACGTGACACCCGTCGATCTGCCGGAGCCCCGCCGCCTGGGCGTGCTCTCCCGGCTGGCCCCCGAGCCGATGAAGGTGGTCCTGAACTGGGGCCGCCGCTACAGCCTCTGGGTCTTCAACTTCGGCCTGGCCTGCTGCGCGATCGAGTTCATCGCCGCGTCCATGGCCCGGCACGACTTCATCCGGCTCGGCGTCATCCCCTTCGCCCCGGGCCCCCGCCAGGCGGACCTCATGATCGTCTCGGGCACGGTGACGGACAAGATGGCCCCGGCGGTCAAGCGGCTCTACGAGCAGATGCCCGAGCCGAAGTACGTCATCTCCTTCGGCGCCTGCTCGAACTGCGGCGGCCCCTACTGGGACTCGTACTCGGTGACCAAGGGCGTCGACCAGATCATCCCGGTCGACGTCTACGTCCCCGGCTGCCCGCCCCGCCCGGAGGCGCTCCTCCAGGGCATCCTCAAGCTCCAGGAGAAGATCGCGGCGGAGTCGCTGGGCGAGCGGTATGCCTCCGGCGGGGTCGCGGACTCGGGTGCGGGTGCCGCCTCCGGCGCGGCTTCGGCCTCCGGCCCGTCGGCTGCCGCGCTGAAGAGCGGCCTGGTGACGCCGCCGCCCGCGCCGGGCGCCGCGGAGTCCGGTACCAAGGGTTCCGCCACCACGGATTCCGCCTCCGGCACCGATTCCGGGGAGGCCGGACGATGAGCGAGCCCACCGACCCGGACGCGCAGCGTCCGGCCCTCACTCCGCGCCCCCCCAAATCCGACAATATTCAGGAGTCCGAGAGCTCCCCTCGGCCCGAGACCGCCGACGCAGCTCCGCAGGACGAGGCTCCCGAGCCCGCCGCCGAGGCGGCTGCGCCGCCCGTCGGCTGGCTGCCGCGCGGCGCCGTCGAGCTGTTCGGCGAGGGCGCGAGCGCCGAGGAGGCGTACGGGCTGCTCACCGTCGACGTGCCCGCCGCCGCGTGGCTCACCGCACTCGACACCGCCCGCACCACGCTGGGCTGCACCTTCTTCGACTGGCTGAGCGCGGTCGACGAGCCCGGCACGGGCTTCCGCGTCTGCGCGCACGTCGCCGCGCTGCCCGGACCGGACGCCACCGGGGTACGCCGCCTCGTCGTCCGCACCACCGTGCCGCACGACAAGCCCGCGCTGCCGACCGCGACCGGCGTCTACGCCGGTGCGGCGTGGCACGAGCGCGAGACGCACGAGATGTTCGGCGTGGACTTCACCGGCCACCCCCACCTCGTTCCGCTGCTGCTCCCCGAGGGCTTCGAGGGGCACCCGCTGCGCAAGGACTTCGTGCTGGCCGCACGGGTCGCCAAGGCGTGGCCGGGGGCGAAGGAGCCGGGCGAGTCCGAGGGCGGCGGGCCGAAGCGTCGTCAGATGCTGCCGCCGGGCGTGCCCGACCCCAACGAGTGGGGCCCCCTCA
>NZ_JAINFC010000667.1 GCF_020740835.1 Streptomyces sp. UNOC14_S4
CTCCCCGCACCCTCCGAAGGGAACCGGAACATGACCGCCGACTCCGCCTGCCCGCAGGGCGGCCCCACCACCGGCCGCCGGGGATTCGTCAAGACGGCGCTCGGGACGGGCGTGGCCGGAGCCGCCCTCGTCGGCGGCGGCCTCGCGCTCGGCGGGACCGGCGCGGGGCAGGCCCACGCCACCGGCACCAGGGACGCCGGGAAGGTCGACTTCCACGGCCCGTACCAGGCGGGCGTCGTCACCCCGCAGCCCGCCGCCGCGGCGTTCGTCTCCCTTGACGTGATCGCCCGGAACCGCAAGGAGCTCGCCGACCTCTTCCGGACGCTCACCGAACGGGCCCGCTTCCTGACGGCGGGCGGCGCCCCCACCGACCTGGGTGTCGGCGCACCGCCCTCGGACAACGGCATCCTCGGCCCCACGCTCCCCGCCGACCGGCTCACCGTCACCCTCGGCGTGGGCGCGTCCCTTTTCGACGACCGCTTCGGGCTGGCCGGGGCCAGGCCCCGCAGGCTCACCCCGATGCGCACGTTCCCCAACGACAACCTCCGGGCGGCCGAGTGCCACGGCGACCTCTCGCTGCAGATCTGCGCCGAGCGCCAGGACACCGTCCTGCACGCGCTGCGCGACATCGCCCGGCACACGCGCGGCGCGATGCAGATCAAGTGGCGCGTCGACGGCTTCCAGAACGCGCCCCGCCCGACCGGGGCGCAGCGCAACCTGCTCGGTTTCAAGGACGGCATCGCCAACCCCGACACCGGGTCGGCGCGCGAGATGCGGCGGCTGGTGTGGGTGACGGACCGGCTCGACGAGCCGTCCTGGGCCGTCGGTGGCAGCTATCAGGTGATCCGTGTCATCCGCATGCTCGTCGAGTTCTGGGACCGGGTCTCGCTGACCGAACAGGAGAAGATGTTCGGCCGCCGCAAGGACACCGGCGCCCCGTTGGACGGGGCGCGGGAGGCCGACGCTCCGAACTACGCCAAGGACCCGAAGGGCGAGGCGATACCGCTCGCCGCCCACATCCGCAAGGCCAACCCCCGCACGCCCGAGACGGACGACTCCCGGATCCTGCGCCGCGGCTACAACTACGACCGGGGCGTCGACGGCGTCGGCAACCTCGACATGGGGCTGGTGTTCTGCTGCTACCAGCAGGACGTCAAGCGGCAGTTCGAGGCGACTCAGGAGCGCCTGGTCGACGAGCCCCTCGTCGACTACATCTCGCCGACCGGAGGCGGCTATTTCTTCACGCTCCCCGGCGTCCGGGATTCCCGCGACTGGCTCGGCAGGACACTGCTGGGGAGCTGACCGGTGATGTCCGGCCTCGCGGGGGAGGGGCTTTCGGAGCCGGTTTGACGAGGGCCGCCGCCGGTCATGTATTCTCTTTTTCGCCGCCGGGGATCACGTCGAGGATCGCGGGGGCGAAAAAGAGAATACGGGGCTATAGCTCAGTTGGTAGAGCGCCTGCATGGCATGCAGGAGGTCAGGAGTTCAATTCTCCTTAGCTCCACCGGAGAAATGAGGGCCACTTCCACGGGAAGTGGCCCTCGTTCCATTTCCACCGCGTTCCCGTCAGAGCGCGCGGTGGTCCCAGGCCCGGGCGGCGATCCCCACACGAGTGCCACGGTGGCGGCCGTCCACGCGAGGCCGCGCCCGTTCACCGGCCACCGGCCGACCGCCGCGAGCGGCGCGGCGACGCGACTCCGCTACGGGGGAGACCTGCCGCCACGTTCACTCCCCGCTCACCTGCCGTCCCCTGTTGATTCACTGTCGATGCTCTGTAGAACGCGCGTAGATCCCGCTGGGCCACAGTTGTCGTCACAGGCCGCCGCAGGGGCGGCGCAGTTGTCGTCACAGGCCGCCGCAGGGGCGGCGGTTCCTTTCGGACGAGGGCGGGGTGTACGGACGTGGTGGAGACGGCGGCGATCGGCGGCGACCTCGTCGCGGTCCTGCGGGCCGAGCTGACGGCCGCGGGCGGCGCGGGCGAAGAGGCCGGCACCGGCATCGGCACCGGGGCGTGGGAGACCAGGGCCGGGGACTTCTGGTACCACGTCGAGCCCCTCGCCCACCGCTACCGCCTGCAGGGCTGGAAACTGCACCTGTCCGCCGTGCCGGGCAACGCCGAGGAGGTCCTGCGGCGCGCGGCACGCGTACTGCTGCCGCTGCGGGTGCCGTTCAAGTTCGTCGGCACCACCGCACGGCTCAGGCGGTCGCTCGCCCGCGACTACCAGCGGGCCGCCGGAGGCAAGTTCCTCACCGTCTATCCGGACGACGACGCCCAGTGCGTGGAACTCGCCGAGGCACTCGACCGCGCCACCCGGGGGCTGTCCGGGCCGGGGATCCTCTCCGACCGCCCGTACCGCGAAGGCAGCCTGGTCCACTACCGGTACGGCGGTTTCGCCGCCCTGCGGGACCTCGGTGACGACGGGCTATGGCAGGACGTCCTGATCGCGCCCGACGGCACGCCGACCCCCGACGTGCGCGAGGCATGGTTCGCCCCGCCGCCGTGGGCGGCCGACCCCTTCCGGCCCGTACCGGAGCGGCCCGCGGCAGCGGCACAGCCCTCCGGCGGAGGCGAGCTGCTGCTCGCCGGACGCTACCGGGTCACCGGTGCCGTGCGGCACTCCAACAAGGGCGGGGTCTACCGCGCCGAGGACACCCGGCGCGGCGACGCGGCCGTCGTCATCAAACAGGGGCGGCCCTGGCTCGACGCGGAGGAGGACGGCCGGGACGTACGCGACCTGCTGCGCAACGAGGCAGCGGTCCTGAGGCACCTGGCACCTACAGGGGTGGTGCCAGGGTTCGTCGACACCTTCGACATGGACGGCCACCTCTTCCTCGTCGAGGACGAGCTCGCGGGCACCAGCCTGCGGGACCTCGCGGCCCCGGCGGACGCCCCCGACCGCACGCTGAGCCGAGCGGACGTCCTGGAACTCGCCCTCCGGCTGCTGGACCTGGTGTCCGTCGTCCACGAGGCGGGCGTGGTCGTCCGCGACCTGTCACCCGCCAACGTCATCGTCCGGCCCGACGGGCGCATGGCCCTCATCGATCTGGAGGCCGCGGTCCTGCCCGGCGGCACGGCCGGACGGCTCGCCACACCCGGCTACGTCGCGCCCGAACAACGCACCAGCGCGGCCGACCCGGCAGCCGACCGCTACAGCGTCGGCGCCCTCCTCGCGCTGCTGTCCCTGCAACAGGAACCACTGCGGCCGGAAGGCGGCGACCTGGCGGCCTGGGTACGGCACGCCGCACGGGACTTCCCGGTGGCCGGTGAACTCGCCGACGCCGTCGAGGGACTGACGCACCACCGGCCCGGGGAACGATGGGAGCTGGAGCGCGTACGGAAACACATCACCGCACTCCTCTCCGCCACCCCCGCAC
>NZ_JAINFC010000668.1 GCF_020740835.1 Streptomyces sp. UNOC14_S4
GCTCCCCTACCGCGATGCCGCCGTCGGCGGGTACGTGCTGCGGGACGGGGGCGGCCCCGTCCTCCCTGGCGGCGGGCCGGGCGGCGCGCTCCGAACGGTCCTCCGCGCGCGCCCCGGGGCCGCTGACGACCGCGCCCCCGGTCATGCGGCCGATGGCGATACCGCCACCCCGCTCCGCGGCCTTGCCCTGCCGGTCCTTGTCCTCCGTCATGATCCCCCGCTTTTCGTGGTGTTCGCCTGTGCCCCGGCCCCGCTGGCGACCGCTCCGCCGCTCATCGAGCCGATGAACACGCCGCCCTCGCTGATCTGGACGATCTGCTGCTCGAACTGGTCGGTCTCATAGCCCTGGGAGCGCAGGGCGTCCCGTACGCCGCTCGCGATACGGTCCTGGACCGTCTTCACATAGCGGCTGATGTCCATCTCCTGGAACAGCGACAGCGTCTGCGTGCCCGCGAGCTCCCGCACCGAGGTCGCCGGGCCGTCCGGCATGCCGTACTGCGGCGTCGCCAGCCAGGTGCGGAAGCCGTGGACGGCGGAGCTCACCGTGGAGACGGCGGACGCGAACCCGGCCGCGGGCCCGCTGAGCAGGGCGCGCAGGCCGTCGCGCAGGAAGTTGTCCGGGCCGCGCGCCGCGATCACGTCGACCGCGCGGAACTCCGGCTTGATGGGCATCAGGACGTGCGGCACGACCTCCAGGACCAGCATGCCGCCCTGGGTGTGCACCCGGATCAGGATGGTCGCCACGACCTGCTCGTCCCAGGCGCCGACACGGATGCGCAGGAAGTAGCGGCGGGCCTCGCCGCCCTCGTCGACCGCCTCGGCCAGGTGCCGCAGGACGGAGCCGCCCGCGTAGTCGACCTCCGGGCGCGGCGGGCCGACCGGCAGATAGACGAACTCCTCGATCTCCAGGTCCTTCAGCCGGTCCCGGCTGGTCTGCGCGGCGCTGTCCCGCAGCGCCTCCAGCCGCGGCCGGATCAGCTCCACGACCGTACGGGCCGTGAAGGGCGCCGGGCCCGCGGCCGCCGGGTCGGCGTCCTTGCGCCGCTTGAGCTCCAGGACGAACGACCAGGGCTCGTAGGGCCGCCCCATGCCGAGGAAGGGGCGTCCCGAGTCGTAGATCGTCAGGCCCGCGTACTGCTCGCGGTCGATGGCCCGCGCGACCCGCCGGTGGTGCTCGGTGTACGGGACGGCCCGCTCCCGCCGCGCGAACTCCTTGCGGCTCAGTTCGTTGCGCATCACGTCGGAGACCCGCGCGCGGTGTGCCCAGATGGGCAGGGTCAGCAGCAGCGGGAAGACGATGGCCATCCAGCTGCCCGAGCCCCAGATGAGCTGGATCAGCGCGTAGAGCCAGTAGCCGACGGCTAATACCCCTGACACCACGGGTATCAGGACCCGCACCTGCCCCCGCATCGCCTCGCGCATCATGCGCTTGTCCAGTACGTAGACGGACGAGCCGCGCCCGGCGGAGGCCGCGGACGTCCACTGCAGGAAGCAGACGATCGCGTACAGCACCGACCACAAGGAGATGCCGAGGCCGAACGGGTCGGCCGCGGAGTCCTCGCTGCCGGTGCCGACCTCGACGCCGATGAAGAGGCCCCAGAACACGAGGAGCCACAGCGCGGTCTGCACGTCCTGCGCGCGGGCGCGCAGCGCGTACGCGAGCACCGGCACGATGTCGACACCGAGCGAGGGCGCTATCGAACGCTCCTCGTGCTCCACCAGCTCCTCGATGACGCGGCGGCGGAAATCGCTGTCCAGGTAGGTGCCCGCACAGAGAAGCCTCGTGGCCTCCGTGCGGGACTCACGTCCAACAGAAGTTGACATACGTCCCCCGATCGTCGAACTCACCTGCGAATCAGTAGGAGTTGACGCACTTTCGGAGAACCCAGAATAAGCCGAACGGCCCGCCACCGTCCCCGGCCGGGGACGATTGACGGGCCGGAATTCGACGCGTACGAGCGTACGTCGGTAAGCCTGTACGAATTAGATCGGTTGACGGAGATCGGCCGGAGGATTCGCTCAACCGGCCGATCGCGTGAGCCGATCAGGCGCGACGGACGCGCGACGGACTCAACAGGCTCAACAGACTCGACGGACTCAGATGAGGCCGAGGGCGCGCACCGCGTCGCGCTCCTCCGCGAGCTCCTTGACGGAGGCGTCGATGCGGGCGCGGGAGAAGTCGTTGATCTCCAGGCCCTGGACGATCTCGTACGTGCCGTCCTTGCAGACGACCGGGAAGGAGGAGATGAGGCCCTCCGGCACACCGTAGGAGCCGTCCGAGGGGATGCCCATGGAGGTCCAGTCGCCGGCGGCGGTGCCGTTGACCCAGGTGTGGACGTGGTCGATGGCGGCGTTGGCGGCGGAGGCGGCCGAGGAGGCGCCACGGGCCTCGATGATCGCGGCGCCGCGCTTGGCGACGGTCGGGATGAAGGTGTCGGCCAGCCACGCCTCGTCGTTCACGGCCTCGGCGGCGTTCTTGCCCGCGACCTCGGCGTGGAAGATGTCCGGGTACTGGGTGGCGGAGTGGTTGCCCCAGATCGTCAGCTTCTTGACGTCGGCGACGGAGACACCGGCCTTCTTCGCCAGCTGGGTCAGCGCGCGGTTGTGGTCCAGGCGCGTCATGGCGGTGAAGCGCTCGGCGGGCACGTCCGGGGCGGCGGCCTGGGCGATCAGGGCGTTGGTGTTGGCCGGGTTGCCGACGACCAGGACCTTGATGTCGTCCGCGGCGTGGGCGTTGATGGCCTGGCCCTGCGGCTTGAAGATGCCGCCGTTGGCCTCCAGCAGGTCACCGCGCTCCATGCCCTTGGTACGCGGGCGGGCGCCGACGAGCAGGGCCACGTTGGCACCGTCGAAGGCCACGTTCGCATCGTCGGTGATGTCGATGCCGCGCAGCAGCGGGAACGCGCAGTCGTCGAGCTCCATGGCGGTGCCCTCGGCGGCCTTCAGGCCCTGCGGGATCTCCAGCAGGCGCAGCTTGACCGGCACGTCCGCGCCGAGGAGCTGACCGGAGGCGATGCGGAAGAGCAGCGCGTAGCCGATCTGACCGGCCGCGCCGGTGACGGTGACATTGACGGGAGTGCGGGTCATGGCGATCTCCTGCTGCGAACTGGGGTCGGGTGTCCCTGCCCATGTATGGCGGACCTCTCTCGGTATCAAGAGATCCGGCGTCAGGCTATACCGCCGCCACGCTCGCACAGCGCGGGGACCTGTGTGTGACGCCTCACCGTGCGTGGCGGCGCGCGGAGGTTCCCACCGTTGCCTCCCCCAGACTTCGTCCGGGAGGTGCCCCCAGCGGGCGGGGCGGCCTGCGGCCGCGTCCTCGAACGCCGGACGGGCCGGGTGGGTGGTGAGGGTGGTGGG
>NZ_JAINFC010000669.1 GCF_020740835.1 Streptomyces sp. UNOC14_S4
GCGCAGGCGAGGGGCGGGGTCCCGGTGGCCGCGAGCCGGCAGCCCGCCTTGTCCGCCGCCGCGCCGACGGCGTCGCGCAGCCGCAGCAGGTGCGCGCGCAGGCCCGTCAGGTCGGCGCAGACGGGGGTGGCGACCTCCAGCTGGGACTGGAGCAGCTCCGACTGGACCTCGCGCGCGTCGAGGAACGGCTGGAGCCCGGCCACCGTGCGCACCTCGTCCGCGAGCGGGACGAGGACGGCCGTGGCGGGGTCCAGCAGGAGGTACTCCTCTTCGACTCCCAGGGTGATCACGTCGTACGTGTACCCGCTGTCGGCCGACCGCGGCTCGGCTCAGCAGGTGGTCTTCTCCGCCGGCCGGGTGGGCGCGGCGCCGCCCGGGGTACGGAGAGGGAGCCGGGGACCACGGCCGGAGAGGACACGATGCAGTCGGAGAGCGGTCCGCGGACTCCGCGGGTGCTGGTGCGCCCGACGGCGAGCTGGTTCGCCGCCGGGTTCGGTGCCGGGCTGGGCCTGACGCTGGCCTATCTGGCCGTACAGACGGTCCTCCGGATCAGCGGTGTCCTCACGCTCCTGCTGCTGGCCCTGTTCGTGGCGATCAGCCTGGAGCCGGTGGTGGCCTGGCTCGCGCGCCGCCGGATGGGGCGCGGCTGGGCTGTGACCGTGGTCATCCTCGTATCGCTGGCCCTCCTGGCGGGTTTCCTGGCCCTGGTGATCCCGCCCGTCTCCGACGAGATCTCCGCCCTCGTCGCGGCCGTCCCGAAGTGGCTGGAACAGCTGCACGACCACCACTCCACGCTGGGCCGTCTGGAGGACCGCTTCCACCTGGTCTCGAAGGTACGTCAGCAACTCGGCTCCGGCCTGGGCTCCACCCTGGTCGGCGGGCTCCTGGGGGCAGGACACCTGGTCATCAGCGCGGTGGTGGGCACCGGCCTGGTCGTGGTGCTGACGGTGTACTTCATGGTGGGCATGGAACAGCTGAAGCACTTCTGCTACCGCTTCGTACCGCGCGCCCGCCGCGACGGCGTGATCGTGCTGACGGAGGAGACGCTCGTCCGCGTCGGCCGCTACATGCTGGGCAACGCCGTCACATCGGCGATCGCGGGCCTGGCCACGTTCGCCTGGTGCGCCGTCCTGGACGTCCCGTACGCGGCCGCCCTCGGCGTACTCGTCGCGCTCCTCGACATGGTGCCCGTCGTCGGCTCGACCATCGGCGGCGTGGTGGTGAGCCTGGTGGCCCTCGCGGTGTCCTTCCCGGTGGCCCTGGGCACCGCGGGCTTCTACACCGCGTTCCGCCTCGCCGAGGACTACCTCATCATGCCGAAGGCGATGCGCTTCGCGGTCGACGTGCACCCGCTCGTGACGGTCGTCGCCGTGGTGATCGGCGGGGCGCTCCTGGGCATCGTGGGCGCGCTGATCGCCATCCCGGTGGCGGTGGCGATCAACATCGTGCTGGAGGAGACGGTGTTTCCGCGGATCGATTCGGCGTGAGGGGGCCCATGCGCGCGGCCGCCAAAGCCGGACCCGTGACTGAGTGGTAGTTGGCCGGTCCGGCCGACCGATCGCTCCCCGGTGGCAAGCCAGTGACCGCCCGTCAACCTTCCAGGTGCGGCGGCGCGGACGACAGCGGAGCGCGGGACCAACGGACGGGATGGCCGTCCGGGCCGTCGGTGAGCCACGAGCCGTCACCCAGGGGCACCAGCTCGTACGGGCTGGCCGCCTCGACGGCGATCTCACCGCTGAGCGTGCCCGTGCGCACGTCGACCAGGTGGTAGCGGAACCACTCCTCCCCGTCCTCGGTCTCACCGCCCAGGGTGACGGCGGCCGTGTCCGAGGTCAGATAGCCGCCGCTCCATTCCACGAAGGTCCCCTCCTCCGGTTCGTACCCGAAGGCCTCGACGGACAGGGTGAAGAGCACGTCCCCGCCGGGGTGGCTGTGGAAGGCGACGTCCCCCTGCCCGTGGTCGACGGTCATGAACTGCTCACCGCCCGGCGCCAGGTCGATCAGGCAGCGGTCCCACCACGGGTACGTCACGAACTCCGGCTCACCGTCGGCCCCGATCGCACCCCTGAGAATGACGGAGCCGTCCTGGCCCTCACCGATGTCGAGGTAGATGCTGCCGTCCACGGGGTGCACGTGGTGGCCGGCACCGTGCCCGACCGTCTCCAGCTCCCGGCAGGCGAGGACCGCCCCGCTGTCGGCGTCGTACACGACCCACTGATCCCCGCCCCCGCGTCCCGCCATCGCGTCCGGCCGGTAGACCCACACAGTCCGACCGTCCAGGGACAGCGCACAACCAGGCCGGTGACCGTGGCGCACGTCGGAGTGCGGCGCGAAAGCCGACGCCCACACCGGGTCACCGCCGCGCGTGAGGCAAACGACCCCGTTCAGCGTCGTATACACGACCCGCTCCAGATCGGGCCGGACCACCGACGCCACGACCTCGTCGCCTGCCCGCGGCTGAAACGACGCGACGGGCTCCAGCGTCCCGAAAGCGTCGGAGTCCACCACGTAGGCATGGATCCACCCGTCGCGGTGGCGCGTGATGGTCTTCGGAGACCGCACAGAAATCATCCGCCGAGGCTAACGCCCGGCTCAGGTCGACCGACAGCCAGGGCCGGTGTGCACGATCCTGCCCATAACGACTACTTCAACGGGACGGACCGACCAGCTAAGGGCCCCAATCGACTGGTACTCGACGGGGACCCCGGGGCCTGCGTCGCGCCAGGTCGACGCGGGCCCGGGGACTGCCCCTGCCGACCACCGGGCGGCAGAGGCAGGAGCCTACGGAGTGCTGGTCACCCCGCTGGGGTGGCTCGCCAGTACCGGTGGATGATCTCGCGGTAGCCGGTGTGGGAGGGGCTGCGGCCGGAGTGCTGGAGGCCCCCAGTCCTGGAGCGTGGCGAAGTCCTCGCTTGCCCCCGAGACAGCGTTGCAGGTGGTGCATTCGAGTTCGTGGGTGATCGGCGGGGCTTCTGGTGCTGTTTCGGGGCCGATCATCCAGCCTGCGTACCTGATCACGGTGTGCGCGCTCACAGCCGCCCTTCTGAAGCCTCGTTGGCGGCCTGGACCTTGGCCCTCAGTTCCTCTCTGAGCGTCGCTGGGCGTACGTTCTCAAGTGCCGCTTCCCACTCGCAACCGCCCTTGGGCAGACGGAGTTGGAAGCGTGGTCCTTCGTGGCCCATGACCTGGGCAACAACCTTTCGGACCTCATCGACTACGTACGAGCCGACGACGATCTTTGGGGTGCGGGTCACTCGTCCGTCTCCTTGACCTGTTGGCGGGGAACGAGGTTGAGGCCGTGAGCAGTCGGCACCAGCACGTAGTCGCCGTTGCTTCGAATGGGTGCGAGGT
>NZ_JAINFC010000067.1 GCF_020740835.1 Streptomyces sp. UNOC14_S4
CCCCCTCCGCCCGGTGATGCGCATCACCCAAACACACGATCGCCCGTACGTCCCGGGAATCGGTCAAGCGAACGGGGGCGGCCGGAGGAGCGGCCGGAGTTGTCCCTCTATGGACGTCGGTTATGCGCCGCTATGAGCTACGTCGCAGCGCGCGTACGCCGCGCAACCCCACCAGTCCCACGGCCGTCCCCAGGAGAAACGAGGTGATCGCGAGCGTGAGATGCACCCAGAAGTAGGCGGTCGGGTCGCCCGCGTCGTCGAAGGCGAGCCCGCTGCCGTCCTTCCACAGGTTCTTCACGAAGGTGACCCAGATGACCCAGCTCCAGACCCCGAAGGCGAGCAGGAACCAGGACACGGGGCGGGTGAGGACCGCCGGGGTCTGTGTGGGTGTCTGCATGGATCCCAGTATGCGTTTGGCGGCCCGGACTCCCCCTATCGGGTCTCCGGCCGGGGAACACTCCGGTGAGGCGCCATCCACAGTCCGTGGGCGGCGGGGTACGTTCACGGACGTGCCGACGACATCACATCCCCCGCGGTACGCCGCGAAGCGCCGCTACCGCCCCGCCCTCGCGGCGGCCGCCTCGTTGCTCCTCTCCGCGCTCAGCACCGTTCCCGCCGCAGCCGACACCAACAACCCGGCCGACGGCAGGGGGGCGCCCAGGACCCCGCCCGCGCGCATGTCCACCGTGGGCGGCGAGCTGCTGGGCAAGCCCGGCACCCAGGTGCGGCTGGAGGCGGGCGCGCCACAGCTGCCCAAGGACATCACCGGGCGCTCCTGGCTGGTCGCCGACGCCGAGTCCGGCGAGATCCTCGCCTCGCACAACGCGCACTGGCAGCTGCCTCCGGCCTCCACGCTGAAGATGCTGTTCGCCGACACGGTGCTGCCGAAGCTCCCCCGGGACAAGACACACAAGGTCGCGGCGTCCGACCTGGCGGGCATGGGCGCGGGCAGCAGCGCCGTCGGCGTCCACGAGGGCTCCAGCTACTCCGTCCACGACCTGTGGCTCGGCGTCTTCCTGCGGTCGGGCAACGACGCGGTGCGGGTGCTCTCCACGATGAACGGCGGCATCCCGCAGACCGTCAAGGACATGCAGGCACACGCGAACGACCTCCAGGCGAACGACACCCACGTCGTCAGCCCCGACGGCTACGACGCGGAGGGCCAGGTCTCCAGCGCGTACGACCTGACGCTGTTCGCCCGTTCGGGTCTGCAGAAGGCCGACTTCCGGGAGTACTGCTCGACGGTGAGCGCCCAGTTCCCGGAGGAGGAGAAGCCGGGCGAGAAACGGAAGACGTCCACGATCGTCAACACCAACCGGCTCCTCACCGGACAGAACGTGCCCGCCTACAAGGGCATGGCGGGCGTGAAGAACGGCTCCACCACGAACGCGGGCAACACCTTCACCGGCGTCGCCCAGCACGACGGCCGCAAGCTGCTCGTCACCGTCATGAACCCGGAGAAGGCCGAGCCGTACGAGGTCTACACCGAGACCGCGAAGCTGCTCGACTGGGGCTTCGAGGCCGCCGGGCACGTCAAGCCGGTGGGCGTCCTCGTCCCGCCCAAGGGCACGGCGGGCAAGTCCGGCGACGCGGCGGGGCGGCCGTCGGCCGACAGCACGCAGGCCTCCGTCGCCGGGGGCGGCGGAGGGATGTGGACGGCGGTGGGGATCGCGGGTGGCGTGCTCGCTGCGCTGGCTGTGGCGGGGGTTGTGGTGCATCGCCGTCATCCCTTGCCGGAGCTGGTGCGGCGGAAGAAGTAGCGGCCTGCTCCGGGGGCTGCGCCCCCGGGCCCCCGTGCGCCTATTGGGGTGCGTCTTGCGCTGCGCGCGCGACTGCGGGCCGTCTACGGCTGGTCGCGCAGTTCCCCGCGCCCCTGATGGGGCGCCCGGCCAGGCGCGTCGGTGGCCGTCCACGCCGCGCAGAAAAGGGTCAGCTTCGCCGTGAAGTTGATCCACAGGAGCAGCGCGACCGGGGCTCCGAACGCGCCGTACATGCTCTTGGCCGCTACGCCCGCGAGGTAGCCGCTGAGCAGCAGTTTCAGGAGCTCGAAGCCCACGGCGCCGAGCAGGCCGGCCTGGACGAGGCGGCGCGGGGCGGGGTGGACTCCGGGTAGCCGTGAGAGCACGTAGAGCATCAGCAGGAAGTCCGCGAGGACGGCGGTGCAGAAACCCGCCGCCGTGAGCAGGCCGCCCACGCCCTGCAGGCCCGCCTTGTCGACCACCCAGCCCACGGCCGCCGAGGCGAAGACGGAGCAGGCGAGCGACAGCAGCGCCACGCCGCCCAGGCCGAGCAGTACGAGCCCGTCCTTGGCGCGCAGCAGGAACGGGTTGCCGGGGCTCTCCTCGCGCTCCCAGACGGCGCGCAGGCACTCGCGCAGGGAGCCGATCCAGCCCATGCCGGTGAAGAGCAGGGCCGCACCGGCGACGACACCGACGGTGCCCGCGTTGTTCACGAGGGCGCTGAGGTCGAGCTTGCCGGAGATACCGGGCGCCTGCTCGGCGAGCTTGTGCTCCAGCTCCTGCATCCGGCGCTCGCTCAGCACGGCCGCGCCGACGGCGGCGGCCACGGTGATCAGCGGGAAGAGGGAGAGAAAGCTGGTGAAGGTGATCGCGGCGGCGAGCCGGCTCCACTTCACCCGCTCCAGAGTCTCGTAGGAACGCCAGGCGTGCGTACGCATGAGCCGGGTGACGAGGGGGCCGATCAACGGCAGGCGGGTGAGCCACTCCATGGTCCACACCTTGCCACCGCGCGGCGGTGGCCGGGCGCCCCATCAGGGGCGCGGGGAACTGCGCGACAAGCCACAACGCGCCCGCAGACGCCGACGCGCACTACCGCCCGAGCTCGTAGGCGGCACCGCGAAACGCGTCAGCGAGTGGCCGCAGGCCGTGAAACATCCCCCTGGCGAGGGACCGGGGCATCGGCCCCGGCCCCGAACGGGTACTCCCGTTCAAGACGCCAGACCGCGTCCTCGCCCTGCTCGTACAGAGCGAAGCCCTCCACCGTCCACGCCGCCTCGAAGTCGGCGAGCTCCGCGTAGGCCCGGTCCATCGCCTCCTCGGGGATGCCGTGGGCGATGGTCACGTGCGGGTGGTACGGGAACTGCAGCTCGCGGGCCACCGGCCCGGACGCGTCGCGGATGCGCTTCTGGAGCCAGGCGCAGGACGCGGAGCCCTCGACCACGTTCACGTAGACGACGGGCGACAGGGGCCGGAACGTGCCGGTGCCGGACAGCCGCATGCGGAAGGGGCGGCCGAGGGCCGCCACCCCGGCGAGGTGCCGCTCGATCGCGGGCAGCGACGAGGCATCGACCTCGGTGGGCGGCAGCAGGGTCACATGCGTGGGGATGCCGTGCGCGTGGGGGTCACCGAAGCCCGCGCGGCGCTCCTGGAGGAAGCTGCCGTACGGCTCCGGGACCGCGATCGAAACGCCGAGCGTTACGGTCCCCATTGCGTTCTCCCTCCTGTGCGCCTGCGTGTCCCCGTGGCCAGTGTGACGGCTGGGCCGCCTCCGGGCCAGGTTCCCTGGTCCCGGGCGCCCGGGGCCCATGGTCCCTGGCGCACCGGCGTCCTTCGGTGCGGTCGGCGCTCGGTCAGTGCCTGCGGCGTGCTGCTGCTGCGACGTACGGGCCGTGCGGCCCGTACGTGCGGTGCGTGCGGTGCGTGCGGTGCGGTCAGTGCTTGGCGGGCAGGAAACCCATCCTGTCGTACGCCTGCGCGAGGGTCTCCGCCGCGACGGTACGGGCCTTCTCGGCGCCCTTGGCGAGGATCGCGTCCAGCGTCTCCGGGTCGTCGAGGTACTCCTGCGTACGGGCGCGGAAGGGGGTCACCCACTCCACCATGACCTCGGCGAGGTCGGTCTTGAGCGCACCGTAGCCCTTGCCCTCGTACTTCTGCTCCAGTTCCGGGATTCCCGCACCGGTGAGCGTGGCGTAGATGGTGAGCAGATTGCTGACGCCCGGCTTGTTCTCGGCGTCGAAGCGGATCACCGTGTCGGTGTCGGTGACGGCGCTCTTGATCTTCTTGGCCGAGACCTTGGGCTCGTCCAGCAGGTTGATCAGGCCCTTGGTGGTGGACGCCGACTTGCTCATCTTGGCGGTCGGGTCCTGCAGGTCGTAGATCTTGGCCGTCTCGCGGACGATGTGCGCGGCGGGCAGGGTGAAGGTGTCACCGAAACGGGCGTTGAAGCGCTCCGCGAGGTCGCGCGTGAGCTCGATGTGCTGACGCTGGTCCTCACCCACCGGAACGGCGTTCGCCTGGTAGAGCAGGATGTCCGCGACCTGGAGGATCGGGTAGGTGAACAGGCCCACCGTGGTCTGGTTGGCCCCCTGCTTGGCCGACTTGTCCTTGAACTGCGTCATGCGGGAGGCCTCGCCGAAGCCCGTGAGGCAGTTCATCAGCCAGGCGAGCTGCGCGTGCTCGGGCACGTGGCTCTGCACGAAGAGCGTGCAGCGGTCCGGGTCGAGCCCGGCGGCCAGCAGCTGGGCGGCGGCGGTGCGGGTGTTGGCGCGCAGCTCCTTGGGGTCCTGCGGCACGGTGATCGCGTGCAGGTCGACGACCATGTAGTAGGCGTCGTGGGTCTCTTGGAGCGCCACGTACTGCCGGACGGCACCGAGGTAGTTCCCGAGGTGGAACGAGCCTGCGGTGGGCTGGATACCGGAGAGCGCGCGCGGACGATCGAGGGCCATGGGCACATTCTCTCAGGTGCGCAACCCGGAGCGTTCGCGCGGTGCCGGTGAGGTGTCCGCCGGAGTGTGCCCACAAGCGCGGATTCTCCTCTTCCGCAACGGCCGAAAAGGCGGGGGAAGAGGTGTAGAAAGTGGCCAAGAGCCCCGCACGCGGAACGGAGCACATGGTGACATCCACGGAACGCGCCATCGCAGCAGCCGAGGCCCACAGCGCGCACAACTACCACCCGTTGCCGGTCGTCGTCGCCTATGCGGAAGGCGCCTGGATGACGGACGTCGAGGGACGGCGCTATCTCGACATGCTCGCCGGCTACTCGGCACTGAACTTCGGCCACGGCAACCGGCGGCTGATCAACGCGGCGAAGGCACAGCTCGATCGGGTGACGCTCACCTCGCGCGCCTTCCACCACGACCGCTTCGGCGAGTTCTGCGCCGAGCTGGCCGAGCTGTGCGGCAAGGACATGGTGCTGCCGATGAACACGGGCGCGGAGGCCGTCGAGACGGCCGTGAAGACCGCGCGCAAGTGGGGCTACCGGGTCAAGGGCGTGCCGGACGGGCAGGCGAAGATCGTGGTGGCCGACAACAACTTCCACGGCCGCACCACCACGATCATCAGCTTCTCGACGGACGAGGAGGCCCGCGCCGACTACGGCCCCTACACCCCGGGCTTCGAGATCGTGCCGTACGGCGACCTGGCCGCGCTGGAGAGAGCTGTCGACGCGAACACGGTGGCCGTGCTGCTGGAGCCGATCCAGGGCGAGGCGGGGGTGCTGGTGCCGCCGCCGGGCTATCTGGCGGGGGTGCGGCGGCTGACCGCCGAGCGCGGGGTGCTCTTCATGGCGGACGAGATCCAGTCGGGCCTGGGGCGTACGGGCCGGACCTTCGCGTGCGAGCACGAGGGTGTGGTGCCGGACGTGTACATCCTGGGCAAGGCGCTCGGCGGCGGCGTGGTGCCGGTGTCGGCGGTGGTGGCCTCCCGCGAGGTGCTCGGCGTCTTCCGGCCGGGCGAGCACGGGTCGACGTTCGGCGGCAACCCGCTGGCCTGCGCGGTGGGCCTGGAGGTCATCGCCATGCTGAAGTCCGGCGAGTTCCAGCAGCGGGCCACGGAGCTCGGCGAGCACCTCCACCAGGAGCTCGGGCTGCTGGTGGGCGGCGGCGCGGTGACGGCCGTGCGGGGACGTGGCCTGTGGGCCGGGGTGGACATCGCTCCCGCGAAGGGCACCGGGCGGGAGATCTCCGAGGCGCTGATGGGGCGCGGGGTGCTGGTCAAGGACACGCACGGGTCGACGATCCGGATCGCGCCGCCGCTGGTGATCTCCAAGGAGGACCTGGACTGGGGGCTGGATCAGTTGCGAACGGTTCTGGGGGTGTAAGCCGCGCCCCAAAGGGGCGCGGGGCTGTGACATCGTGCGGCTCCGCCGCGTGGGCGCGCCCAGCCACAACGCGCCCGCAGCCGCCGGACAACAGCACCCGGCAGACGCTCAGGCGCCCAGCCCAGCCCGCAGGGCTACAGTGCAGGCGTGCTCCTCGGGATGATCTGCGCACTCGGTTCGGCGGTCTGCTTCGGAACCGCCTCCGTCCTCCAAGCCGTCGCCGCACGGGCGTCGGCGCCCGGCACGGGGTCCGGCGTGGACCCCGTGCTGCTGCTGCGCGTACTGCGGCAGTGGCGGTATCTGGCGGGGCTCGCCCTCGACGGGCTGGGGTTCCTGCTGGAGCTGGTGGCGCTGCGCTCGCTGCCCATCTACGCGGTGGGCGCGGCGCTCGCCGCGAGTCTGGCCGTGACGGCGGTGGTGGCCTCGCGGGTGCTCGGCGTGCGGCTGAGCGGCCCGGAGTGGGGCGGGGTCGGCGTGGTGTGCGGCGGCCTCGCGCTGCTGGGCCTGGCCTCGGGGGCCGAGGGCGACCGCACCGGGTCGGCCACCCTGCGCGTGGGCACGCTGGCCGTCGCGTTCGCCGTGCTGGGCCTGGGCGCGGTGGCCGGGCGGCTGCCGGGGCGAGCGCGGGCCGCGGCGCTGGGTCTGGGCGCGGGCATCGGCTTCGGCGTGGTGGAAGTGGCCGTCAGGCTCATCGACGACCTGTCCCTCGTTCCGGTGCTCACCAATCCCGCGTCGTACGCCCTTGTGGTGGGCGGCGGCGCGGCCTTCCTGCTGCTGACGTCGGCACTGCAGCGCGGTTCGGTGACGGCCGCCACGGCGGGCATGGTGATCGGCGAGACGGTGGGCCCGGCGCTGGCGGGCGTGGCCTGGCTGGGCGACCGGACGCGGCCGGGTCTGGAGCCGCTGGCCGTGACGGGCTTCGCGCTGGCGATCGTGGGGGCGCTGGCGCTGGCCCGATTCGGCGAGGTCGAGACCCAAGGGGACTGAACCGCCGCCCGCCGTACGGTCATTCGGCCGGTGGCAGGATGCGCAGCAGTGCCGCCAGCGCCCCCGGGAACGCGTGCTCCGGCGGCGTTCCGTAGCCGACGACCAGGCCCTCACGGTCGGCCGGGAACTGTTCGTGGCGGAAGCGGGAGAGCCCTTCGAGGGCCAGGCCCTGCCAGGCGGCGGCGCGCAGGGTCGTCCGTTCCGTACCGGCGGGCAGGTCGAGGACCACGTGCAGCCCGGCGGCGATGCCGCTGACGCGGATGTGCGGGGCGTATCCGGCCAGCGCGGCGACGAGCCGGTCGCGGCGCCTGCGGTAACGCAGGCGCATCGCGCGTACGTGACGGTCGTACGCGCCACTGGTGATCAGTTCGGCCAGGGTGAGCTGGTCGAGGACGCCCGAGCCCCACTCCCCCGAGCCCTTCAGCCGCAGCACGTCGCCCACCAGGTGCTCGGGCAGCACCATCCAGGAGATCCGCAGCCCGGAGGCGAGGGACTTGCTCGCGGTGCCGCAGTAGACGACGCGTTCGGGGCCTAGGCCCTGGAGGCTGCCGACCGACTGGCGGTCGTAGCGGAACTCGCCGTCGTAGTCGTCCTCGATGACCAGCCCGCCCGCGCGTTCCGCCCAGTCGATGACGGCGGCGCGGCGGTCGGGGTGCAGCGACACCCCGGTGGGGAACTGGTGGGCGGGGGTGAGCAGGACGGCCCGTACGTCCTCGTGGGCCGCCAGTTCCATGACGCGGGCGCCGCGCCGGTCGACGGGCAGCGGCGTGGTGCGCAGGCCGTGCCGGGCCAGCACCTCCCGGTGGAACCAGAGCCCGTACTCCTCCACACCCAGCTCGTGCGTGCCGCGCTGCCGCAGCACCTCGCTCAGCAGCGCCAGGCCCTGGGTGAAACCCGCACACACCACGATCCGCCCCGGGTCGGCGTGCACGCCGCGCACCCGGGAGAGGTAGTCCGCGAGCGCGGTGCGCAGCTCGGCCCGGCCGCGCGGGTCGGGGTGGCCGAAGGCGTCGTGCGGGGCCACCGCCAGCGCGCGGCGGGCGGCGGCCAGCCAGGCGGCGCGCGGGAAGGACGAGACGTCGGCGGTGCCGGACAGCAGGTCGTGCTCCGGGGGCGGGGTGCTCCGGGGCAGCGCGGCGCGGCGCTCGGGCGCCCCCGGCGCGGGACGCCGGGCCACCCGGGTGCCGGAGCCCTGCCGGGCGGTGAGCCAGCCCTCGGCGACGAGCTCGCCGTAGGCGTCGGCGACGGTGTTACGGGCCACCCCGAGGTCGCGGGCGAGGGTCCGGGAGGGCGGCAGCCGGGTGTCCGGGGCGAGCCTGCCCGTACGGACGGCGTCCCGCAGGGCCCGGACGAGACAGGCGCGGACGCCGCCCGGCCCGGACAGGTCCAGATGCAGGTCGGCACCTGCGCCCGCACCGGAAATGGCCCATGTTCTCTCCATGGGAATGGACCATACCGGTGGGCCACCCGGGGCGTAGCGTTCCTTGCATGACGACGAACGAGAACACCACGACCACCGCTCAGCACACCCCCCGCATGTTCCTGCACCAGCTCGCCCCCGAGGTGCAGAAGGCCATGTACGCCCTGCACCAGGCCGCCACGAAGGGCCTGGAGCCCTCCCTCGTGGAGCTCGTGCTGATCCGCGCCTCGCAGCTGAACCACTGCGCGTTCTGCCTCGACATGCACACCAAGGACGCGGTGAAGGCGGGCGAGACGACGGAGCGCATCATGCTTCTCAGCGCCTGGGAGGAGGCCCACGGCATCTACACCGAGAAGGAGCGGGCGGCACTGGCCCTGACCGAGGCCGTCACCGTCCTGACGGACGGCTTCGTGCCGGACGAGGTGTACGACCGCGCCGCGGCGCACTTCGAGCCGGAGGAGCTGGCGCGCCTCATCTCGACGATCGTGACGATCAATTCGTGGAACCGCATCGCTGTGACGACGCGGCTTGCGCCGGGGGCGTACGAGCCGCGCGGCTGAGGCCGCTTCTTCGGCCGCGGGCCGTCGCGGGGGCAGCGCCTTCGGCGCTGTCCGCCGCCCAGGCATGGCCGACGCTTTCGCCCAACGGACTGACGCGTCGTCCTCAGATGATGCTGACCCCCGTCGCCTGCGGGCCCTTCGTGCCTTCGCCGATTTCGAATTCGACCCGTTGGTTCTCCTCAAGGGTTCTGAAGCCCCTGCCCTGGATCTCGCTGTAGTGAACGAACACATCAGCGCCCCCGCCGTCGGGCGTGATGTACCCGTATCCCTTTTCGGAGTTGAACCACTTGACGGTGCCCTGAGCCATGGTTGCGTCTCTCTGCTGATGACCGAGTGCCCAGATGCGGGCGGAGCGAGACATACCCGCCATGGAAGTGCGGGGACCAGGAGTCACCCGAATGGTGGCAGGCCGTGCCGTTACCGCTGAGGTTTTCGGGGTGCGGCAGGGCCCGGTCGACTGTCCTCGGCCGGGCCCTGCTTCGGGAATTCACCGCACGGGGTGCCTTCTCGGCCACCGGTGCGGGAGGACTCCCGCGTCATTACGGATGAGGCGCCATAGACGGCGACGCGACGCGCGTCGGGCGTGCCGACGCCGGTGCCGTGCCCGTGCGACGAGCCGCTGCTCGTGCTCCGCGTCGTCGAGGACGATCACAGTGATCGGCTCGGCGTGGCAGTAGCAGCGGAACCGGTGCCCGGGAGCGTCGGCCGGGGGCGGAGTGAACGCGTGACGCGGGACCGGTGAGAGCCACCAGAGCAGGAGCAGCAGGAAGCCGAGGGCCGATACCGTCAGAACGGCGATGCCGACCGCGAGGGGCCCGGGGTCAACGGCGCGCATGGGCCGACCTCCCGATCAGGAAGGCGCTCACGGCCTCACGAGCGACCCTCGCGGCCGAGAGGATCGCCCGCACCGCCAGGTGGTATATCCCGAATAAGTCCACGTCAGCGGTGGCACCAGGGCTGGTTGTTGCACTCACGGAGGTCTCCCAACGCTCGGCTGCGCATCACGCCATCCGTGGCCCGGCCGCCCTCCGGAGTGCCCAACGGGCATGCAGGCGGCTGCACTTCGGCTCTTCCCGACGTGCTGCGCGGTGTCGCTTGGAAGGTAGGGCACGCGGGCAGTGGGGTGCAACAGCATGACGCCAGGAGCAACAATATGACGGGCGGCGCAACGCGAAGAGTGGACCGTGGCACAGTGGGGCGGCACACTCGTAGCGACCGGAGAGGGAGGGCCATGCCGCCGAGGAGTTACCCGACCGCGCGTCAGAAGCGGTTGGGCACCGAGCTGCGAAGGCTCAGAGAAAAGGCGGGCATGTCCGGCAGTCAGGCCGGCTCGTTTCTGGGCGGCGCACGCGCTCAGATCAGCCACCTGGAGTCAGGGCGATACGGGATCAGCGCCGAACGAGTCCGTCGGCTGGCCTCTTTCTATTCGGCAACGGACAAGCACCTGATCGATGTGCTCGCCAGCATGGCGGACGAGCGCGGCAAGGGCTGGTGGGAGGAATACCGGGGGACACTCTCACCGGGGTTCCTCGACCTGTCGGAGCTCGAGCATCACGCGAAGTATCTGCGCGCAGTGCAGATGTTGCACGTGCCGGGCATCTTGCAAACGGCGGAATACGCACGCGAGGTGATGCGCAACAGCGTCTCATCGCTCCCCGCACTGCCCGCGGCGGAGCTGAAGGCGCGAGTCGAGCATCGGCTGAGGCGCCGGGAGATTTTCGATCGGCCCGCGCCACCTGCTTTCGAGGCGTTCATTCACGAGGCGGCGCTACGCATGAGGTACTGCGAGCCCGAGATCATGCGGGCCCAGCTCCGCTTCCTCAGCGACTTGCCTCAGTTCCCCACCGTCACAGTGCGAGTGATCCCGTTCGACGCAAGGATCACGCCCTCGGTCCACTCGTTCCTGTACACGGGTGGGCCGATCCCGCAGTTGGACACGGTACAGATCGACAGCGCATTTGACGCAGGCTTCGTGGACGCAGAGTCTCAGCTCTCGCGGTACCGGGCCATGCTGGATTCGGTGGCGGAGCTGGCACTCAGCCCTGACGACTCGAGCAAGTTCATCCGACGCGTGGCAAAGGGAATGTGAGCCGGCAGTCATGACAGGCGAAATACGGTGGCAGAAGTCTTCGCATTCCGGGGGAGACCTCAACCAGGACTGCATCGAGCTGGCGGCGACCGAGGGGGTGATCCTCATCAGGGAGAGTGACGACCCTGACCGGATCATCAGAACCAGTCACGCGAAGCTTCGCGCCTTCATGCTGGGCGTCAAAGACAGCAGGCTTGATCACCTGATTTAGCGACGCGCCCCACCCAGAGCCCTTCATCCTGGCCGGTGGAGGGCTCTTGGCATACGCCAGGACAACATAGCGACGTCACACCATTGCACCCATAGGCCCAACAACGCTACGGTCTCCCCTGCTCGCCACCCGAGGCGTTCGCTCCACGCCGAGCACCGCCCCGGGTAGCGGCAACTCCCCGCGCCCAGCCGATGATTCGGAGCGCCCACCAAAGAATCCCATCCTCCGCTCCAAGGACCGGATCGAGACCAACTCCCGCCCGCCCAAAGGCAACCAGGGCGGATCCCAACCGCTTGCCCCCCCACCGCGTAAGGGAAGTGCACGGCATGCAGCAGACAGCAGAACGCCGTAAGGCCATCGGCCGCCGGATCTTCGGGTACGCCTTCGTCACCAACAAAGCAGGGCACCCCCTCATGGTGATCGGGCCGGACGGCCACCTGGCCCTCCCCGGCGGGGAGACGGTCGGCGACGAGCCCGCCGTACGCCCGGCGGCCTACCACCTGCGCCGCCTGGGCCTAGACGTCAGGCCGGGCCCGCTTCTCCTCGTCGACCACACGGAGGCACACCCGTTGGGCGCACCGGCGGGGGCGGTCACGTTCGTGTTCCACTGCGGAACACTGACCACGCCCCAGGAGCGGTCCGTGGCCGTACCGGCACGCGACCCGAGCCTGAGGGGAATCACGTTCGTCAACCCGAACCACTGGTACGGGGACATGACCCGCAGCCAGCAGCGCCGCTTCAACTCGGCGCTGGAGTCCCTCACCACCGGCACCATCATCGGCTGCCCTTACCTGTGGAACGGCATCAGGGCCGATCGCGCTTCTGCCCCCGCCGGGCTGCCCCATTGAGCGAGGTTGAAGCGATGCAGCCGGAAAGCGCCCCGCCGTCACCCACATTGGCCGTCGTGAGTGGGGGTCCCGGCGCGGGGAAAACGACGCTCGCTCACGCGCTCGCCCAAGAACTCGGGTGCCCGGCGATCATTCGTGACGAGATCAAACAAGGCATGGTGATGTCCTCTCCGGGCTACCGAAGCGGCGGCGAGGATCCTCTCAACTACCCGACGTTGGAGGCATTCTTCGGCGTGTTGAAGGTACTCATCCAGGCCGGAGTGACCGTCGTGGCCGAAGCCGCCTACCAGGACCGGCTGTGGCGGCCGAACCTGGAATCACTCACCGGCCTCGCGCGGATCCGCGTCATCCGCTGCGTCACCCCCGCGGCCGTCGCCCACGACCGCATCGCGCACCGCGCGCGGGAGAACGCCCACCGGGCCGCTCACGCCGACCACGACCTGCTCGAAGCGATCACCGCGGGAAAGCACTCGCTCGACGCGTTTGTACCCATCTCCCTGGACGTCCCCACGCTGGCCGTGGACACCTCGCACGGCTACAGCCCGGGCATCCAGGACATCGCTTCCTTCGTGCGGGCATCGGTCCCAGACATGACATCCGGTTCGGACTGACCCCGCCGAGGAACGCCGAACGGCCCCGGCCCGCTCCATGCGGTGCCGGGGCCGTCGTGCGCCTGCGAGCGCCTACGGAATCCAGCGCTTCCAGACGTCCGGGTGCTTCTGGACCCACTTCTTTCCGGCCTCGTCGGCGCTCAGGCCGTCCTCCGCCATCATCTGGGCGACCTCGTTCTGGTCGTTCTTCGTCCAGCGGAAGTTGTGCAGGAAGCGGGCGGCCTTGCCGCCCTTGCGGGTGAATTCCGTGTTGAAGAACTTCTGGAGCGAGGTCGTGGGGTAGGCGCAGTCGACCGTGGCCGGGTCCGCCGCGCCCTTCTTCTCGCACGCGTCGGTGTGCTCGGGCAGCTTCACCTCCACCATCGGCACCTCGTTGAACAGCCACTGCGGTTCGTACCAGTAGGTGAGGAACGGCTTGCGGTCCTTGGCGAACTGCTTGATCTGGGTGATCTGCGCCGCCTCGGACCCCGCGAACACCACCTGGTAGTCCAAGCCCAGGTTCTTCACCAGCGCCTTGTCGTTCGTGACGTACGACGGGGAGCCGTCGAGGAGCTGGCCCTTGCCGCCGCTCTCCGATGTGCGCAACTGGCTCGCGTACTTGTTGAGGTTCTTCCAGTCGAGGACGTCCGGGTGGGCGTCGGCGAAGTACTTGGGGACGAACCAGCCGATGTGGCCGTCGACCCCGAGGTCGCCGCCGGGCGTCACCGTCTTCTTGTCCTCGACGTACCGCTTCTCCTGGTCGGGGTGGCCCCAGTCCTCCAGGATCGCGTCGACGCGGCCCTGGCTGAGCGCGTCCCACGCGGGCACCTCGTCCACCTGCACCGTGTCGACGCGGTAGCCGAGCTCGTGCTCCAACAGATACTGCGCGACAGCCGCGTTGGCGCGTGCGCCCACCCACGACTGCACGGACAACGTGACCGTCTTCGTACCCTGCGCGTCCGCGTACGGCGAGGACTGCTTGGTCATGTCGGCCGCGCCGCAGCCGGTGGCCGCGAGCAGGGCCAGCGCGCTCGCCGCCAGGACGCAGGTGCGCGCCATGTGTTTCCTACGCGCCATCGTGCGCTCCCTTCTTCGTCGGCTGGGTGCAGCGGTCGAGCATCAGCCCCAGGCAGACGATGGCCGCACCCGCGACGAGACCCGCCGCCAGGTCGCCGCGCGCGAGGCCGAAGACCACCTCGTAGCCGAGCGCTCCGCCGCCGACCAGGCCGCCGATGATGACGACGGACAGGACGAGCACCACGGCCTGGTTGACCGCCAGCAGCAGTTCCTGCCGGGCCAGCGGGAACTGCACCTGGCGCAGCTGCTGCCCGCTGGTCGCGCCCATCGAGCGCGCCGACTCCATGGCGCCCGGGTTGACCTGGCTCAGGCCCTGGCTCGTGATGCGGACGACGGCGGGCAGCGCGTACACGATCGCCGCCGCGGCGGCCGGGGCCCGGCCGACGCCGAACAGGGCGACGACGGGGATCAGGTACACGAACTGCGGCATCGTCTGGCACACGTCCAGCACCGGGCGCAGCAGCCGCTCGACGCGTGCGCTGCGGGCCACGGGGACCGCGATGGCGAACCCCAGGACGAGGGTGACGGCGACGGCCGCCACCACCTGGGAGAGCGTGTCCAGGGACGTGTCCCAGCGGCCCAGCACGCCGATCGCGGCGAGCGCGAGGACGGCGGTGAGGGCGGTGCGCCAGGTGCCGATGAGGCGGGCGAGGATCGCGACGAGGAGGAGGGCTCCCCACCAGGGGAGGGCCTGCAGGCCGTCGCGGAGGGGGTCGAGGATCCAGGCGGTGTAGTGGGCGGACCAGTCGGCCGTACCGCCGATGACCGGGAGACCGGTGTAGAGGTGGTCGACCAGCCAGTCCTTGGCGGTGTTGACGGGGCGGGCGATCTGGAGGGTCCAGGTCGTCGGCCAGGTCTGAGCGCTGAGGATGGCGATCACCGCGACGGCGAGGGCGCCGGTGGCCCATTCCACGATCGTCCGGGTGCGGGCCGTCGGCCGGTTGCGGCTGCCCGACGTGATGCGGTCCAGGACGATCGCCAGGAGGACGATCGGGATGCCCGCCGCCAGGGCGCTGCCCACGTCGACCGTGGAGAGGGCCTGGTAGACGCGGTCACCCAGGCCGTCGGCGCCGATGACCGAGGCGATGACGGCCATGGAGAGCGCCATCATGATCGTCTGGTTGACGCCGAGGAGCAGTTCGCGGCGGGCCAGCGGCAGGCGTGCCGTCAGCAGGCGCTGGCGGCCGGTCGCGCCCAGCGACTCGACCGCTTCCAGGACGCCCTTGTCCGTCGAGCGCAGGCCGAGCGCCGTCAGGCGCGCCATCGGCGGAGCCGCGTAGACGACCGTCGCGAGGACGGCGGGCGCCACCCCGATGCCGAAGACCAGGACGACCGGCATCAGGTAGGCGAACGCGGGCAGTGCCTGCATCGTGTCCAGCACCGGTCGCAGC
Source organism: Streptomyces sp. UNOC14_S4 (assembly GCF_020740835.1). GTDB lineage: Bacteria > Actinomycetota > Actinomycetes > Streptomycetales > Streptomycetaceae > Streptomyces. The sequence continues at coordinate 15,231 of NZ_JAINFC010000067.1, forward strand.
GCGCGGAACGTACGGTCCGACAGCCCGGCCGCCAGGCCCAGCAGCGCGCCCACCGCGACGGACGCGGCGACGGCCACGACCATCAGCGCCAGCGTCCGCATCGTCGGCACCCACATGCCGAGCAGCCCGCACACCGCGAAGGAGGCCAGCGTCGTCACGGCCACCCGCGGTCCGGCGAACCGCCAGGCCAGGAGGGCCGCGGCCGCTGTCACCCCGGCCCAGCCGAGGGCGAGCAGCACCGTGTAGACGGCGTGCACGGAGGCGATGATCGCGCCGCTGATGTGGCCGAAGAAGTAGAGGAACAGCCAGTGGCTGTCGCGGTTGTCGATGATCCAGTCGTTGGCCTTGCCGAGCGGGGCGTTCAGGTCGACGGTCAGGGCGCTCGGCCAGCTGCCGCTGCCCCAGAGGGCGGCTGCCACGGCAGCCAGGACGATTGCGGCTGCCGCCGCGAGGATCAACGGCGCTTTGAGGGTGCGATTCGGCTGTCCGCCCGTGGTGGGGTGCGGCTTCGGTGCGTTGAGATCCGGCGCCGCTGCCGGGCGCGGCGCCGTGCCGCTCCGGGTCTTCTCAAGACTGCTTCGCTTGACGTCTTGAGAAGGCCCTGCGCGTCCCGTCGCCTCCCGTTCGGTGGTTGTCCGGGTGCTCACGCCGCCATCTCCCTGCCGGTGGTCTTCAGGCCCGCCACGACGCCCAGGAGCGCCTGGCTGTCCACCACGCCCAGGCAGTGGTCGTTCTCCACCACGCGGGCCGTCTCGCCCGTGCGGGCCACCGTTTCGATGGCCTCGGCCACGGTCGTGGTCGGGGTGAGTTCCGGGCCCGTCTCGGTTTCGCCCGCGAGCGCCGGGCGCATCGCGCGGCGGACCGTGAGGACCTGTTCGCGGGGGACGTCGCGGACGAAGTCCCGTACGTAGTCGTCGGCCGGGGAGCCCACGATCTCCTCGGGCGTGCCGCACTGGACGACGCGGCCGCCGCGCATCAGGGCGATGCGGTCGCCGACGCGCAGGGCCTCGGAGAGGTCATGGGTGATGAAGACCATCGTGCGGCCCTCGTCGCGGTGCAGGCGGACGACCTCCTCCTGCATGTCCCGGCGGATCAGCGGGTCGAGCGCGCTGAACGGCTCGTCGAAGAGGAGGACTTCGGGGTCCGCGGCGAGCGCGCGGGCCAGGCCCACGCGCTGCTGCTGGCCGCCGGAGAGCTGGCCGGGGCGGCGGTCCTCCAGGCCCGCCAGGCCCACCTTCTCCACCATCTCCGCCGCCTTGGCCCGGCGTTCGGCCTTGCCCACGCCCTGGATCTCCAGGCCGTACGCGACGTTGTCGAGCACGGTGCGGTGCGGCAGCAGGCCGAAGTGCTGGAAGACCATGGCGGCCCGGTGGCGGCGCAGTTCGCGCAGGGCGCCGCCGTCCATGCCGCACACGTCCTCGCCGTCGATGGCGATCGTGCCCGCGGTCGGCTCGATGAGCCGGGTCAGGCAGCGGACCAGCGTGGACTTGCCGGAGCCGGACAGGCCCATCACGACGAAGACCTCGCCCTGACGGACGTCGAAGGAGACGTCACGGACGGCCACGGTGCAGCCCGCGGTCGCGCGCAGTTCCTCCGGGGAGAGCTCCGCGAGGGGGCCGTTCGGGACGCGGTCGGCCTTCGGGCCGAAGACCTTCCACAGGTTGCGTACGGAGAAGACGGGGGTCGCCTGTTGGTCCGCGCTCATCAGGCATCACCGCCCTGTGTCAGCATCTCCGCGCACTTCTCCCCCACCATGAGCACGCCGATCATCGGGTTCACCGCGGGCATCGTCGGGAAGACCGAGGCATCGGCGATGCGGACGCCTTCCAGGCCGCGGATGCGCAGCTGCGGGTCCACGACGGCGAGTTCGTCGTCCGCCGCGCCCATGCGGCAGGTGCCCGCGGGGTGGTAGACGGTGTGCGCGACCTTGCGCGCGTACTCGCTGATCTCCTCGTCGGAGGTGATCTCCGGGCCGGGGCACACCTCGCGCTTGAGCCAGTGGGCGAGGGGCTCCTGCTCGGCTATCTCACGGGCGATACGGATGCCGTCGACGAGGGTGCGGCCGTCGTAGTCCTCCTCGTCCGTGAAGTAGCGGAAGTCCAGGGCGGGCTTGACCTCGGGGTCGGCGCTGGTGAGGTAGAGGCGGCCGCGGCTGCGCGGCTTGGGGATGTTGGGGGTCATCGACACGCCGTGCTCGGGCTTCTCGTAGCCGAGGCGCTCGGGGTTGTCGGTGAACGGGATCTGATAGAAGTGGAACATCAGGTCCGGGCCCTCGGACCGCTCGTCACGCCGGACGAAGAGGCCCGCGTCGGAGTCCATCGCCGAGTTCTCGGGGATCGGGCCGTTCGTCTCCCACACGATGACCGACTCGGGGTGGTCGAGAAGATTCTCGCCGACGCCCGGCAGGTCGTGGACGACGGGGATGCCCAGCGCGACCAGGTCGCCCTTGGGGCCGATGCCGGAGTGCATCAGCAGCCGCGGGGTGTCGACGGCCCCGGCGCACAGCAGGACCTCGCGGCCCGCCTCGACGAGGATCTCCTCGCCTTCCTTGGTGCGCACGCGCACGCCCGTGGCGCGGGCGCCTTCGAGCTCCAGCTTGTGCGCCCAGGTCTCCAGCAGGATACGGAGGTTGGGGCGGTCACCGGCCTCGATGTGCGGGTGGAGGTAGGCGACGGAGGCGGAGGAGCGCTTGTTGTTCTCCGGGTGGTAGGCGAGGTCGAAGAAGCCGGCGCCCTCGTGGAACGGCTTCTTGTTGAAGCCCTCCACGCGCGGCACGTCGACGGCGGCCTGCGCGGCCTCCACGAAGTCGCGGGCGATGGCGTTGCGGTCCTTCTCGTCCACGGCGACGATGTTGTTGCGCAGCCGGGTGAAGTACGTCTCCATGGACTCGTTGTCCCAGCCCTCGGCGCCCGCGGCCACCCACTCCGCCCAGTCGCCGGGCAGCGGCTTGAAGGCGATCAGGGTGTTGTGCGAGGAGCAGCCGCCGAGGACCTTGGCGCGGCTGTGCCGGATGTGGGAGTTGCCGCGCGGCTGCTCGGTCGTCGGGTAGTCGTAGTCGAGGTCACCGCCGAGCAGGCCCAGCCAGCGGCGCAGGGTGAGCACGTCCGGCCGGTCGATGTCGGTGGGGCCGCCCTCGATGACGACGACGGAGGTGCCGGGGTCCTCGGCGAGGCGGGAGGCGATCACCGAGCCCGCGGTGCCGCCGCCGACGACGACGTAGTCGGCGGAGATGACACGGGTGTCCGGGGCAACGGGAGGCATGGGGGTACTCCTTGGTGGCAGGGAAGTGTTGCGTGGCGCCGGGCGTGGGGCGGTGGTCAGCCCGCGAACCAGCGGACGGGCTTCGGCGCGAGGTTCTGGTAGACGTGCTTCGCCTCGCGGTACTCGGCCAGGCCCGCGGGCCCGAGCTCGCGGCCGGTGCCGGACTTGCCGAAGCCGCCCCACTCCGCCTGCGGCAGGTAGGGGTGGAAGTCGTTGATCCATACGGTGCCGTGGCGCAGCCGCCCGGCGACGCGGCGGGCACGGCCCGCGTCCTTCGTCCACACGGCGCCCGCGAGGCCGTACTCGGTGTCGTTGGCGAGCTCGACGGCCTCGTCCTCGGTGCGGAAGGTCTCGACGGTGAGGATCGGCCCGAAGGTCTCCTCGCGGACGACCTTCATCCGGCGGTGGCAGCGGTCGAGGACGGTGGGCGCGTAGAAGTAGCCGGTCGCGGGGCGGACGTCGCTCGGCTCGGGCTGGTGGCCGCCGCTGCGCAGCACGGCGCCCTCGGAGAGCGCGGAGGCGACGTACGCCTCGGTCTTGTCGAGCTGCTGCGCGGAGACGAGCGGGCCGCACTCGACGCCCTTCTCGGTGCCCCGGCCCAGCCTGATCCTCTCGGCACGGCGGGCGAGTTCGGTGACGAAGCGCTCGCGCACCGACTCCTCGACGATGAGGCGGGAGCCCGCGGAGCAGACCTGGCCGCTGTGGATGAAGGCGGCGTTGAGTGCCTGGTCGACGGCGGTGTCGAAGTCCGCGTCGGTCGCGCAGGCGTCGGCGAAGACGACGTTGGGGTTCTTGCCGCCGAGTTCGAGCGCGACCTTCTTGACCGTGGGGGCGGCGGCCTGGGCGACCTTGACGCCGCTGGTGAGGCCGCCGGTGAAGGAGACGAGGTCGACGTCGGGGTGCTCGGACAGCCGGGCGCCGACGGGGTCGCCCGCGCCGGTCACCAGGTTGGCGGCGCCCGCGGGCAGCCCGGCCTCCTGGAGCAGCCGCAGCAGGTGCACGGTCGACAGCGGGGTGACCTCGCTGGGCTTGATGACGAAGGTGTTGCCCGCGGCGAGCGCCGGGGCGATCTTCCAACTGGCCTGGAGGAGCGGGTAGTTCCAGGGGGTGATCAGGGCGCAGACGCCGACGGGCTCGTGCACGACGACGCTGTGCACCTCGTCGGAGCCCGCGTCGACGACGCGGCCCGCGCCCTCGCTCACCACGAGGTCGGCGAAGTAGCGGAAGGCGTTGGTGACGTCGTCGACGTCGATCCGGCCCTCCTCCAGGGTCTTGCCGGTGTCGCGGCTCTCGGTCAGCGCGATCGCCTCGCGGTCGCGCTGGAGCAGGTCCCCGACGTGGCGCAGCAGCGCGGCCCGCTCGGCGACGGGCGTGCGCGGCCAGGCGCCGTGGTCGAAGGCGCGGCGCGCGGCGGCCACGGCGGCGTCGGTGTCCTCCGCGCCGCCCTCGGCGACCACGGCCAGCGTCCTGGCGTCGGCGGGGTCGAGGACCTCCCGCTGCGCGCCGGACGCGGCGGCTCGCCACACCCCGTCCACAAGGATGGTCTCGACTGACGACATGTCGTTTCTGCCTTCCGGTATCCGAAGCGTTTCCGTCACCGTCCGGAGCCCGTCTCCGGGCGGCAACGGGACGCGCCTAACCGGAGTGCGGCAACATATGCCACTTCTTTACTCAAGAGTGACCCGAGTCACTTATTTCTCGGTACTGGCGGGTAGAACGACGAGTTAGCGTCACCCGGCGAAGAACACGCACGTACTACGGGGGACCATGACGGCCGTCGCCTGCGCGGCCGCACTGGTTGGCATTTCCGCCTGCGGCAGCGGCAGCGGCGGCAAGAACGACGACGCGAAGGGCGACACCAAGCCCTCCGCGACGGCTTCGGCGAAGGCGTCCGAGGCGCCGAAGAAGAGCGATCTCGACGGCCTGTCCGCCCAGGAAACACTCAGGAAAGCCCAGTCTGCACTCGGCGCGGCCAAGTCGCTGCACCTGAAACAGGACAACAACGAGACCGGCCGGAACATCCGGATCGACCTCTTCTCGGACACCAAGGGCAATTGCAATGCCACGGTGAGCAATGCCGACGAAGGCTCCAATACGGTTGTCAAGCGGGACAACAAGGTCTGGATGAAGCCCGACTCCACCATGATGGAGAAGGAGTTCGGCGGTAAGGCCGCCGCCGCACAGGGCGTGCTCAAGGACCGCTGGATCGGCGGCAGCGACAACGATCCAATGCTGAAGAAACCGGCCAAGGTCTGCGACCTGCTCCCCACGATGCAGCGCAAGATTCTCGCGAGCGACGAGTCCAGGACCCAGCTGACCAAGGGCGAGCCCACCACGGTCGAGGGAGTGCGGGTCATCCCCCTGAAGGGAACGAACGCCAAGGGGGCCCAGGTAGAGATGGACGTCGTCGTGGACGGCCCGCACTACCCGGTGAAGATGGTGGAGACCGACAACGGCAAGACCACCACGTCACTGTTCTCGGACTACGACAAGCCCCTCCCGGCCACGACGCCCTCGGCGGCCGAGACCCTCGACGCGGTGGAGTTCCGCGCGCAGGCCAAGACCGCCGGTGGCGCCGCCGCTTGACACCTTGAGGGCGTGAGGTGTCTGACCCTCGCTCACCCCCCGTTCGCGCAGTAACCGGCCGGGCAGAACGAGCCCACCAGCACCTGGTGGACCTGCGCGTACGGGGACCAATTACCGGCGGGCCCCATCACCAGCAGCGCGTACATCCGGCGATCGGGGGCCATGACGTCACGGAGCAGGACGTGCCGGGTGCTGCCGTCGCGGGTGTAGGCGTACTCCAGCTCCGCCGCCGAGCCGTCGGTCGACTCGGCCAGCCTGATGCGCTGGTACGTGGGGTTCTTGGAGACCGAGGTCTCGATCGCCAGCACTCCTTCGCGCGGCGTGCTCTCCGCTCCGTTCAGCTGGTAGACCTGAACGAAGTCGTCGTCGTCCTGCTTGTAGAACACGCTGACGCCGTCCACGCTGCGGGTCCAGCCCTGGGGCACGTCGAACGTGGCCTTCACCGGACCGCTTTCGCTTACCCGCTGGAAGCCGGCGGGGGCACCGCTCGTGCCGCCGCCGCTGGTGGAACCGGTGGAACCGGTGCCGCCGGAGGAGCTCGTGCCGGCCGATTCGTCCGTCGGCGTATCCGTCGGCGTCTGCGTCGTGGCACCGCTGACCCCGCCCGAGGTGAGCGAGCCGCCCGAGGTGCTCACTCCGCCGTCGCTCAGGCCGGGCGTCGCCGGGGCGGTGGAGGTGGTGCCGCCGCCCCCCGCGTGATTGTCTTCGCCGTCGTCCCGGGTCAGCTTCCAGACGCCGAAGCCGATGCCTCCGGCGAGCACCACGCCCGCGACCACCCCGGCCAGGATCGCCTCGTGCGAGCGGCGCCGCGGGGCGTCGTCCTCCGGGGGCACCGGGAACTGCGGGAAGTCCGGCTCGGTCCGTTCAGTCGGTTCAGTCGGTTCATAGGAGGGGTACGGGCCGCGCGGTGGCGGTTCGTCGTCGTCCACCCACTGCTGGCGTTCCGCGTCCCAGCGGCTCACGTGATCGCCTCCTCACGCCAGCAGCTGGCTGATCGTCTGGACGACGTCGAGCGCCGCCGCCAGACCCGCGACCACCGACGCGCCGCCGCTCAGCAGCGACCGCAGCCGCTCCAGCCTGCCGCGGTCGGTCCGGCCGGTGCGCGTGGCCTCCTCCTCCAGACCGGCGAGCTCGCCCTCGACGTCGTCGAGACCGTCGCCGTCCGTCCGTACGAGCAGCGGTAGCTGGCCGCGTAACTGCCGGACCGCCGCGAGGAGTTCGGGCGGGCACGGGACGGGGGCGTGCGCCGCGTCCACGGCGGCCGCCCTCTCCCCCGCCGCGACCGCCCCGCCGTGCAGCTCCCCTACCG
>NZ_JAINFC010000670.1 GCF_020740835.1 Streptomyces sp. UNOC14_S4
GTTTCGGTGGTCATAGCGTTAGGGAAACGCCCGGTTACATTCCGAACCCGGAAGCTAAGCCTTTCAGCGCCGATGGTACTGCATGGGGGACCGTGTGGGAGAGTAGGACGCCGCCGAACAAATTTTAAAAAGCCGTGGGCCCGTGATCACAGATCACGGGCCCACGGCTTTTTTGCGTTTAAAGTGGCCGCCATGCGCTATGACCTCGTGATCTTCGACAACGACGGCATCCTCGTCGACAGTGAACCCCTCGCGAACCATGTCCTCGCCGCTTATCTCACCGAGCTGGGCCACCCCACCACCTATGAGGACTCCCTCCGTGACTACATGGGGGCCGCGGTCCACCGCGTCCACGACGTCATCCTCGAACGGACCGGACGCTCCCTGCCGCCCGACTTCGACGAGACCCTGCACGCTCGCACCTTCGCCGCCTTCGACCGGGAGCTCGAACCGATAGAGGGCGTCACCGAGGTGCTGGAGTGGCTGGTCACCGGAGGCATCCCGTACTGCGTGGCCTCCTCCGGGTCGCACGAGCGTATTCGCGTGGGACACCGGCGCACCGGCCTCGACAAGTGGTTCGAGGACGACTGGATCTTCAGCTCCGAGGATGTCGGCAAGGGAAAGCCGGCGCCCGACCTCTTCCTGCACGCCGCCCGCTCCATGGGGGTCGCACCCGGCCGCTGCGTCGTGATCGAGGACAGCCCGCGCGGGCTGCAGGCCGCCGTCGCCGCGAAAATGGACTGCTACACCCTGACCACCCTCACCCCGCGCGACCGGCTCACCGGCTCCACCGGCCACTTCGCGGAGATGAAGGAACTCCCAGGACTCCTCGCCTGAGCTCTGAGCCGCCTGAGCCGTACGCTCAACTCCCTTTGTCGCGGCGCTATTCAGGCTCGGGGCCGCACCGTACCCTCATCGGCCATGACGGATGCGCCCCCGCGGCTGAGACCCGGCCGGCCGGCCCTGGCAGCGAGCTTCTTCCTCCAGGGCGCGGTCTTCGCCCTCCTCGTGACCCGAATACCCGCGGTCCAGGGTCGCTACGGGATATCCGACGGCCTTCTCCCCGCCTTTCTCGCCGCCGTGCCGGTCCTCGCCGGAATCGGCACCCTCGCCACCGAGCGCCTGGTCGTCGCCGTACGGCCCGGGACCGTACTCCGCTGCGTCCAGCCACTCGTCTGCCTCGCGCTCCTCGCCGTGGGATGCGGGCACCACCTTTGGCAAGCGGCCCTTTTCCTGGGCCTGTTCGGGATTCTCGTCGGTGGGCTCGACGCCTCGATGAACATGCTCGGCGTGAGTCTTCAGCACGCGTACGGCCGCAGCATCATGCTCGGTTTCCACGCCGCGTACAGCCTCGGCGGCATCGCCGGGGCCTCGCTCGCCTGGGTCGGCGCGCATACCGGGATCTCCCTCGCCGCGCTCTACGGGCCCGTCGTCGCCGTGGCCGCACCGGCGGCCCTCGTCGTCGGCCACTGGTACGTCGACCGGGACCGGAACGGCAGCCCCTCGGGCGGGCGGGCGCCGGACGGCGGCAGTGGGCGCAGCATGCGGTTCCTGCTGCCGCTGTGCCTGGTGATGACGTTCGCGTACATAGGGGACTCGACCGTCTCCAACTGGAGCGCCACCTACCTCCAGGACGTGCTGCACAGCTCCGACCAGCTGTCCACCGTCCCGTACAACGCCTACATGGCAACCACGCTGCTGGGGCGGGCGCTTGGCGACCTGGCCGTGCGGCGCTTCGGCGCGGTGCGGGTGGTGCGGGCGGGGACGGTGCTCGCGGTGTGCGGCTTCGGGGTCGTGGCGGTGGCGCCCGGCGCGTGGGCCGGACTCGCCGGGTTCACGGTGCTCGGGCTGGGGCTGAGCGTGCTCGTCCCGCAGACCTTCGCCGCGGCCGGGCGGAGCGCGCAGGAGCGCTACGGGAGCGGCGCTTCCGACGCGGCCGTCGCCCGGCTGAACATCTTCAACTATGTGGGCTTTCTGGTGGGTTCGCCCCTCGTAGGTGGGTTGGGGGCGGCATGGGGCTATCGGTGGGCCATGGTCGTGCCCATGATTCTGCTCTCGGCGGCTTTCCGGTACGCCCCCGCCTTCGGTGTCGCGGGCGCCCGCTACGGTGGCGGGCATGAGCGGCCAAGCACAGCTGATGTGGGACGAGGGGGTGACGGGCTATGACTTCGGCCCGGAGCACCCGATGCATCCGGTACGCCTCGCGCTGACCATGCGCCTGGTCGAGGCGTACGGGCTGGACCGCGCGCTCAAGGTGGTCGCGGCGCCGCCCGCGGGCGAGTCGACGCTGCGGCTCGTGCATCGCGAGGACTACATCGCGGCCGTGCGCGCGGCCTCGGCGGACCCGGGTTCCGCCGACGGCTCGTACGGGCTGGGGACGCCCGACGACCCGGCCTTCGCGGGCATGCACGAGGCGTCCGCGCTCATCGCGGGGCAGTCGGTGGCCGCGGCCGAGGCGGTGTGGCGCGGGGAGGCGCTGCACGCGGTGAACTTCGCGGGCGGGCTGCACCACGCGATGCCGGGGTCCGCGGCGGGCTTCTGCGTCTACAACGACGCGGCCCTCGCGGTCGCCCGGCTGCTGGAGCTCGGTGCCGAGCGGGTCGTGTACGTGGACGTCGACGTGCACCATGGGGACGGCGTGCAGGCGGCGTTCTGGGAGGATCCGCGCGTCCTCACGATCTCCCTGCACGAGCACCCGCAGACGCTCTTCCCGTTCACCACCGGCCGGCCCGGCGAGACGGGCGCGCCGGGCGCGGAGGGCGGCGCGGCGAACGTGGCGCTGCCCGCCGGGACCGGGGACGCGGGCTGGCTGCGGGCCTTCCACGCGGTCGTGCCCGAGCTCGTCGCGGCCTTCCGGCCGCAGGTGCTGGTGACCCAGCACGGTGCCGACACGCACTTCGAGGACCCGCTGGCCCATCTGGCGGTCTCGCTCGACGCGCAGCGGGCGGTGACCGAGGCGTGTCACGAGCTCGCCCACGAGCACGCGGACGGACGCTGGGTGGCGCTCGGGGGCGGCGGGTACGCGGTGGTCGACGTGGTGCCGCGGAGCTGGACGCATCTGGTGGGGATCGCGGCGGGGAGGCCGGTGGAGCCGGCTTCCGCGCTGCCGGAGGAGTGGCGGGCGGAAGTGTTCCGTCTCACGCGGGAGTTGGGGCCGTTCCGGATGACGGACGGGAACGTGCCGGTGTGGCGGGACTTCGACGCGGGGTACGACCCGGCGGATCGCCTGGACCAGGCGATCCTGGCGACGCGGCGGGCTGTCTTCCCGCTGCACGGCTTGCTGCCTTAACCGGGCTTCTGCCCGGACCCGTTTCGGTGCGGTCCGTGGGCCCGTTTGTGCCC
>NZ_JAINFC010000671.1 GCF_020740835.1 Streptomyces sp. UNOC14_S4
CTCGTTGAACTCCTCACCCGCGTCCTGGGGCGCTGAAAGGCGATCGCCGATCTGGCGGACGGGCTCGACCGCAACCTCGACGTCGTCCGGAGACGGCGGGCAGATGCGGTCGTGGCGGTGCTCAGGAGCCCTCGTCCGCTTTCAGGGCGTCGGCCAGGGCGAGCACGCCTGCGGTGAGCTGCGCGCCGGTGGGGGCCCGCTCGGGGTCGATCATCCACTGCACCAGCAGGCCGTTGAGCAGGGTGACGATGACGGCCCCGGCGTCCGCGTCGCTGTCCGGGCCGAGCAGGTCGGCCAGCTTGCCCCGCGCCCGGTGCTGGCCGTCCGCCATCGGCGCGCGCACTTCGGGTGAGTGCAGCGCCTGTGCCAGCGCCTCGATGTTGGCCGCCCACAGCGCCCGGTCGGCGCCGAACGAGCCGACCAGCCTGGCCCAGAACTCCTCCAGGCGGGCCCGCGCGTCGACCGCCTCCCCGTCGGCCGGGGCGGCGAGCAGTTCCCGCATCGCATCGCTCACCGACTCGACCATGGCCAGGTTCAACAGGGCGTCCCTGGAGCGGAAGTGGTAGTTGATCGCCGCGAGGTTGGCACCGGAGGCGGCGACGATGTCGCGCACCGTGGTGCGGGCGTAGCCGCGCTCGGCCAGGCACTGCTTGGCCGCTGCCAGAAGGTCGTCTCGTGTTCCCACGTCCCGACTGTACCAGGAGGCCTGACACACGTTTCAAACATTCGTATGTGGCAAGCGTTTGAAACATATGTATGTTGGCGCCGCGGGTTCCGGTCCTCCGGGACGCACCGCACCCCGATGACTCCGAACACCCCTTGGAGCAGCCCGTGGCACACAGAACGCGGACCACCGCACCACTGATCGCCCTCGACCGCCGCCCGGGCGCCACCGGCGGAAGCGACTTCGCCCGCCTCGCCCGCCGCGTGGCCGGGGCCGGTCTGATGCGCCGCCGCCCGGCCTACTACGCCGCCCGGTTCACGCTTGTCGCGGCCCTGTCCGCCGCACCCTGGGCCGTCCTCGCCCTCCTTGGCACCACCTGGTGGGTGCTGCCCGTCGCCGCCCTGATGGCCCTGGCCAACGGCCAGGTCGCGCTCCTGATGCACGATGTGGCACACCGTCAGGTCTTCCGCACCAGGCGGCCGACCGAGACCGTCGGCCGCCTGGTCGCCGGACTCGGCATCGGCCTGGGATACGGCTGGTGGCAGGACAAGCACACCCGCCACCACGCCAACCCCAACCACGAGGAGCTGGACCCGGACGTCAGCCCTGACATCCTGGTGTGGTCGCGGCGTCAGGCCCGCGAGAGCCTCGGGCTGGCGCGGCTCGTCGGCCGCGTACAGGGCTTCCTGTTCTTCCCGCTGCTGGCCCTGGAAGGGCTGAACCTGCGTGTGGCCGGGTTGCGGGCGGTGCGCAACCGGTCGGTCCGCCACCGCTGGACCGACGCCGCGCTGATGCTGGCCCACGGTGCCGGCTACCTCGCCACGCTCCTCCTGCTGATGCCGCCAGGGCAGGCCATCGCCTTCGCCGCCATCCACCAAGCCTTGTTCGGCGTCTACCTCGGCTGCATCTTCGCCCCCAACCACAAGGGCATGCCCACCCGCACCGGGCTCCCGCAACCAGACTTCCTGCGCCGCCAGGTACTCACCTCGCGCAATGTCCGCGGCGGCCTGCTGACCGACATCGCGCTCGGCGGCCTCAACCACCAGATCGAGCACCATCTCTTCCCCAGCATGCCGGCCCCGCATCTGCGGCACGCGCGGGCCATCGTCCGCGACTACTGCGCCGAACTCGGCATCCCGTACCACGAGACCGGACTCATCGCCTCGTACCGAGAGGCCGTCGCCCACCTCCACCGCGTCGGCGCGCCGATCCGCGCCGCCCACCACTGACCCCGCCACGCCACATCAAGGAGCACCCGGCAATGCCCACTCGACGTGAAGCCCTCATCGCCTCGGCCGCCCTGACCGGCGGCGCCCTCCTGTCCGCCGCCCCGGCCCGCGCGACGGCCGCATCCAGTCAGCGCCCCGGTGACACCGTCGCCCTCACCCACGCCACCGTCCTCGGCGCGGGCCCCGACCACACCGTCCTCATCCGCGACGGCCGCATCACCCGTACCGGCCGTTCGGCCGAGGTCCCGATCCCGCGCGGGGCGACGACGTACGACCTGACCGGCAAATACATCGTCCCGGGCGGCCTCGTCGAGGCCCATGTCCACAACTACGGGCCCGAGGACGTGGTGCCGCCCCTCTTCCCGCTCACCGGCGTGACCACGGTCCGTGAGATGTGGGGCGGACGGGTCCACCACGCGTGGCGCGACAAGGTCCGCGCGGGCACGCTCCTCGGCCCCCGCTGGGTGATCGCCGGCCCGATCATCGACGGGCGCCCCTCGATATGGACCGATGACGCCAGCGAGCGCCCCGTCGAGGTCGCCGACGTCCCGTCCGCACGTCGCGCGGTGCGCGAGGCGAAAGCGAACGGGGCCGACTTCATCAAGGTCTACTCACGGCTCACACCCGAGGCGTACGAGGCGATCGCCGACGAGTCCCGCCGCCAGGGCCTGCGCTACGCGGGCCACTGCCCCGACACCGTGTCCCCCGCCCGCGCGAGCGACGCCGGGCAGCAGTCCATCGAGCACCTCCACGCCCTGCTCCTCGCCACCTCCGCCCAGGAACCCGAGATCAGGCGGGCCATGACGAAGGTTCGTATCGACCCCGCCGTCGGCGCCAGCTTCGAGCGCTACGCGAGCTGGTTCCGGCAGGTGCACGCGGTGGAGTGGCAGGCGGTACGGACGTACGACGTCGGCCGCACCCGCGCCCTCTTCGACCGGCTCGCCGCCAACGGCACCCGCGTCGTACCGACCCTCGTCCTCCACCACACTCTGGAACGCACCGACGAACTCCCGCCGAATCCGTCGGAGTTCAGTTACCTGCCCGGCTGGATGACCGGTCACTGGCCTGCCATCCGGTCCACACTGACCGCCGGCCGCACCACGCAGGACACCGCCCGCATCCACCGGATCTACGAGCACCGGCTGCGTCTTGTCGCCGAACTCCACCGGGCGGGCGTGCCGTTGCTCGCGGGCACCGACACCGGCACCGGCTATATGGTCCCCGGCTTCTCCCTCCATCACGAGCTGGAGCTGCTCGCCGAGGCCGGGCTGCCCACCCGGGACGTCCTCCACGCCGCGACCACCGAGCCGGCCCGGATGCTCGGCCTGCCCGCCGACCGCGCCGACCTGCTGGTCCTGGACGCGGACCCGCGCACCGACATCCGCAATACGCAGCGGATCGACTCCGTCCTGGTCGCCGGCCGCTATCTGGAC
>NZ_JAINFC010000672.1 GCF_020740835.1 Streptomyces sp. UNOC14_S4
GAGCAACGGGCGATGACGAGACGCATGGTGGGTCACGCTACTCGACACCCGCCCCTCGACGCGATTCGCCCTTGTTCGGCCCGTTCGGCGGTGGCTGGTTGTCGGTACGTTCTCCTGGTGCCCCCGCAGTGGCCGAATTACCGTTGAAGCGGGCGGTCGTCGTACGGGTACCGGGAGTCGTCGTCCGCTCGCCCCAGCCCGTGAGACCCCGCCCGCGGGGTCGCGAGAGGAGAACCCATGTCGCTCGACGTCTCACCGGCCCTCCTGGAGCAGGCCGAGCGAGGCGAGGTCGACGAAGCGGAATTCGTCGACTGCGTCCGGACCTCCCTGCCCTACGCGTGGGGGATGATCAGCTCCCTGGTGGCCCGGCTCAGGTCCGACGGTGGTGAGTTCGCCGACAACCAGACGCCCCCGCCGGACGAGCAGGCCCGCGGACAGCTGTTGCGCGCCATGGCGAGCGACGCGATCCGCGGAGCGCTCGAAAGGCACTTCGCGGTGCGCCTGGCCTTCCAGAACTGCCACCGGGTGGCGGTCTTCCCGCTCGATGTGTCGGCCGACGACCGCTTCGCCCGCTTCACCTCGATCCGGGGCCAGCTGCTGAACCAGTCGCCTGAGCTCCGGGACTGCTGAGGGTCCGTGCTGCCGTTCCGCTCGTGAGAGCCGCGGGGAGACGAGGGAGGGGACAGGGTCGCAACGGGAATCAGACGAGCAGCGGCAGCACCTCGGTGCCGAGCCTGCGGAGGTTGTCCTCGGTGGCGGCGAGGTCACCGGAGCCCTCGGTCAGCAGCGCGAAGCGCGTGATGCCCGTGCGCTCGGCGGTGGCCGCCAGGCGGTCCGCGCAGAGCCGCGGCGGGCCCACCGGGTGCAGCTCGCACAACAACTGGGTGTACGCGAGCGGATCACGCATCTGCCGCGGCCGCCCGTCGACCGTCTCGTAGGCGGAGAGCCCGTGGTGGAACCAGCCCGGCATCGCCTTGAGGAGGGTCTCGGCGGCTTCCTGCCGCCGGTCCCCGACCTGGGCGACCCCGGCCGACACATGCCCCGCCGCCGCCACCTCCTCGGGCGAACTCCCGGACTCCAGGGCGCACGTGCGCCACAGGGCGACCATCTCCGCCTTCTCCTCGTCGGTGCTGTGCATCCCGAGCAGCATCGGCAGCCCGTGCTCCGCCGCCAGCCGGACGCTCGCGGGCGACGTACAGGCGACGACCACCTGCGGGCCGGACCGGTCCTCCAGATCGTCCGGCCGCGGCACCACCGGCACGTCGCGGAAGCGGAAGCGGGGCCCGGCCCCGCTCACCCGGGGCGTGCGCAGCCACCGCGTCAGCAGCTCCAGCGACTCGGGGAACCCCTCCTCGTACGCCGCCAGGCCCGTGCCGAAGACCTCCAGGTCGACCCACGGGCCCCCGCGGCCCACGCCCAGCACGAACCGGCCGTCGGAGACGAGGTGCAGCAGTGCCGCCTGCTCGCCCAGGGCCACCGGGTGCGTCGTGGGCAGCACGCTCACCGCCGTGCCCACCTGGATCCGGCGCGTGCGCCCCAGCATCAGCGCGGCCAGCGTCACCGCCGACGGGCACACCCCGTACGGAATGAAGTGGTGCTCCGCGACCCAGACGGCGTCCAGGCCGGCCTCCTCGGCGACCACCGCCGTCCGGACGGCCCGGTGCAGCGCCTCCCCGTGCCCCTGGCCGGGGAACTGCGCGGCCAGGACGAATGCTCCAACGCGCATCGCTCTCAATCTCCTTGCTGGCGACCGACGCGGCATCCCCCACCGGAAACAACGGTTGACACGTGCCATGGGCACGGCCCCCGGTGAAGTTTTCATGATGATCGGAGCGCGTGCGGGTGGTGCCGTCCGGAGACGGGCCCGTACGGTCACGGTGGCGCGTAACCTGGTCACGGCCCGTAGCTCCCCAGACCCTCCGAGGTGCCCCGTGTCCCCGCGCCGAAACCGCCCGCGAGGCGGCGCAGACAACCAGCCCGACGCTCCGCGTGAGTTCACCGGCGACCGGTACGGCCTGGAGCGCACCGAGAGCTGGCAGGGCGAGGACTGGGCGGTGCGCACGGTCGGCGGCTCCTCGGCCTCGAAGTACTACCGCTGCCCGGGGTGCGACCAGGAGATCCCGCCGGGGGTGCCGCATCTGGTGGCGTGGCCGCGGTACGGGGATGTCGACGACCGGCGGCATTGGCACAAGGCTTGCTGGAATGCGAAGGACCGCCGGACTACGAGAGTCCAGCGGTCCAGGAGTGCGCCTCGCTATTGAGGGGGCTTGCGCTGCGCGGCTTCGCCTACGGGGGTGCGGCTTGCGCTGCGCGCGCGGCTGCGGGCCGGTGGGGGCTGGTCGCGCAGTTCCCCGCGCCCCTGACGGGGCGCGGCCCTGCTGATCGGCCCCAGGGGGGCCGGGGCGCAGCCCCGGAAAAAACCCATTTCCCAGCCGCACCACTTCGCCAGCCCGCCCGGCGAGGGCTTACGCGTCGCGGTTGCGGAGGGCCGTGTAGGCGCCGCCGAGGGCCACGGCCGCCACGCCCGCCATGACCCATACCGCGTCCCAGCCCGCCGGGCCCGACTCCATCGCGTCGGCGGGGGTGACGTAGATGCTGAAGAGCATGGTCGGGATCGAGTAGTCCAGCAGGAACTGGCGCAGGTCCAGCAGGCTGTCGGCGGCCATGAACGCCGCCAGGATCATCGGCAGCAGCATCAGGCCCAGCATGGCCGCGATCGCGCCCGCGGAGTGCCGGATGAGGGTGCCCACGGCGAGTGCGAGCAGGCCGAGGAGCGCCACGTAGAGGCTGACGCCGACCGTCGCCTTCAGCCACATCGACCCGGTGGTCGCCACGACGCCGTTGCCGTTGATCATCGCGGAGTCGACCATCGCGACGAGCGTCGTCGACACCAGCATGATCACGAACACCAGCAGGAAGAACACGATCGCCTTCGCCGCCAGCACCCGGCCCCGGTTGGGGCACGCGGTGAGGGTGGTGCGGATCATGCCGGTGTTGTACTCGGAGGACATCGTCAGCACGCCGAGCGTGATCACGCAGATGATGCTCAGCAGCACGCCGAAGACGGCGAAGGCCAGGGCCGAGACGTTGTTGCCCACCTCGTCGCCCGTCGCCCCCGCGGCCATCGCGATCAGGCTGCCCACGCCGAAGACGAGCAGCACCATGATGCCCATCGTCCACATCGTGGACCGCAGCGAGCGGATCTTGGTCCACTCGGAGGCGAGCGCGTCCGCGAGGGTCGCCCGGCGCACCGGGATGGGGGAGACGTAGTGGCTCACGGACGGCCAGGGCTGCTGCTGGGGCTGGGAG
>NZ_JAINFC010000673.1 GCF_020740835.1 Streptomyces sp. UNOC14_S4
TCGGCTGTCCGTAGGGGGCGCCTGCGTCCGCTGTCGGCTCTCCGCAGTGGGTGGTTATACCCGCCTCTGCGTCCCGCTGGGGGTGCAGGGGGCGAAGCCCCCGCCACGGCGCCGGGCGCGCCCCATCAGGGGCGCGGGGAACGGCGCGAGCAACCAGTGACGGCCCGCAGTCGCCGGACGGGCATGGGCGACCGAGCTCGTGGGCGGCTTTTAGGGGCGCGGGGAACTGCGCGACAAGCCCCCACCGGGGGCGCACCCGCGCGCGGAGCGCAAGACGCACCCCAGCCCGGGTGGCTACAGCGCCACGTACGCCGCCGCCGCGTCGTCATGCCGCTTGCCCCTGAGTTCGGCGCGGTTCTCCAGAGCGCGGACGGAAGCGATCAGGGCCTCCGGCCCCTCCTTGGAGAGGAGGGTGTGGCACGCTGCCCAGTCGCCCTCGCCGAAGACCTCCACCCAGCGGGCCGCGCCGTCGGTGAGGGCGGAGAGGGAGCGGACGGAGGCGCGGGGGCGGGTGCCCGTCACGGCTCGCCGTGTCACGTGCGGATCCGCCGCCGCCGTGAAGAAGCCCCCCTCCGCGTTGCGCTGCGCGTCCGTGACCGGTCCGAGCGCCGCCAGGCGGGCGATGCGGTCGTCGAGGACCGGGGAGACCGTGCCGTCCGGGGATTCGAGGAGCAGGGCGGAGTCGGAGAGGACGAGGTGGGAGACCCGCTCGTCGTCCCAGCGGGCCAGGACGACGGTGGCCTGCGGGGTGCGGCGGTGGGTGAGGTCGCACGTGTCGCGGTGGGCGTCCGCCGTACGGGAGACGGCCTCGCCGAGGCAGTCGGCCAGGGACAGGTCCGGCCGTGCGACGGCGAGTTCGAGGAGGGCGCCCCCCAGGCGCGCGGTGAACCAGGGCACGCCGTGCGCGCACCCCGTTTCACCCGAGGGCGGCGGGGTCACCCCGTCCAGCAGCACCAGCGCCCCGCCGCGCCCCGCGGCGGGCAGCGCGACGGACACGAAGTCCTCGTTCGGGTGGCGGTTGTCCCCCGGCAGAGTGGCGAGTTCGATGCGCATGGGGCCAGTGTGCCGGATGCCGGAAATCCACGCGTACGAGTGCGCATCCTGTCGGCACCCGCAGCGTTCTTCAGGTGACGTGCTGACCTGGCCCGTATGCGATGAGTGAAGCATCCGGTGTCAATTCGCCGGTTGGGTTCACTCCTTCGAGTGGCCGGGCTGGCGAAGGGCACCCTCTCCTCAGAGGTGCTGAAAGGGTCAAATCAGTACCAGGGGCGGGGCAGGCCAGAGAAGAATGAGAGCACCGGTGCGGAAGAAGCGGCTTCGGGGCGGCGAGCGAGAGCAGCAGCCCACGGCGGTGCGCGAGCGCACCGCCCGCGTGCGGAACCGGCTGACCGCCTCCGTGGCCGTCACCGCCCTCACCGTACTCGCGGGCAGTGCCTTCGGCACCGTGGACGCCACCCGCGAACTCACCCGCGCCCAGCGGCTCGCCACCCTCGCCAACGCCGACGGCCCCGCTCTCGCGCTCGCCCACTCCCTCGCGGACGAGCGCGACGCCGCCACCCAGTACGTGGCGGGCGGCCGCTCCGACGCGGCGGAGGCGCAGGCCATCAAGAGCCAGCGCACCCACGTCGACCAGCAGATCGACGATTTCCGGCCCAGCGCCCCCGCCTCCGTACGCGAGAAACTCGACGTCCTCCCGGCCGCGCGCCGCCAGGCCACCTCCGGCGGCGACGACGCCCTGGCCGTCTTCTCCGCCTACACCACCATCGTCCAGGCCCTCCACGGCGCCGCCGACACCGCCGCCGTGCGCGCGCCGGGCGGCGGCGAGGGCGACGCGGCCGCGCTGCCCTTCCTCGGCCGTGCCGTCGAGCAGGCCTCCGCCACCCGCGCCCTGCTCCTCGGCGCCCTCGGCGCGCACAGCGGCCAGGCCGCCCTCACCGCCGCGGCGCAGCGCTCCGCCACCGCGGAGCGGGACGACATCGCCGACTTCCAGCGCTTCGCCACCGCCCGCACCCGCGAGGCGTACGCCGGTACGGTCAGCGGTCCCGACGTCACCACGGCGGAAGCCTTCGTCACCAAGCTCACCGCCGCCCCGCCCGGCTCCGCGGACCAGCCCGCCGAGCCCGTGCGCTCCGCGCTCAGCTCCCGTCTGGAGCTCATGCGCCAGGCCGAGTCCGACCTCGCCGCCCGCCAGACCGACCGTCTGGAGGTGCAGCGCCACGACGCCCTCACCGCGCTCGAACTGCGCGCGGCGACGAGCGCGCTGGCCCTCCTCGTCGCCCTCGTCGCCGGGGTCCGCGCCACGCGCTCCGTCACCCGGCCGCTCGGCTCGCTGCGGCGCGGCGCCCGGCGCCTGGCCGCCGACCCGGTCGTCGAGAAGCCCATCGACTTCAAGGGCCGCGACGACGAGTTCGCCGAGACCGTCCGCTCCGTGAACCTCCTGCACGACACGGTCATCCGGCAGCAGGAGCGCATCGCCGTCCTCGAAGGCGAGCGCACCCGCCTCATCGCCGCCCGGCACCTGCTCGCCGAGGAGCACGACGCCCTGCGCGACCGGCACCAGGAGCTCGCGGGGCAGCTGGCCGACGAGATGACCACGCGGGCCGCGGAGCGCCCGGAGGAGACCGCCGCCCGGGCCCGCGGCCTCTTCGTCGGGCTCTCCCTGCGCACCCTCGGGCTCGTCGAGCGCCAACTCGCCGTCATCGAGGGCATGGAGGCCCACGAGACCGACCCCGAGCGCCTGGAGACCCTCTTCACCCTCGACCACCTCGCCACCCGCATGCGCCGCAACAGCGAGAACCTGCTCGCGCTCGCGGGCGCCGAGAGCGCGGCGGGGCGCCCCGGGCCCGTACCGCTGCTGGACGTCCTGCGCGCCTCGGCGGGCGAGATCGAGCGCTATCAGCGCGTCCGTATCCAGTCGCTGCCGCCGCACGCCCGCCTCCATGGCCATGTCTCCGACGACGTGAGCCACCTCGTCGCCGAACTCCTGGAGAACGCCACCACCTTCTCCCCGCCCGACGCCCAAGTGCAGCTCTCCGGCTGGCTCCTGGAGACCGGCGACCTCGCCCTGTCCGTGCAGGACGAGGGCATCGGCCTCACCCCCGACCGGCTCGCCGAGCTCAACGCCCTGCTCGTCGACCCGGACCCGCACGGCCCGCCGCCCGCCACGGACCGCATCGCCCGGGCGGCCCACCTCCGGGGCGCCCCCGACCCGCACCCCGAGAACCCGGGCGACGTCCCCGGCCTCGGCCTCTACGTGGTCGGGCGGCTCGCGGCCCGGCACGGCATCCGCG
>NZ_JAINFC010000674.1 GCF_020740835.1 Streptomyces sp. UNOC14_S4
CGTCCGCTTCACCAGCCCCCGCAGCCCCTCCGCCACCTCATCCGGCGTGCCGTGCACCACGTTGGACTGCCAGTCGTCGACGAAGTCCTGCTCGGCCGGGCTGTAGTCGTACGTCTCCGCTTCCTCCGGCGTCGGGACGAGACCGGGACGGCCGGTGCGCAGGCGCAGCATCGAGAGGGAGCCCGTACGCACCTGGCGGCGGGCCTCGGCGGCGTCCTCCGCGGCGAAGGCCTGGACGCCGATCTTCGCGTAGGGCCGGTCGAGGATCTCGGACGGCCGGAAGGACTCGCGGTAGAGGTCGAGCGCCGGAACCGTATTGGCGGACGAGAAGTGGTGCGCGAAGGAGAACGGCAGACCCAGCACTCCCGCCAGCCGCGCGCTGAAGCCGGAGGAGCCGAGCAGCCAGACCGACGGACGGTCGGCCCGCTGCACCCCGCCGGGGACGCGCCCCTGCACGGGCCCGGGCACGGCGTGGATGCGGGAGTAGGGGTGCCCGTCGGGGAAGTCGTCGTCCAGGAACCGGGTCAGCTCGGCGAGCTGCTGCGGGAAGTCGTCCGCGCCCTCCTGGAGCCGGTCCTGGCGACGCAGCGCGGCGGCGGTCGCGCCGTCCGTGCCGGGCGCGCGCCCGAGGCCGAGGTCGACGCGGCCCGGGGCGAACGCCTCCAGCGTGCCGAACTGCTCGGCGATGACCAGCGGCGCGTGGTTGGGCAGCATCACGCCGCCCGAACCGAGGCGGATACGGTCGGTGTGGGCGGCTATGTGACCCAGGACGACGGCCGGGGAGGAGCTCGCGATCCCGGGCATGGAGTGGTGCTCGGCGACCCAGAAGCGGTGGTAGCCCCGGCGCTCGGCGAGCTTCGCGAGCTCCACGGTGGTGGCGAGCGCCTGCCCGGCGGTCCGGCCGCTGCCGACGGTCGCGAGATCCAGCACGGAAAGGGGTACGGGAGCACTCCCCCGCGCCACGCCCCGGATGAAGTCACCGTCCTGTACGTCGGCCACGGTCGCCCGCCTTCCTGGTCGTCCGGCGGCACTGCCGTGCCGCGCTACGGTCGTTTCGCCACCGACAAACCGGAGAAGCTCTCCGGTTATTCCCGGAGGCCACCATTTTTACGATCTTCTTCACCCTCCCCCTCACCCCCTCTCCCGGCGCCTCACGCACCTCACATGTCGCAGGCATATGCCATGGTGGCCCGCCGCTGAACAGAGCCACGCACTCCGGTCCCGATACGGTCAACTCCCTCTCCCAAACGCCCTTTTCGTGGATATCGTGGAGAGCGGGAAACCCGGGAGTAGCCCGGAGCGACCCGGAACTCCGTCCTCGTACGCAAGGAGGATGACGTGGCCCTCAAGCCCGAGCCGACGGCGCCGCTCCACTCGGTGCGGCACGCCCTCCGGGTCCTGGAGGCGGTCGCCGCACGGCCCGGCGGCATGACCGAGGCCGAGATGGCGCGCGAATCCGGCCTGTCCGCCCACGAGCTCGCCCGGCTGCTGCCCATGCTCCGCCACGAGGGGTATCTGGAACGGCTGCCAGACGGCGCGTACACCGTGGGCGACTCGCTGGTGCTGACGGGCTCCGGCCCCGCCCGCGAGCTCGCCCTGCGGAACAGGCTCCGCCAGTCCCTGTCGGTCCTGCGCGACTCCGTCGGCGCCGCCGTCTACCTGAGCCGCTACATCGACGGCGAGATCAGCATCACGGAGTACGCCGACGGGCCGCGGACACCCAAGGTCAACGAGTGGGTCGACTTCCGCTCCGCCGCCCACGCCAGTGCCATCGGGAAGTGCCTGCTCACCCAGCTCGACCACGACGACCGCCGCGACCACCTCGCGCGCCACAAGGCCGCCCGGCTCACCTCGCGGACGATCACGAACGAGAAGGCGCTCTTCCGCCAGCTCGACGCCCGGCCCGCGACCGTGCCCGTCCTCGACCTCCAGGAGTACGCGGTGGGGACGGTCTGCGCGGCCGTCCCGATGACCGCGGGGCGCGCCGTCGGCTGCCTGGCGCTGTCGCTCCCGCTCACCCACGCGCACCGGCTGTACCGCGCGGCCGACACCTTGAACCGGCACGCGGCGCCGCTGCTGCTGTCCCTGGCCCTCTGACACCGGCTCTCCGGGGCCCGGCCCCGCCGCGGTCGAGAGCACCCTCCGGGACCAGGTATATTTATCTCGTCAGCAGGCGCCGCTAGCTCAGTTGGTTAGAGCAGCTGACTCTTAATCAGCGGGTCCGGGGTTCGAGTCCCTGGCGGCGCACAGACGGGAAAAGGCCCTTCACCACTGGTGAGGGGCCTTTTTCGTACTCCCGGGCGCATCCGGGGCCATGACATTAGTCATCGCGCACCGGTGATCCTCGAATCTGCCGCCGTTCCCCGCCCGACGGCAGGATTTTCGTCATGGACACCACGACCTCCGCCCCCGTCACCGCCCCGGCCACCGCACGGACGCTCCCGGCCGACATCGAGCCGCTGCCGGTCTGGTTCTTCGCCTTCGAGGCCGTGGCGTCCGGCTCGTACGACCTGTACAAGGCGTTCCCCGGCCAGGCGCTCTGGGTCCTGATCCCCCTGGCCGCGGTCAACCTCGTCGTCTCGCTGACCGTGCTCCGCTCCCGGCTCAAGCTCGCGAAGCGGCTCTGGCACGGCAAGAAGACCCGCAAGATCGCTCTGGGGCTGCTCGCCCTCCGGTTCGGCAGCCACGCCGTGCTCGCCCTGGCAGGCGCCGCCGTGGACACGGTGGCGGGGCACCTCGCCTTCGCCGCCGTGATGACCGCCACGACAGGTGTCCTGCTCTGGTGGGCCCAGCGCACGGCCTTGCGGGCACTCGCCGCCGAGGACGCCCGGCTCGCTCCCGCCACGCCGGAGATGTGACGGACGGGCCCGCGGCGGCCGGGCCCGTAGCATGGGTGACCCGTCTTCCTCGTACAAAGATCTTGTATGAGGATCGGCCCGGACGAGTCCCCGGCGAACAGGAGAGGAGCAAGCACGTGCCGCAGCCACAGCCGCAGCAGCGCCGCCGCCCGTCGGCAGCCGTCGTGCTCCTGCTCCTCCTCGCGGTGATCATCTGCCCGTCCCTCGCCGGGACGGGCACTGTCGCGTACGCCGCCGGAACGTCGACGGCGGTCACGTCGGCGGCGAATCCGCCAGCCGCGACGCCCGAGGCCGTGGCGCCGCACGTCGACGGCGGGCGCGGCACCGGTGGCACCTGCACACCGCAGGACGCCCCGCTCAGCGGCACCCAGGCCGTCGTCGCGCACCCGCAGCCCGACCCCCTCACCGGCCCCGGTGGCAC
>NZ_JAINFC010000675.1 GCF_020740835.1 Streptomyces sp. UNOC14_S4
CCCAGCACCCCCACCAGATCCCCCGTCTTCGTCTTCTCGTCGAAGTGGGTGAGCCACGGGCTCCCCGACGTACCGGAGAAGAAGCCGTCGCAGCGCATGGTCATCTGCCGGTGGCTCTCAAGTCTGCTGGTCATCGCCGTGCAGCGGATCGCCTGGTCGGCGGGGTCGTCGTCCGCGTCGGGATAGCCGATGACGGTCACCCGGTTGGTGTAGCCGGGGGTGCGGACGAGCCGGTTGGCGCCGGTGACGCGCTCGACCTGGCGGCCCAGGCCGTCCGGCTTGAGCGTGGCGAAGGCGAAGTCCAGGTCGGAGCCGTCGCCCGTGTCGGTGCGCCGGGGGTCGGTGAAGACGCGGTCCACGGCCCACACACCGTACGGCTGCTTGCTCGCGCCCGACCGGTAGCCCGGTACGAAGGCCGCGTCGTCCCCGAAGGAGCAGTGCCCGGCGGTGACGATCAGATTGCCCTTGGGGCTGTGCACCACGCTGGCCGTGCAGTGGTGGTCCTTCATGTCCTCGCCGACGTAGAACAGCACCCCGACCGTGGGCACCCCGTCGAAGTGCCGCGCGCTGCCGGTGATGCGCTGCGCCGGGTTGTCCGCGCCGCGGTCGGCGTCGTCCGCGGAGGAGCCGGACGTCCGCGCGGGCCCCCAGAACCGCTGGGCCTCCTCGCTGGACCAGCTGCCGTCCCTGCCGTGGCCGCCGGCGCCCCTGGGCACCGCCGCCGCCAGGACGACGACGTACAGCCCCGCGAGCACGGCCCGGAACCACCGGACCCGGCGCCATCGGGAGACACGCACGTAAACCCCCACCACGTCAGGAAGGTAGTCGACAGGCTAACCGCACCCACCGGGCACCGGGGCCCCGCCGGACCGTTTTCCGTACCGTCCGATGACACACGATCCGGCGTAAGGTCAGCGTACGAACTGCCTGTGTGCCCGGTGTGCATTCGTCCTCCGGCGTGGCGTGGGCCCCGTACGGCTCCCCCGGCTGTCTGTTTCTCTCTGCTTCCCTCCAGGTCTGCCCCGTTCGAGCCGCCGTCAGCCGCCCCATTGGTCCCAGGCCAGCCGGCAGACGAGGGACACCACGACGACCACCAGCACGCCGCGTACGAAACCGCTGCCCTTCTTCAGGGCCATGCGGGCGCCCACGGCCCCGCCCGCGAGGTTGAAGACCGCCATCGGCACGGCCAGCCGCCAGATGACGGAGCCCTGGAGCGAGAAGGTGACCAGCGCGCCCACGTTGGTGCACACGTTCACGACCTTGGCCGTGCCGGAGGCCGTCACCAGGTCCATCCGGAGCACCGCCGCCAGCGCGAGCACCAGGAAGGTGCCGGTGCCGGGGCCTATGAGCCCGTCGTAGAAGCCGATGCCGAGCCCCGCCACGAGGATCGCGGCGAGCGCGCGGCGCCGGCTCACCGGCGGGCCCGGGGCGGCGGCCTCCGTACCGAAAGCGGGCCGCAGCAGGAGGAAGGCCAGGACGGCCAGGAGGATGCCCATGATCAGCGGGCGGAGGACGGCGCTGTCGATGCCGGCGGCGAAGAACGCGCCCGCCAGCGATCCGCCGAGGGCGGCGAGCCCGATCCGTACGGCCGTCCTCAGGTCCAGCACGCCGCGGCGCGCGTAGGCGACGGCCGCGGCGCCCGTACCGCAGATGGCGACGGCCTTGTTGGTGCCGAGGACTTGGACGGGGGCGACGTGGGGCAGACCGACGAGCAGGGCGGGGAGCTGCAGCAGCCCGCCCCCGCCGACGACCGCGTCGACCCAGCCCGCGGCCGCGGCGGCCGCGCACAGGGCCAGCAGCGTCGTCAACGGGATGTCAGTGGTCACCGTGCGGATGGTAGTGGCGGTCCACGGCCCCGACTTGGGCCGGGTGGGTGACGCGGTCCCCGTTGCCCGCCACCCGTATGCCTCCGTACACCTCCGTACGCCGTTGAGGCGAATGCCGGGCCGTCCGCCGCGCCTTCGCCTACGCTGGGTGTTCCCCCTTGTTGTTCCCCCGGAGACCTCGGAGAGCGGCGGACGTGGACGGCTGGAGCGCGCGCGACATCCCCGATCAGAGCGGCCGCACCGCGGTGGTGACCGGGGCCAACAGCGGCCTCGGCTATGTCACCGCGCGGGAGCTCGCGCGCCGGGGCGCGCGGGTGGTGCTGGGCTGCCGGGACGCGACGCGCGGCAAGGCCGCCGAGGAGCGCGTCCGGGCCGAGGCCCCCGGCGCGGACGTGGTGTTCGCCCCGCTGGACCTCGCGGACCTCGCCTCCGTACGGGCCTTCGCCGAGGACCTCCCCGCCGACCGGGTCGACCTGCTGATCAACAACGCCGGGGTGATGGCGCTCCCCGAGCGGCGCACGGTCGACGGCTTCGAGATGCAGTTCGGCACCAACCACCTCGGGCACTTCGCGCTGACGGGGCTGCTGCTGGAGCGGCTGCGCGAGGCCGGGCGGGGCGCGCGGGTCGTGAGCGTCTCCAGCAATCTGCACGTCCTGGGCACGGTCGACCCGCGCGACCTCAACATGGAGCACCGCTACCGCCGTTGGACGGCGTACGGCCGCTCGAAGAGCGCCAACCTGCTCTTCGTCCACGAACTGTCCCGGCGGCTGGCCGCGGAGGACTCCCCCGTCCTGGCCGCGGCCGCCCACCCCGGCTACGCGGCGACCAACCTCCAGACCGCCGGGGCACGCATGGAGGAACGGGCCTGGCTGGAGCAGCTCTTCGAGTCCCTCAACCGGGTGGCCGCGACGAGTGCGGAGGCGGGGGCGGTGCCGATGCTCTACGCGGCGACGGCGGCGGGGGTCCGCCAGGACGACTTCTTCGGGCCGGGGCGCGGCCCGGGGCGGCGCGGGCCTTCGCGCGCGTGGCGCGCGCCATGGACTCGCGACGACCGCGCGAGTGCGGGTTTGTGGGCGGCGTCGCAGCGTATGACGGGTGTCACCTATCGATGGCGGTGACCCGCCCGCGCCTTATTGGAGTGCGGCTTGCGCTGGGTGCGCGGCCGGTGCGCCCACCGGGGTGCCACTTGCTCTCGGCGCGCGGCTGCGGGTCCGCTGCGCGGCGCCTACCGGGTTGCCTCGTGAGCTGAGTGCGCGACTACCGGTCGTCGACGGCTGGTCGCGCAGTTCCCCGCGCCCCTGACGGGGCGCGCCCTGTCGGCCGAACTTCCGTCTTACCTTCCCGTTTGCGGGCGGGGCGCAGCCCCCGGTCATTCCAGGCCGGCTCGCTCCAGCAAGGACCTCGCCCCCTCACCGTCCACCCGCCGCCCCACCTGCGCCAGTACCGCCGCCC
>NZ_JAINFC010000676.1 GCF_020740835.1 Streptomyces sp. UNOC14_S4
CGCTGGGGCTGGTGGTCCGCGTCGGGGGACCAGAAGATTGTCGCTGCAAAGAGGCGGTGCGATGTCACCGCGCACCGGGAGCGCCCCGTAAGGGGCGCGGAGGCGGGGCCGTAGGGCCCCGTAAGGGGCGCGGGGAACTGCGCGACCGGCCACAACGCACCCCGCAGCCGCGCGCGGAGCGCAAGAGGCACCCCGGTAGGCGTACCGGCCCACGCGCAGGACGCGGCGGGGTCCAGGGGCAGAGCCCAGAGGCGGAGCCCCCACGACGGACACCTCACCGGCCACGGAACACCGTCCGGTGCCACCCCTTCAGGGCCACCCCACTGTTGTCGAACATCACATGCTTCACCTGCGTGTACTCCTCAAACGAGTACATCGACATGTCCTTGCCGTACCCCGACGCCCGAAACCCCCCGTGCGGCATCTCACTGATGATCGGGATGTGGTCGTTCACCCACACGCACCCGGCCTGGATCTCCCGCGTGGCCCGTCCCGCGCGGTGGACGTCGCGGCTCCAGGCCGACGCGGCGAGCCCGTACGGCGTGTCGTTGGCGAACGCGATGCCCTCGTCGTCGCTGTCGAAGGGCAGCACGACGAGGACGGGGCCGAAGACCTCGTCCTGGACGATCTCGCTGTCCTGGGCGGCGCCGGTGACGAGTGTGGGGAGGTAGTACGCGCCTTTGGCCAGTTCCCCGGTGGGCGCGTGGCCGCCGGTGACCACGGTCGCGTACGAGCGTGCCCGGTCGACGAACCCGGCGACGCGGTCGCGGTGGGCGTGCGAGATCAGCGGCCCGAGGTCGGTGCCGGGGTCGAAGGGGTCGCCGAGGCGCACGTCCGCCATCAGGTCGGCCACGCCCGCGACGAACGCGTCGAACAGCGGCCGCTGGACGTAGGCGCGGGTGGCGGCGGTGCAGTCCTGTCCGCTGTTGATGAGCGCTCCGGCGACGGCGCCGTGGACGGCGGCCTCCAGGTCGGCGTCGTCGAAGACGACGAAGGGTGCCTTGCCGCCGAGTTCGAGGTGGAGCCGTTTGACCGTGGCGGTGGCGATCCCGGCGACCCGCTTGCCGACGGCGGTGGAGCCGGTGAAGGAGAGCATGGCGACGTCCGGGTGCCCGGCGAGGTGCTCGCCCGCGTCCCGGCCCGCGCCGGCGACGACGTTGAGGACGCCGTCGGGGATGCCCGCCTCGGTGGCCGCCCGGGCGAACATCAGCGAGGTCAGTGGGGTGATCTCGGCGGGTTTGAGCACGGCGGTGTTGCCCGCGGCGAGCGCGGGGAGCACCTTCCACGCGGCCATCTGGAGGGGGTAGTTCCAGGGGGCGATCCCGCCGACGACGCCGACGGGTTCGCGGCGGACGTACGAGGTGTGGTCGGCGCTGTACTCCCCGGCGGCCCTGCCCTCCAGGTGGCGGGCGGCGCCCGCGAAGAAGGCGGTGTTGTCGACGGTGCCGGGCACGTCGAACCCGGTGGTCAGCCGGATCGGCTTGCCGCACTGTGCCGATTCGGCGCGGGCGAGGTCGTCGGCCTGCTCGGCGAGCACGTCGGCGAACCGGTGCAGCGCGCCCGCGCGTTCGCCGGGGGTGGCTCCGGCCCACGCGGGAAAGGCGCGGCGGGCGGCGGCCACGGCCTCGTCCACGTCGGCGGGACCGGCGAGTCCGTAGGAGAGGAGCTCGGCTCCGGTGGCCGGGTCCACCACGGCCTGCCGACGGCCCGAGCCGCCCTCGCGCGGGCGCCCGTCGATGTACTGCGCGCCGTCGGTGAACCGTTCCGTGATGTCGTGCAGCTGATCCATCGCGCACTCCTCCGCACACCGCGGGGACCCGAGGCGGGCGTAGCTCCAACCGGATTTGGTTGCCGATCCTGACAGAGGGGTGGCATGACAACAAGGGATTCCGTAGCGAATTTTTGACGGAGCGACGGATTCAGTGATGAGCAGAGATGTCGCCCCACAGCTGGGAGCGGAAATTCAGGATCCGTTGTCAGTGGTCGCTGCCAGAATGACGGACATGACGATCAACGGGGAGAACGGCGGCAATTCCGGCGCGGCGCAGGCCGTCGCACCGGACGGCGGGCCGCGTACGGTCGAGGAGCTGCTGGCGGTCGTGGGCCGCGGCGAGCGGGTGAAGTACGTCCACTTCTGGGGCCACCGGCCGCGGCGGGACGGCAGCGTGGGGCCGAGCTGCTTCAGCCAGTGGTGGCCGTCGCCGTTCGCCGTGGACGGGACGGTCTACGCCACGGCGGAGCACTGGATGATGGCGTGCAAGGCACGGCTGTTCGGCGACGCGGAGGCGGAGGCCCGCGCCCTCGCGGCCGGGCACCCGAAGCAGGCGAAGGACGCCGGGCGCACCGTGCGCGGCTTCGACGAGGAGCTCTGGCGGCGGCACCGCTTCGACCTGGTGGTGGAGGGCAGCATCCACAAGTTCGGGCAGCACCCGGAGCTGGGCGCGTTCCTGCTCGGTACGGGCGACCGGGTGCTGGTGGAGGCCAGCCCGCTCGACCGGGTCTGGGGCATAGGCCTGGCCGCCGACGACGAGCGGGCGCAGGACCCGGCGCGCTGGCGCGGGGAGAATCTGCTGGGCTTCGCACTGACGGAGGCCCGCACGCGGCTGGCGGCGCGAGCGGCGGCCTGAGGACGACCCGCTCTGTCCGCTCCCAGCCTCACCCGGCCGCACCACGGAAGGTGCCGCCCGGAGGGTGCGTCAGCGGAGGTCCGTGAGCGGCCGGTCCACGACCAGGGACGCGCGGTAGGTCGACCCGGGGTCGTCCTGCGGGGTGGTGTCGCCGTCGCTCGTGTCCACGCTGAGGTAGAGGGTCAGCATCAGCCCGCTCACCACGAGCGCCACGCCGCCGAGGATCAGCCCGGCGAGGGCCTGTCCGCCGTTGTCCGCCTCGCCGTTGCGCACCTTCGACCGGCCTATGCCGCCGAAGACGACCGCGAGTATGCCGAGGACCACCCCCAGCAGGACGGTCGGGGACAGCACAGTGCCGACGATGCCCAGCACCAGGGCCGCGACGCCGAGGCCGTTCCCCGCCGAGGGGCCGTTCGGGGCGTGCGGGGGCCAGCCGTTCGTATAGGCCCCGTTCGTATAAGCCCCGGTCGTATAGGCCCCGGCGGGATAGCCGTAGGAGCCGGGCACGAACCCGCCCTGCCCGTACGGGGCCTGGCCGTAGGTGGCGGGCCCGCCCGGGAGCCCGCCGTACGGCGGCTGCTGCCCTTGGAAGCCGACGGCGTACGCGCTCGGGGTGCCCGGACC
>NZ_JAINFC010000677.1 GCF_020740835.1 Streptomyces sp. UNOC14_S4
CCTGGGGAGTGGGGGGAAGTGGGGTACGTACGCGCCCCGTCAGGGGCGCGGGGAACTGCGCGACCAGCCACGGACAACCGGCAGCCGCAAACCGGCATGCCCAGGCAGACGACTAGGCGCAGGCCCGAGCCGCAGGCTCCAGCACATAATGAGTGGGGCGCCCACCCCGAAAAACAGGCAAGGCGCCAGCCGCCTCCGCCTCGGCCCGCTTCATCAACGTGAACCGCCCGCCGACGTCGACGGCAACGCTGTGCCAAGGCGTGAGCCAAGCGTCCGGCGTATCGGCCAGCAAGATGCCGATCTTGCCGGCGGCGCACGGCTGCGGGTGAATGGAAAGACGCACCGCATCCGGGAAGATCTCGTCCAGCAGATTCCCCCAGGCCCGGCTCCGCTGGATGACGCGGTACGCCAGATCCCGGCAGCGGCGCTGAAGAGCCGAGCGGGTCCCCGAGTAGTGCGGTCCGGAGAGATCCTCCAGCATGAAGCGGGTGATGCCGCGGTACATGGCCAGCGGCGCGCCACCGTCCCGTACCTCCGTACGCAGTTCGTCGAGCGACGGGGCGTATCCGTCGGTCAGCCGCGCGCGCATTTCCTCGTGCCCGGCGTCGCGGTAGACGTCGTCGAGGGCGAACGTCCGCAACCGGCTCGCCCCGGCCTCCGCGATCGTGTTGTCGAGCGCACGGGCGTAGCCCGTGACGTGTTCGTCGCTCACGCCGAGGAGGTCGTTGAAGACCCGGCCGTCGGAGCAGATGGTGATGACGGCTCCGGGCGCGTAGAGCTTCCCGATGCGCTCGCAGAGCTCGTCGAGGAAGCGGAGCGCGAGTTCCTCGGCCGTGTCGGGCAGGTGCCCGAGGACCTTGGCCGGGTTGGGGGACTTCACCGGGAAGGCGGGGAGGACGAACTCCAGCGGCCTCCCGCTCTCCATGGCCGTGCGGACCGCGTCCAGGTGGTACCGGACGCATCGGTCGCAGACCGTTCCCTCACAGCCTCCGTCGCGCAGTCTTCGCTGGTGGAGCAGGACCTCCCGGAGAACGTCGGCCGCGGTCTCCTCGACGGCGGCGGCCTGTTCGTCTTGTTGGGGTGCGGCGAGTTCCGGCACCGCGCCTCCCTTCGTGGACTGGGCTCCACCGTTCACCCCGCGCGCATGAGAAACGCACAAGGGCTCCACCGGTGGGCCCGGCCACGGGCGGCGCGGGGCTACGCGAGGGCCTGCGGCGCGGGGGCGCCCGCCTCCTCACCCGCCTCCCGCCGGGCGAGCTCCAGCCAGAAGGGCATGCCGAGCCCGCGGAAGGCGCTCGTCGCCTCCTGGAGGTGGGCGGTGCCCCGGCCCGGGTCGCCGAGCGCGGTGTGGGTCTTGCCCAGCCAGTACGCGACGAGGGCCTCGCCGCGGCGCTCGCCGAGTTCGGTGAAGATGGTCGCGGCCTCGTCGAGCGGGCCGATCGCGCGCCAGGCCTGGTCGGGTCCGAGCTCGACGTGCACGCGCCCGAGCGCGAGCAGCGCGTACGCCTCGCCGGGGCGGTGCCGCAGCAGGCGGTACTCGGCGAGCGCGCGGTGGAGGTGGCGGGCGGCCCGGCCGAAGCGGCCCAGGCCGATCTCCGCCCAGGCCAGCATCTGGAGGACGTCGGCGAGGAGGAGCGGCCGGCCGAGCCGTTCGCTGGTCTCGACGACGGGTTCCAGCACGGCGACGGCGTCGGCTTCCCGGCGGCGGCAGATGTGGGCGAAGGCGAGACTGCGCAGGGCGAGGACCCGGCCGACCCCGTCACCGAGCCGGCCCAGCGTCCGCGCGGCCGACTCCGCGTCGGCGAGGGCGAGTTCGGTCATGCCGTGGTCGGCGACCGCGAAGCTCCGGTGGACGCGCAGCCACGCGGCGTGCCGGGCCTCGCCGAGTTCGTCGAGCCGGTCGACCGCGGGGGCGAACCGGCCCACGGCCTCGGCCACCCGGCCGCGTACGGCGGAGGCCCTGGCGAGGGAGCCCTGGGCGAGGGCGGCGGTGACGTGGTCCCCGTCGGCCCGCGCGCGGTGCAGGGCCGCGCGTGCGGACCGCTCCCACGCGTCCCACCAGTTGCGCAGGTGGCAGACCTCCTCCATGACGGCGGCGAGGGCGGCGGCCCGGTCCCCGTACCCGGCGTCCGCGGCGAACTCGACGGCGGCCACGAGCCCTGACCGCTCGCTCTCCAGCCAGCCGTCGGGGTCCCCCATGCCACCGCAGGTGGCGTCGGCGGAGCTGCCGCTGACGAGCTGGTCGCGTGCCGTGCGCAGCCGGGCGAGCCAGCCGTCGAGGGCACGGGCCGCCGCGGCCCGCCGCCAGGACGGGGGCTCCTCCTCCAGGGCCCGCTCGGCCGCGTAGGCGTGGACGAGGGCGTGCACGCGGTAACGGGGGCGCCCCTGGTCGTCGGTGCAGGCGACCTGCACCAGGTTCGCGTCGAGCAGCGCGTCGTGCGGCCGGTCGGTGTCCGGGGCGTCGAGCAGGGCGGCCAGCACCCAGCCGGGGAACTCCAGGGCCGGGAGCAGCCCGATGGCCCGGAAGGCCTGCGCGGCCTCGGGGGCGAGTTCGTGGTAGCTGGCGGCGACGCAGGTCCGCACGGCGGTGTCCTCGGCGGCGTGCTCAGCGGTGTTCTCGGCGGCGCGTTCACGGACTTCACCGGCGAGGCGGTCGGCGAGGCAGCCGACCCGCCAGTCCGGGCGGCTCGCGAGCCGGGCGCCGGTCACCCGCAGGGCGAGGGGCAGCCCGGCGCAGTGGTCGAGGACCCGTTCGGCCGCCCCGGGCTCCAGGGCGAGCCGCGGGGGGCCGACGATGCGGCCGAGCAGGTCCCGCGCCTCCTTGTCGTCGAGCGGGGCGACGTCGACGAGGTGCGTCCCGGCCGGGACCGGCGCGCGGTCCCTGGTGGTGACCAGGACCGCGCACCCGGGGATGCCGGGCAGCAGGGGGCGGATCTGGGACTCGTCCCGCGCGTCGTCGAGCACCACCAGCACCCGGCGGCCCGACAGCAGCGCGCGGAACATCGCGGCGCGGTCCACCGTGGCCTCGGGGAGGGACGACACGGGCACGCCGACCTTCAGCAGCAGTTCGGCGAGGAGCTCGTGGGGCGCACGGTCGCGGTCGCCGTCCAGCCGCAGGAAGATCCTGCCGTCCGGGAAAGTGTGCCGCAGCAGGTGGGCGAGCCGGACGGCCAGGGTGGTCTTCCCGACGCCGGGCGGCCCGGTGAGGACGACGACGGGCGCCGCCTGGGCGGGGCCGACGGC
>NZ_JAINFC010000678.1 GCF_020740835.1 Streptomyces sp. UNOC14_S4
CGGGGATCAGCGTCGGCGGGCGCGGGCGTCATCCCGCCGCCGACGCGGATCCCCGTCACCGTCTCGGCCGACGTACGGCAGACCAGGGTGTTCTCGTCGGTCAGCGGCCGGTCGAGCTTGGCCCCGCGGACGATGACGGTCGGGTCGGGCGTGCTGTGGAAGGCGGGCTCGGCGACGCGCTGGAGCTCCCGGCCCGGCGCGAGGCCGTGCGCGGTGGCGTACGCCTCGACCTCGGCGGCCAAGTCCTCGGGGGTGTCGCCCCACGGGATGCGTTTGCGCAGTCCGTCCTCACGGAAGAGATCGTCCAGTTTCTCCCGGACCTGTGCGGCGACGGTGCCCGCGTTCTCAGGTTCGAGCTGCGCGTCGCACGCGTCGTCCCACTCCTGCCCTGGCCGGGTCGGCCGTCCGCGCAGCCACCACAGGCCGTACAGGCGGCGCTGGAGGTGGGCGAGGTCGCGGGAGGCGGCGTCGTGCTCGGCCTGGGCGGCGTTGAGTTCGGCGAGCCATTGCCGCTCGTCCGCTGCCTGACGAGGCGTCAATCGCGTACTTCCGCCGCCCTCACGGCTGTCGACGATGCGCCAGAGGTAGCCGCCCTGTTCGGCGCCGAACCAGGTGCGGCGCAGCGCCTGGTCGAGGGCGGTCTCGCCGTCCTCGTCGAGGACGTCCAGGAGGTCGTACGAGAACGCCTCCCACAGCAGGGCCGCCTCGGGGTCGGCCAGGGCCGCCGGGTGCAGGGCGGTCTCGGCGTCGGTGGCGATGTGGCCGACGGCCACGTCGATGTCCCCGATGTCGGAGGGTTCGGGTTTGGCGGAGGGCGGCCGGTCGCCGTCGAAGTCCCAGGAGAGGCCGAGCGCCGAGCCCGCGTACAGGGACCGGGCGGGACGGAACGCGCTGTCGGTGGTGGACCACCGCAGGGACTCCAGCAGCTTCCGGACGTCCCCGGAGCCCGTGCGGAGGATGTCCCAGGCCGGGTCCGAGTACCAGCCGACGACCAGGTAGCTCAGCAGGGCCGGGCCTTCGACGTCGGTCAGCGGGTCGTGGAGGGAGAAGACGTTCTCGTTGTAGGGCTGGAACATCGAGAACGTCGGCAGTCCCGGGCCGGCCGCGGTGAGGAAGGGCTGTCGGCCCGTCGGCTCGGTCCACGGGCCGTCCGCGAGGTCGTGGGAGCGGCCGATCCAGGCCGGGGTCAGCCGCGTGGCCCAGGGGTCGAGGAACGAGGACGTGCCGTCCGCGTCGTCGAGGAAGTCGCTGTCGACGATCCAGCCGACGGCGGTGGGCGTGGCGTCGGGCCGGTCGGTGGGACGGCTGTAGCGGACGACGAGCCAGCGGTTGGGGACGAGCGGGAACTTCACGTGTCCGGCCGGTCCGTCCTGCCGTCCGCGCCGCAGCGCGTCGGGCAGCAGCCACTGGAGGTGGATCCCGTGGTCCGGCTTGCCGGAGGCGGAGCTCTGGAACGGGTCGGGCTCGGGCGGCTTCCGGTCGTCCAGCACCTCGAAGTCGGCGTACCAGCGGCGCCAGGTCTCGTTGTCCCGTACGCGCTTGTTGACCAGGAGCGCGTCCACCTGGACGGGGACGATCAGGGGTGACGGTGACGGCATGCTGCGGGTCCTTAACTCTGGCCGGAGCGGTCCGGGGTGAAGGCGATGCGTTGCGGGGCGTTGACGAGCTCCACCGCGAGCGCGCCCGCGCTCAGCGGTTCACCGGGCCGGAGCTGCCCCAGCTCCCGCAGGACGGTGGTCATGGCGGGGACCAGGGGGTCGTCGCCGACGACGAGGCCGAGTACCTCGCGCGTCCCGTCGGCCACGGCCGGGCGCAGGAACCGGCCGATGCCCCCTTCGTCCGGCGGGAAGTCCTGCTCCAGCGACTCCCCCACGGCTCCGGTGAGGCGCCGCAGGCCGATGCGGTCGCCCTCGTCGACGCCGAAGTGGATGCCCTCGTGCGGCTCGCGGAACACCACCTGGTCCGGCACCCCGTCGACGAGGCACAGCAGCAGGTCCGGGCCGATGACCACGCGGTGGACGATGTCCAGCAGTTCCAGGCCGGGTGTCGTGCGCTGGGGCTCGACCACGACGTCGGGCCAGTTGCGGACGAGCGCGGAGCGCATCAGCAGCCCTGCCAGCGGGCGCGGCGCGGCCAGGGTGTCCCGCGCGATGTCGTTGACGGCGGCGTCCAGCGAGGTGCCGATGCCGGTGCTGAGCACTCCGTCGCGCAGTGCCGCGCACCACTGCGCGTCGACGTGGAAGAAACGCAGGCTCTCGGGCGGCAGCATGCGCGCGTCGGGCACCAGGTGGCCGAACGGGACCGCGGCCAGCAGGGTCACCTGGTCGAGCGCCCTCGTCAGCGGGGCCAGCGGCTCCGCCAGGGCGGTGAGCAGCAGGTCGCGGGTCGCGCCGGACCGCAACCGGCCGCGCAGCCCCGTGAGGTCGGGAGCCTGTGGCACCCCGCCGGCGGCGCGCCGGGGCGCGGGCGGGGTACGGGTGCCGGTCACGGTCGTGGCGGCCGTGTGCAGGCGGGTGCCGAGCCCGTTCTCGATCAGTTCGTGGAAGCGGTCGCGGGCCGGGTGCGGGCCGGTACGGCCCCGCGTCAGCGCCCGGTGGACGACGCGCCGCGACCGGGCGCGGAAGCCGGACACGGCCGCGGCCAGGGAGGCGTCCGAGAGCGCGAGCGCGCGGCCGAGGGTGAACGCGGCGGCGTAGCTGACGTCGAAGACCCCGGTGCCGGTGAGGTAGATCAGGGCCTCGTCGGTGTGCTCGAACTGCCCGCTCTCGGGGACCGGGAGGTCCTGCGCCACGACGGGGGTGAAGGGGCCGCGGTACCAGGCGAACGTGTGCTCCCCGGAGGGCAGGGCGTGGTCCACGGGTACGTAGCCGAGGTCCAGGCGCTCGGTGGCGGGGCCCGCCGGCGCGCCCGCCGCCTGTGGTCGCAGGCGCAGCCCGAGGCCCGCGGGGTCCTCGGCCATGTGCCGGATCAGCGCGTCGAAGTGGGCCTGCGGGTCGGGCCTCGCCTCGAAGGACCAGGCCCACAGGGAGACCATGCGGACGACGGACTCGTCGGGCGGGTTGCCGTCGAGGTGGTCGGCGAAGCCTTCCAGCGAGACCAGGTGCGCGGCGTAGCGGCCGGCGGTGCGGGGGAAGCGGTTGGCCACCACGACGGCGTAGTCACCGGCTTCGAGCGGCTCGCCGTCGCGCAGGACGCGCGCGGCCTGCCGGTCGGCGACCTTGCGGACGTGGCACAGG
>NZ_JAINFC010000679.1 GCF_020740835.1 Streptomyces sp. UNOC14_S4
GTTCTGGAACGACGGTGCACGCATCAGGGCAACCAACACGGATCACGGTGAACGCACCGCGTTTCAGGTTCCCGGCCCGGAGGCCACGCCCCGGCCCACAACGGACCGCGACGACGGCCCCGGCGCGCCTCACCTCCGCAAGAGCTCCCCCAGCACGTCCGTCCAGTGGTTCACCACCCGCTCCCTCCGCGCGCTGTCGTCCGTCAGGAGGTTCGCCAGGCCCAGCCCCCGCGCCATGTCCAGGAAGCCCTGGACCGTTTCGCGTACGCCCGGGATCCTCTCGTCCGCGCCCAGCAGTTCCACCGCCATGCGGTGCAGTTCGCGGCCGACGCGGGCCTCCAGTTCGACGACCCGCTCGCGGAGCTGCTCCTCGTTCGCCGCCGCGACCCACAGTTGGAGGGCCGCGCGGAAGAGGGGGCCGGTGAAGAGGTCGACGAGTTCGCGGACGGCGCCGTATGTGCGCGCCGGGCCCGAGATCAGGTGGATCGGGGTGCGGACGTCCCGCAGGGCCGCCCGCAGGGCCGCCGTGCGCTGTTCCGCCACGTACTCGACCGCCGCCGTGAAGAGGTCCTCCCGCGTGCGGAAGTGGTGCTGCGCGGCGCCGCGCGAGACGCCGGCCCGTTCCGCCACGACGGCGACCGTCGAGCCCGCCCAGCCGCGTTCGGCCAGGCACGCGATGGCGGCCTCCAGCAGGCGCTGCCGGGTGGCGCGGCTGCGGTCCTGTTTGGGAGCCCGGCCCTGAGCCGTGTCGGAGGCGCTCACCGTAGCCATGCCGGATCCCGTCGCTCCAGGAAAGCCGTCATGCCCTCGCGCGCCTCCTCCGAGGCGAAGAGCCGCGCCGACAGCGCCGCCAGTTCGTCCGTGTCGCGGTCGAACGCGCGCCGCACCTCCGCCGTCACCAGCCGCTTCGACTCGGCCAGGCCCTGCGGGGAGCCGCGCCGCAGGCCGTCCAGCAGCGGGGGCAGGACGTCCGCGGGCTTCCCGGTGAGCGTGACGAGGCCGATACGCGCGGCCTCCGCCGCGTCGAAGCGCTCGCCGGTCAGGTAGTAGCGGGCGGCGGCCCGCGCGTCCAGGCGGGGCAGCAGCGGCATGGAGATCACCGCGGGCGCCAGGCCCAGCCGGGCCTCGGTGAACGCGAACGTCGCCCCCTCCCCCGCCACACTGATGTCGCACGCTCCCAGCAGCCCCAGTCCTCCGGCCCGTACGTGCCCGTCGGCCACCGCCACGACCGGCTTCGGCAGGTCCACGACCGCCCGCATCAGCCGTACGAGTCCGAGCGGAGCCGACGCGTCCGTACCGGCCTCGGTCAGGTCGGCTCCCGCGCAGAAGGTGGTGCCGGTGTGCGTGAGCACGACCGCCCGTACGTCCTTGTCACCCGCCGCCTCGGCGAGGCCGTCGTGCAGTTCGGACACGAGCCGCGCGGAGAGCGCGTTGCGGTTGTGCGGGGAATCGAGCGTCAGGGTGGTGATCCCCCGCTCGTGAGAGCGATGGACAAGCGTCATCCGGCAACCCACTTCGTGTCAGTAGGACTTGGGGAGTCCCAGTGTCTGATGCGAGACGTAATTGAGAATCATCTCGCGGCTCACCGGCGCGATACGCGCCACCCGGGAGGCCGTGATGAGCTGGGCGAGCCCGTACTCGGTGGAAAGGCCGTTGCCGCCGAGAGTGTGCACGGCTTGGTCGACGGTACGGACGGCGGCCTCGGCGGCCGCGTATTTCGCCATGTTCGCGGCCTCACCGGCCGCCTCATCCTGGCCCGCGTCGTAGAGCCGCGCGGCCTTCTGCATCATCAGCCGGGCGAGTTCGATCTCGATGTGCGCCTGGGCGAGCGGGTGCGCTATCGCCTGATGGGCTCCGATGGGCTGTTTCCACACTTCGCGCGTACGGGCGTAGTCGACGGCGCGGCCCAGGGCGTACCGGGCCATCCCGATCGCGAACGCGGCCGTCATCACCCGCTCGGGATTCAGGCCCGCGAAGAGCTGGAGCAGCCCGGCGTCCTCGTCGCCGACCAGGGCGTCGGCGGGCAGCCGTACCTCATCCAGCACCAGCTCGAACTGCTTTTCCGCCGAGGCGAGTTCCATCGGAATCCGGCGGTAGGAGAATCCGGGCGCCTCGCGGTCGACGACGAAGAGGCAGGGTTTGAGTTTCCCGGTGCGGGCGTCCTCCGTACGGCCGACGATCAGCGTGGCGTCGGCGATGTCGACGCCCGAGATGAAGACCTTGCGGCCGCTCAGCACCCAGGTGTCGCCGTCACGGCGGGCCGTGGTGGTGATGCGGTGGGAATTCGAGCCCGCGTCCGGCTCGGTGATCCCGAATGCCATCCGCAGCGAACCGGCGGCGAGACCGGGCAGCCAGCGGCTCTTCTGCGCTTCGGTGCCGAAACGGGAAATCACCGTGCCGCAGATCGCGGGCGAGACGACGAGAAGGAGAAGCGGGCAGCCCGCGGCGCCCAATTCTTCGAGAACGATGGAGAGTTCCGCGATGCCGCCACCCCCGCCGCCGTACTCGGCCGGAAGGTTCACCCCGAGATAGCCGAGCTTTCCGGCCTCCGCCCACAGCTCGTCGGGGTGCCGTCCCTCGGCGACGACCCGGGTGACGTACTCCCGCCCGTAACGGCGGCCCAGCGCGGCGACGGCGGCGCGGAGGTCCTGCAGATGCTGCGCTTCTTCGACGGTGCTTTTCGTCGTGCTCTTCGCCGTGCTTTTCAACGTGCTTTTCGTCGTGCTCTTCATGGCGTCGGCTCCTCGGTGACGACGGCGGTGACGACGGCGAGCAGGGCGCCGACCTCGACCTGGCGGCCGGGCTCGGCGTGGAGGGCGGTGAGCGTGCCGTCGGCGGGCGAGACGATGCGGTGTTCCATCTTCATGGCCTCCAGCCAGAGCAGGGGCTGTCCCTGCCGTACGACCGCGCCGACCTCGGCGTCCTCCGCGACGCGCGCCA
This sequence comes from Streptomyces sp. UNOC14_S4, assembly GCF_020740835.1. Lineage (GTDB taxonomy): Bacteria > Actinomycetota > Actinomycetes > Streptomycetales > Streptomycetaceae > Streptomyces. Next base: position 2,941 of record NZ_JAINFC010000679.1, read on the forward strand.
CGACCCCCGGCATGGGCGCCAGCAGCGAACCGGGCAGCGCCCGGCTCTCGGGCGCCGGGAACCGGGGCAGGGCGAGCAGCGCGTACGGGCCCACGTGGACGGTGCCGTCACCGTAGGCGGCGACGTCGTAAGTGCGGCGGACGCGGTCGATTTCGAGCGTGACGTGGGTGGGGGTGGTGCTCAGCAGGCGCACGCCCGGGAAGCCCTCGGCGACGAGGCCGGCGCGGGTGAGGCGGTAGCGGATCTCGATCTCTTCGCCGGTGCCTGCGGGGAGGGGGCGGTAGCGCTTGGTC
>NZ_JAINFC010000068.1 GCF_020740835.1 Streptomyces sp. UNOC14_S4
GTGGTGGCGGTGGTGGTGGTCATCATGGCGCTCCTGGCTAGCGGGTCCGGACGCGGGGGTCGAGCGCGGCGTGGAGCACGTCGGCCAGGAAGCCGGAGAGCAGCACCATCACGGCGGCGAACACATTGACGGCGACGACGGAGTTGACGTCGCTCTTGCCGACGGCGTCGATGAACCAGGAGCCCATGCCGTGCCAGCCGAAGATCTTCTCCGTGAAGGCGGCGCCGGTGAACAGGGCGAGGAAGCCGTAGGCGAAGAAGGTCGACATGGGGACGAGCGCGGTGCGCAGCCCGTGCTTGAGCACGGCCGCGCGGTGGGTGAGCCCCTTGGCGCGGGCGGTGCGCAGGAAGTCGGAGCCGAGGACGTCGAGCATGGTGCCGCGCTGGTAGCGGCTGTACGCGGCGGCGGTGCCGAGCGCGATGGACAGGGTGGGCAGCAACAGGTGGACGGCGCGGTCGCCGAGGAGCGTGGCGCCGGAACCGGTGAGTCCGGGGGTCTTCTCGCCGGTGAACGCGATGAGTTCGCCGCCCGCGGCCTGGTTGACCTTCATCGCGCCGGCCTTGAGGAGGACGGCGAGCAGGAAGGTGGGGGTGGACAGCAGCAGGAAGGCGAAGAGGGTGACCGCCCTGTCGGAGAGGCGGTACTGCCGTACGGCGCCCCAGGCGCCGAGGAGGACGCCCACGACCGTACCGAGGACGGTGCCCGCGACGAGCAGCCGCAGGCTCACGCCGACGCGGCGCCCGAACTCCTCGCCCACGCTGCCGCTGTCGATGGTGCGCCCGAAGTCGCCGCGGAGCGCGTGCGAGGCCCAGGTGCCGAAGCGGTCCATGAGCGGGGTGTGGTCGTTGATGCCGAGCGCGGACAGCTGTGCCTCCACCGAGCCCGCGGGCGGAGGTGGCTGGCGCCCCTCGAAGTAGCCGCGCGGGGACAGCGCGAGCGAGGAGAGCACATAGGACAGGAAGACCGCCACGGCGAGGAGGACGAGGTAGTAGCCCAGCCGCTTGGCCAGATAGGCGAGCACGAGGCGGACGCTATCCAGCGGATTCGACGGAGCCGTTGCTTCCTGTGTCACGCGTGTTGCGGCTGGGATAAATGCACTGGCCCGGGGCCTGTGAGCCTGTCGGGGAGCTGGTGAACGTGCGTACGGTGACCGGGATTTCACCCCGCCGACGCGGGCCGATCCGCCTTCCGGTCCCATGCCCCATGCCCCATGTCCCACCCCATGCGCGTACCACGAGAGGAACTCCGCCATGATCAAGGCCGCCAGAGCAGCCGCCGTCGCCGCGGCGACCGTATCCGCCGCCCTGGTGCTCGCCGCGTGCGGCGGCGGGGACGGGTCCGGCGCGTCCGACGACGGCGGGCAGGAGCGGAAGGCGGCTCCCGCGGCCGGGACGCAGGACCTCAACCCGCACCCGGCGTCCGATCTCAAGCAGGGCGGCACCTACAAGGTGTCGATCGAGCAGTGGATCAATCAGTACAACCCCAACCAGACGGACGGCACGCAGGGCGACGCCGCGTCGATCATCTCGCTGATCGAACCCGACCTGTTCGACTTCGACGCCAAGGGTGTGCCGCACGCCAACCCGAACTTCCTGACCTCGGCGGCGGTGACCTCGACGAACCCGCAGGTGGTGACGTACGAGCTGAACCCGAAGGCCAAGTGGTCCGACGGGAAGCCGCTCGGGGTCGCCGACTTCGAGGCGCAGTGGAAGGCGCTCAACGGCTCGGACAGCCGCTTCCAGGTGGCGAACACCATCGGCTACGACCAGATCGACAAGGTCGAGCAGGGCAAGGACGAGCACGAGGTACGGATCACGTTCAAGACCCCGTTCGCCGACTGGCAGAGCCTCTTCGACCCGCTGCTGCCCGCCTCGCTCAACGCGACCCCGGAGAGCTTCAACACGGGCTGGACGGGGAAGGCCCCGATCACCGGCAATTCCTGGAAGATCGGCGAGTACGACAAGACCGCGAAGACCATCACCGCGGTGCCGGACCCGAACTGGTGGGGCGAGAAGCCGAAGCTGGACAAGTACATCTTCTGGGCCATGGACGGCACGGCCAAGGTCGACGCGTACCTCAACCGCGAGATCGACTACACCAGCGCGGCCGCCGCGGAGGCGTACAAGCGGCTGAAGCAGGACAAGGACACCGACTTCCGTATCGGCGCCCGCTGGGACCAGGTCGTGCTCAGCCTCAACGGGAGCCGGGGGCCGCTGCAGGACGTCAAGGTGCGGCAGGCGGTGACGCTCGGCGTGGACCGCGAGGCGCTCGCGAACATCGCGGGCAAGGACCTGCCGTTCCGGCCCAAGGTGGTGAACAACCACTTCTTCATGCCGAACCAGGAGGGCTACCGCGACAACGCGGGCAGCTTCGCCAAGCGTGACGTGGAGCGCGCGAAGAAGCTGCTGGACGAGGCGGGCTGGAAGGATCAGGGCGCGGGCAAGCCGCGTACCAAGGACGGCAAGCCGCTGTCCCTGGAGTACGTGATGCCCGCCGACGTGACCGGGCTCGCCGAGGACCAGGCGAAGATCACCCAGCAGATGCTCGGCGAGATCGGCATCAAGGTGGAGCTGCGCAAGGTGCCCGGGGACGACTACTTCGACAAGTACGTCCACCGGAGCAACTACGACCTGACGCAGTTCCGGCAGGTCGACCGGATCTACCGCTCCAGCTCCTACCAGGACTACCGCCTGCCGCAGGGCGGGAACTCCTTCGGCAACTACGGCCGGATCGGCTCGCAGGACGTGGACAAGCTGATGGTGGAGGCGTCCCGGACCACGGACGAGGCCAAGCAGATCGAGCTGTACAACCAGGCCGACGCCAAGGTGTGGGAGCTCGGGCACTCGCTGCCGCTCTACCAGCGCCCCCAGATCATCGCGATCCGCAAGGGCCTGGCGAACACGGGCGCCCCGGGCCTGGGCGAGGAGAACACCGACCTGATCGGCTGGCTCAAGTAAGGCGGCGGCTCACGTGGGGCGGTACTCATGGCGGGGGCTCATGTGACGCAGCCGTCCTGCTCCGCCGACTCCTCCGGCTCCTCCGGTTCGTCCCCCGGCGCGGACGCCCCGTACCCCTCACCCAGAAGGGCGCGGACCAGACGGGCGACATGGCCGGCGGCCTCCTCGGACGAGGGGGCCGGGGCGATCACGTAGGAGAGGGTCAGCCGGACGGCCGCCTCGCAGGCCCACGGCACCGCCTCCGGCACGGGCGCCTCCGGCCCCGCGGCCCGGTGCCCGGCTCCCCGGGCGACGGCGCGTACCGCGCGGTCCCGGATGGCGTCGGCCAGTGCCCAGGGCGTGGGGGTGCCGCGCACCACCGGAAGGCCGGAGCCGCCGCGCGGGAACGGCACGGACGGCGCCGCGACGGCGGGCAGCCGATCGCCGCGACAGCCGGTGAGCGCGGCCCGTACGAGCGGGTTGGCGCGGGCTGTGCGCAGGATCCACCCGGCCGCTGCGGCGCACCGGGCCCCGGCGTCCGCCTCGGGGCCCGCGTCCGCGAGGGCGCGCTCGACCCCGGCGAGCAGGGCGTCGGCCTCGCGCCGCACCAGTGCGCGGGCGAGCCCCGCCTTGCTGCCGAACTCGTTGTAGAGCGTCTGCCGGGAGACCCCGGCGGCGGCCGCGACGTCGACCATACGGACCCCGTTCCAGGGCCGTCTGTCGAGCGCCGCGTAGGCCGCGTCAAGCAGGAGCTCTCGTGCCGCGGGCATCGTCGCCTCCCCGGCCGTGCGACCGCACGACGGTAGTGGCCACAGAATTGACGCGCCACCAGTCGGTGTCAAGAGTCCCGGGCGGGCCGCCGGTGCCCCACGGGCGCCCACAGGTACTGTTCAGCCATGTCCGACTACCACGATGATCTGCGCCTGGCCCACGTCCTGGCGGATGCCGCCGACGCCGCCACCATGGAACGGTTCCGGGCCCTCGACCTGAAGGTCGAGACGAAACCGGACATGACCCCGGTGAGCGAGGCGGACAAGGCCGCCGAGGAGCTGATCCGCGGCCATCTCCAGCGCGCGCGGCCGCGTGACGCCGTGCTGGGCGAGGAGTTCGGCAGCGAGGGCACGGGCCCGCGCCGGTGGGTGATCGACCCCATCGACGGCACCAAGAACTACGTCCGCGGGGTGCCGGTGTGGGCCACCCTGATCTCCCTGATGGTGCAGGGCGAGGGGGGCTTCGAGCCCGTCGTCGGCGTGGTGTCGGCACCGGCGCTGGGCCGCCGCTGGTGGGCGGCGAAGGGCTCGGGCGCCTACACGGGCCGCAGCCTGATGTCGGCGAGCCGGCTCCAGGTGTCGCAGGTCGGCAGGGTCCAGGACGCGTCGTTCGCGTACTCCTCGCTGTCCGGCTGGGAGGAGCGCGGGATGCTGCCGGGCTTCCTCGACCTGACGCGGGACTGCTGGCGGACCCGCGGCTACGGCGACTTCTGGCCGTACATGATGGTCGCCGAGGGCTCGGTGGACATGTGCGCGGAGCCGGAGCTGTCGCTGTGGGACATGGCGGCGAACGTGGTCGTCGTCGAGGAGGCGGGCGGCCGCTTCACGGGCCTGGACGGACGGCCTGGGCCGCACAGCGGTGACGCGGCGGCGTCGAACGGACTGCTCCACGACGAGCTGCTGGGCTATCTGCGCTCGTAGTTCGCGAGCACCCCGCCCGGCACCGGCGCTCCGACATGCCATGACCGCCTCTGGCATTAAGACGCGCCGTCGGTTCAAACACGGCCCTGGAGCGCGCGGAAGCGGAAGTCCGGCTCCGCGCGCCCCTTGTTGTGTCCGCGTGAGCGTGTGACGATGAGGAATCCCCCGCTTGTGAATTTGTGAAACCCCGCGGAGCGTGCGGGAGTTCACAGTCCCCAAGGAGGTGTCTTCCGACCATGCTCGTCCGCGACGCCATGAGCACGGTGGTCCTCACCATCGGCCCCGCACACACCCTCCGGCAGGCAGCGCGGCTCATGTCCGCGCGCAGGATAGGCGCAGCCGTCGTGCTCGATCCCGAAGCCGGCGGGATCGGCATCCTCACCGAGCGCGACATCCTCAACTCGGTCGGCGCGGGCCAGGACCCGGACCGGGAGAAGGCTCACGCCCACACCACCACCGACGTCGTCTTCGCGGCGCCGGAGTGGACGCTGGACGAGGCGGCGTCGGCGATGTCGCGCGGCGGCTTCCGGCACCTGATCGTCCTCGACGGGCAGGGTCCGGTGGGCGTGGTGTCGGTACGCGACATCATCCGCTGCTGGGCCCCCGCACGGGCCCGCGCGGGGGTGCTGACGCGCTGACGCCCGCCTACGGGAACGCGTACGGAAACGCGTACGGGAACAGCCGGAGAGGCCGGAGCCCTCTGGCGTCCGGCCTCTCCGGTGTGTACGGCAAGCGACTGCTTGGGACTACCCCGGGGGCGGGGTCAGCCGCGCAGGGCCTGGACCGCGGCTTCCAGCCGCTTGCCGTAGTCGGGGTCCGCCTGGCGGAAATTGTTGATCGCGCGCTCGGCGATGTCGTCGCGCGACACCTTGGCGATGAAGCCGGCGAGGTTGTCGATCAGGCGGCTCTTCTCGTCCTCCGACATCAGCCGGTAGAGGTTGCCCGCCTGGACGAAGTCGTCGTCCTCGGCGTGCGAGCGGGCCTCGGTGTTGCCCGTGGCCCCGGAGACGGTGGCGGGCTGCCACAGCGGGCGGCCGGTCTGCACGGGCCCGCCGAAGCTGTTGGGCTCGTAGTTCTTGGAGCGGCCGTGACGGCCGTCGTACGCGAAGCCGTCGCGGCTGTAGTTGCGCGCCTCGGTGGCGTGCGGGCGGTTCACCGGCAGGTGGTCGGCGTTGATGCCGACGCGGTAGCGGTGGGCGTCGCCGTAGGCGAAGAGGCGGCCCTGGAGCATCTTGTCGGGCGACGGGCCGATGCCCGGGACGAAGTGCGCGGGCGAGAAGATGGACTGCTCGACCTCGGCGAAGATGTTGTCGGGGTTGCGGTTGAGCTCCAGCTTGCCGATCTCGATCGGCGGGTAGTCCTCGTGCGGCCACACCTTGGTGAGGTCGAAGGGGTTGAAGCGGTACGTGGCCGCCTCGGCCGCGGGCATGATCTGCACCTGCACGGTCCAGGTCGGGAAGTCGCCGCGCTCGATGGCCTCGCGCAGGTCGCGCTGATGGCTGTCGGCGTCCTCACCGGCCAGCCTGGCGGCATCGGCCGCGGTCAGGTTCTTGATGCCCTGGTCGGTCTTGAAGTGGTACTTGACCCAGAAGACCTCGCCCGCCTCGTTGTTCCACTGGTAGGTGTGCGAGCCGTAGCCGTTCATGTGGCGGTACGAGGCGGGGATGCCGCGGTCGCCGAACAGCCAGGTCACCTGGTGCGTGGACTCCGGCGACAGGCCCCAGAAGTCCCAGACGTTGTCCGCCTCCTGCGAGCCGGTGTACGGGTCGCGCTTCTGGGTGTGGATGAAGTCCGGGAACTTGATGGCGTCCTGGATGAAGAAGACCGGGGTGTTGTTGCCGACGAGGTCGTAGTTGCCCTCCTCGGTGTAGAACTTCAGCGCGAAGCCGCGCGGGTCGCGCACGGCGTCGGCGGAGCCGAGGTTGCCCGCGACCGTGGAGAAGCGCAGGAACGTCTCGGTCTTCTTGCCGACCTCGGAGAGGAACTTCGCCCGCGTCCACCGGGTGACGTCACGGGTGAGCGTGAAGGTGCCGTACGCGCCGGCGCCGCGGGCGTGCACGATGCGCTCCGGGATGCGCTCGCGGTTGAAGTGCGCGAGCTTCTCCAGCAGCAGCTGGTCCTGGACCAGGACGGGGCCGCCGACGCCCGCGGTCTCGCTGTTCTGGTTGTCCGCGACCGGAGCTCCGGACTCCGTGGTCAGCGGGCCCGTCTTCGTCCTGGCCTCGCCCTGAACCGTCACGTTCGCCTCCGTCTGAATTCGACCTGCACCCTGCGTGCGCCTGCTACCTGCGCCTTGGCCTGAGCCGAAACCGATCCTACATTGGACTCTGTCTAAGTCAAGAAGAGAACAACACCGATATCCAATCCAGGGGTGGACGGGACCCGCTGCTACGCTGGTCCTATCTGACTGATAGGTGAATGGCATGAGTGACCTGCTGGAACGGCTCCGGGGACGCGGCTGGCGGCTGACCGCGCAGCGACGCGTGGTCGCCGAGGTCCTCGACGGGGACCACGTGCACTACACGGCGGACGAGGTGCACGCCAAGGCCGCCGAGCTCCTGCCGGAGATCTCGCGAGCGACCGTCTACAACACCCTCGGGGAGCTGGTGTCCCTCGGCGAGGTCCTGGAGGTGAGCACGGACGGGCGGGCCAAGCGCTACGACCCGAACGCCCACCACGCGCACCAGCACCTGGTGTGCTCGCGGTGCGGCACGATCCGGGACGTCCACCCCTCCGGCGACCTGCTGGCCGACCTCCCCTCGGAGGAGCGCTTCGGCTTCCAGGTGGCGGCGGTCGAGGTCACCTACCGGGGCATCTGCCCGAACTGCGCGACGGGCTGAAGCACGACAAAGGCCCGGATCCGTAAGGATCCGGGCCTTGCCTGGAGTAGCGGGGACAGGATTTGAACCTGCGACCTCTGGGTTATGAGCCCAGCGAGCTACCGAGCTGCTCCACCCCGCGTCGGTAACCCAACCGTAACCCACCGCCGCCCCCAGAAGCAAACCCCTGTCACGGCCGTAAGGCGCCCCGTAAGGGGCGCGGGGCTGTGCTGCACTGTGCGGCTCCGCCGCGTGGGCGCGACCAGCCCCCACCGGCCCGCGGACGAAGAACACGACGGCCGCAGGCCGCTACCGCCGCAGGCGGCAACGGCGGGACAGCCAACAACGAACGGCCGGAGGGCTACGCCGTCAGCTCCTGCTGCAACGCATCGCGCAGCCGAGCAGCCCGCTCCGCCACCTCCGGCGGCCCCAGCCGCACGGCACTCTCGCACCAGTGCCGCCCCTCCGTGAGGTCACCGCGCCGCGCCGCCAGCAGAGCGAGCCGCAGGGCGGCCCGGCCGTGCCCGGCGTCCGCGGCACGCGCCCACCACACCGCCGCCTCCGGCTCGCTGCCCTCGCGGGCGAGCAGCAGGCCGAGGTTGAAGGCGCCGTTGCGGCTGCCCGCCTCCGCCGCCTGGCGGTACCAGTGCGCGGCCTCCACCACGTCGCCCCGCTCGGCGACGAGCATGCCGAGCCGCACCTGGGCGCGGCGGTGCCCCTGCCGGGCGGCCCGCCCGTACCACTCCTCGCACTCGTCGCGTGTGTCGTCGTCGCGGTCGAGCAGCGCGCCCAGCCGGAAGGCGGCCTCCGCGCTGCCGCCGCGCACGGCCACGCGCAGGTGGCGCTCCGCGCCCTCCTCGTCGCCGTCCCGCAGCAGGGCCATGGCGACCTGGAGGGCGGCCTCGGTGTGCCCGGCGGTGGCCGCCCGCTCGTACCACTGGACGGCCATGCGCTCCTCGTCGCGCCCGGCGTAGAGGATGCCGAGGTTGAACGCGGCGTCGACGCTGCCCGCCTCGGCGGCCTTCGAGAACCAGGGCTCCGCGCCCGCCGCGTCGCCGTGCTGGAGCAGCAGCACGGCCAGCGCGTTGGCGGCCTCGCGGTGCCCTGCGTAGGCGGCGCGGCGGTACCACTGCTCGGCCTGCGCGGTGCGGCCCTGCTCGGCGCAGAGCAGCCCGAGGTTGTAGGCGCCGTTGACGTCGCCGTGGTCGAGGGCCTGGCGGTACCAGCGCTCGGCCTCGCCCGCCTCGCCGCGGTCGGCGTGCAGGGCGCCCAGGGCGTTGGCGGCGTTGCCGTCGCCGTCCTGTGCGGCACGGCGCCACCAGACGGCGGCGCTCTCGCCGTCCCCGGCGTCGCGCAGCAGGAAGCCGAGCGCGCACGCGGCACGCGACTCGCCGTCCTTGGCCGAGGTCAGGTACCAGCGCGCGGCCTCCTGGGTCTCGCCGCGGCCCTCCAGCAGCGTGCCGAGGTGCAGGGCCGCACGGCGGTGGCCGCGGGCGGCGGCCTGCCGGTACCACTGCTCGGCCTCGCGGGCCGCGGCGCCGTCCCGGCCGTCCGCCGCGGCGGCGCGCAGCTCGCGGACCGAGGTCTCCACGCCGCCGGGGCCGAGGGTGGTCTTGCGGGCGCGCGGCGCCCGGCCGTCCAGGATGCGCGCCAGGCGGTACGCGGCCTCGCGGTGCCCGCGCTCGGCGGCGGCACGGAACCAGCGCTCGGCGCCGACGTCGGTCCGGTGCTCCAGCAGATCGGCGAGGGCGTAGGCACCGAGGGCGTGACCGGACTCGGCCGACTGACGGAGCCAGTACTCGGCGGCGGGCTCGTCGCCGCGCTCGCGGTGGTAGCGGCCGAGCGCGTGCGCGGCGGCGGACGAGCCGGCGACGGCGGCGATCCGCCACCAGCCCGCGGCCTCGTCGCCGTAACCGCGCTGGTGCAGCAGCACGCCCAGGTTGTTGGCCGCGGAGCGGTCCCCGTCGGCGGTGGCGGCCCGGAGGTGGCGCTCGGCCCCGTCCAGGTCGCCGCGGCGCAGCAGCAGGGCGCCGAGCATGCTCAGGGCCGCGGGATCCCCCGATTCCGCGGCCTTGCGCCGTGCGGTCTCCAACTCGAGGTCGGCCGTGTCGCCGGCCTCGGCCGTCGCGGCGGCCACCGCCCCGTACGACGTCAGTTCCTGATCGCTCCCGTCACCGGGAGCTTCTACAAGCCGACGTGTCTCCCACAGCCTCGTCCTGTCCCCCATAAGCCCCATCGTCGCACCACCCGCAACCCGCGTACACCTGGTATGCCGCAGCCAGTGAGGTCACTTCAGCGTTTTGTCGACTTCCCGACTTCCCGACACGACGGGGCTCCAAACTCTCCACAGAAGCCCCGCACACAACCCGCACACGCCGCGTCCCCCCGGACACCTGACGGTCGGACGACCGTACGGGTCCGGGCGCACGACAAGGCCCGGAGTCCGAGGACTCCGGGCCTTGTCGGTAAGTAGCGGGGACAGGATTTGAACCTGCGACCTCTGGGTTATGAGCCCAGCGAGCTACCGAGCTGCTCCACCCCGCGCCGTTGTGCGACAACCGTACCACGGCGCGGAGCGGGGCCTCCGGGGTTTCCCGTCACCCCGAGGGGTGCCCGGGCCCGGCGGACGGGCCGTCAGCCGCCCGGCGTGGCGGCCTTGTCGCCGCCGCTCTTGTCACCACCGCCGTTCTTGTCGGCACCGCTGCCCTTGTCGGCGCCGTTCTTGTCGCCGCCCTGGCCCTCCGCCTTGAGGAAGCGGTCGACGGCGTCCTTGAGGGCTTCCTGGGCCTTGGCGTAGCCCGCCAGGTCCTTGCTCTCCAGGGCCTTCTGACCGGCCTCGTAGGCGTCCTTGATGTCCTTCGCGGCCTGATCGGCCGTCGGGTTCTTGGACGGCTGCGACGGCTGCGACGGCTGCGTGGTGCCGTTGCCCGGCGGGGTGGTGCCACCCGCGGCCTTGTTGCCGAAGATCACGTCGAGGGCCTGCGGCAGGGTGTCCTCGAACGCCGTGCTCTTGCCGTAGGTCACGAGCACCTTCCGCAGCAGCGGATAGTTCGTGCCCGCGCCGCGGACGTACACGGGCTCCACGTAGAGCAGCCCGCCCTCCATCGGCACGGTCAGCAGATTGCCGTACTCGACCTCGGAATCGCCGCCCATGCGCTTCAGGACGTTGATCTTCTCGGCGATCTTCGGGTCACTGTTGAAATTGCTCTGCACCTGCTGCGGGCCCGACACCGGGTTGTCCGACGGCATCTTCAGGATTCTGATCCTGCCGAATCCGGGGCTCTTCGCGTCGGCGTCCACGGCCATGAAGGCACCGAGGTTCTCCCGGCCCTTCGGGGTCAGGGTCGTCGCGAGCGAGAAGGTCTGCGCCGTCTGGTCGGGCATCCGCATGCTCAGGTAGTACGGCGGGACCGCGTTGCCCTTCTTGGTGGTCGGGTCGTCCGGCACCTCCCACCGCTCGCTGCCCGTGTAGAAGGTGCCCGGGTCGGTGACGTGATAGCGGGTCAGCAGCTCGCGCTGCACCTTGAACAGGTCCTGCGGGTACCGCAGGTGGTCCATCAGTGCCGGGCTGATCTCGGACTTCGGCTTGACCGTGCCGGGGAAGGATTTCATCCAGGTCTTCAGCACCGGGTCCTTGGCGTCCCACTGGTACAGCTTGACCGTGCCGTCGTAGGCGTCCACGGTCGCCTTGACGGAATTGCGGATGTAATTGACCTGATTCTGCTGGGCCACCACGGCCCGCTGCCCGGTCGTCAGCGAATCCGCCGTCGTGTCACCGAGCGTGGTGCGGGAGGCGTACGGATAGCCGTTGGTGGTGGTGTAGGCGTCGACGATCCACTGGATACGGCCGTCCACCACCGCCGGGTAGGTGTCGCCGTCGATGGTCAGCCACGGGGCGACCGCCTCGACGCGCTCCTTGGGCGTGCGGTTGTAGAGAATCCGCGAACCGTCGCCGATGGCGCCGGAGTACAGGATCTGCGGCTCGCCGAAGGCCACGGCGTACGCGGCGCGGTTGAACGGGTTCGAGAGCTTCACACCGCTCTTGCCCTCGTAGCGGTAACTCTGCTCGCCCTTGTCGCTGGAGTAGTCCAGCTCCTTCTGCGGGCCGCCCACGATCGAGTACTGGGTGGTCTTCTCGCCGTAGTAGACCCGCTGTTCGTACGTCCCGAGCATGCCCTCGGTGGGCAGGTTCTGCTCGGTGAAGTCCGGCTCGCCCTCGCCGGTGACCGAGGTGCCCTTGGCGGTGACGGCGCCGTAGCCGTGGGTGTACTTGAAGTGGTCGTTGATCCAGTTGCGCTCGGGAATTCCCTTGATGTTGAGCTCGCGCAGACCGATGACCGTGTCCTGCTCCTTGCCGTCCTTCTTGTAACGGTCGACATCCAGCGTGGACGGGAACTGGTAGTAGCCCTTGACCTGCTGCTTCTGCTGGAAGGTGGGCGAGACGATATTCGGGTCGAGGAGACGCAGACTGGCCGTGGAATTCGCCGCGGCGCGCAGCTTCTCCTTGTCCTTGTCCGCGATGTCGTTCCGGCCCGCGTAGTCCTTCACGTCCGCGCCGTCGATGCCGTACGCCTCGCGCGTCGCCGTGATGTTCTTCTTGATGTACGGCGATTCCTTGGCCTGCTCATTGGGCTGGACCTGGAACTTCTGCACGATCGCCGGGTAGAGCCCGCCGATCAGCACCGCCGAGAGCACCATCAGCCCGAACCCGATCACCGGCAGCTGCCAGGTGCGGCGCCACAGCGTCGCGAAGAACAGCACGGCGCAGATCAGGGCGATGATGAAGAGAATCGTCTTGGCCGGCAGATAGGCGTGGGCGTCGACGTAGCGCAGACCGGTCCAGCCGTCGGTGGACTTCAGCCCGCTGGACTTCACGGCGAGGCCGTAGCGGTCCAGCCAGTAGGCGATGGCCTTGAGGCCGACGAAGAGGCCCAGCAGCACGGACAGGTGCCCGGTGGCCGCGGCGGTGGCCCTGCCTCCCGGGCTGGTGAGCCGCAGACCGCCGTAGAGGTAGTGCACCAGGGCGGCGGCGATCAGCGAGAGGACGACCGCCGCGAAACCGAAGCTCAGCAGGAAGCGGTACCAGGGCAGGTCGAAGGTGTAGAACGAGATGTCCTTGTGGAACTGCGGGTCCTTCTGCCCGAAGGACACCCCGTTGACCCACTGCAGCCAGGTGCGCCACTGACCGGCCGCGGACGCGCCCGAGACGAGCCCGACGAGCGTCGCGACCGCCAGCAGTGCCCACCGCTTGTACGGCGCGACGCGCATCCGGTAGCGGTCCAGGTTCTGCTGCTCCATCGACATCGCGGACAGCGGCGGCCGCAGCCGGTGCGCCAGCCAGATGTTGATCCCCACGGCGAGGGCCATCAGCAGCCCGAAGACGGCGAAGAGGCCGATCTTGGTGCCGAGGGTGGTGGTGAAGACCGAGGAGTACTTCACCGAGCGGTACCAGAGCCAGTCCGTCCAGAACCCGGCGAACATCACGAAGAGCATGACCAGCGCCGCCAGCACGCCCAGGGTCATGAGCAGGGTCCGGATCCGCCGGGACGGGCGGCCGACTCTGATCCGTGGCCCTGTCGGGCCTCCGCCGCGGTCCGGCATCTGGAAAGCCAAGGTGCGCACCTCGAAGTTCGCTGTGAGTTGGAGCTGTCGATCAGGGCCCAGCGATCCTAGGGCCCAAGGTGGCAACTTACCGAGGCTTTACTCAGTTCCCATTTTTGGTCACCTTCAGGGCACGATATTGAGCATGTCCAGCACTTCCAGCATTCCCGACCCCGACGGCTCCACCGGCTCCGGGCTGCCCAACACCCCCATGGCGGCCAGCCCCCTCACCCGCGCCGTGCTCGAGATCGACGAGTACGCGTCCACCCTCGGCTGGGACCAGCCCGCCCGGCTGTTCGCCCTGGTCGACACCGCCAAGCTGCGCGTGCAGGAGCCGGGCCTGGCGGCCCAGCTCGGTCTCGACGAGACCGCGCAGTCCTCGCTCACCCCGATCGAGCAGGACGAGGTGCCGGCCGGTACGCCGCTGGACAAGTTCCTCGGCACCATCGCCTGGCCGGACGCGGTGGCGGGCTGCGCGCTCACCGTGGAGCGGCTGATGCTGCCGCCGTCCGCGGAGGGCACCGTGCCCAATGGGATGGGCGAGAAGCAGCTCGCGAAGTGGGTCGCGGCGCACCCGGACCGCCAGGAGGTCCGCATGACCGTGGCCGTACTGCGCGACGGCGCCCGCGAGTCCGCGGTCCGCCTCCGCGAGAAGGACTCCCCCACGGAGGTCCTCACCGGCGCCGACCTCGTCCCCAACCTGGCGGAGGCTCTGGCGGCGACGTTCGAGGACTAGACCCCAGCGGTTCCCCGCGCCCCGAAAGGGGCGCGGGACCGTGACATCCTGCGGCTCCGCCGCGTGAGCGCGACCAGCGCCGGGGACGCGCCCCGTAAGGGGCGCGGGGAACTGCGCGACCAGCCGACTACGACCCGCAGCCGCGCACGGAGCGCAAGTGGCACCCCATGAGGCGCAAAGGGGGCCCGGGGGCGAAGCCCCGGCGTGGAACGCCGGACGCTCACTTACCGCACTGCGCCAGCCCGGCCATATCCCCGGTACGAATCTTCTGCAACGCAGCCATCGCATCGCCTATCGAGTCGACCTTCACCAGCGTCAACCCCGAAGGCTTGTCCTTCGCCGCTGCGGCACAGTTGTCCTTGGGGGTCAAGAAAAATCGCGCCCCCTTCGCCCGCGCGCCCACCGTCTTCATCTCGACGCCGCCGATGGGCCCGACCTTGCCGTTGTCGTCGATCGTGCCCGTACCGGCGACGAACTTGCCGCCGGTGAGGTCGTCCGGCGTGAGCTTGTCGACTATCCCGAGGGCGAACATCAGCCCGGCGCTGGGGCCGCCGACGTCCGCCAGCTTGATGTTGATCGAGAACGGGAAGGTGTGGTCCGTCCCCGCCTGGATGCCGACGACGGCCCGCTTGTCGTCGGTGGCCTTGGTGGTGGTGAGGGTGACGGTCTCCGCGCCCTTGGGCTCCCGCTTCTCCTTCTCCGCGGCCGCCGCCTCCTTGGCCGGGACGATCTCGAAGGAGACCTGCTCGCCCGGCTTGTGCTTGGTGACCAGCTTGGCGACGTCGCCGGGCTGCTTGATCTCCGTGCCGTCGACGGCCTTGATCACGTCACCGGCGTGCAGCCGGCCCTCCGCCGGACTGCCCTTGACGACGGACGAGACGACGACGCGGGTGCCCACCGGGATCTTCAGCTGCTTGAGGGCCGCGACCTTGGCGCTCTCCTGGGACTGGCTGAACTCCTCGGCCGTCTCCTGGTTGAGCTGGTCGGGGGTCTTGTCGTCCGGGTAGAGCGTGCTGTGCGGCACCACCAGGCTGTCGTGCCCGAGCCAGCCGACGAGGGCCTCCACCAGGTTCATCCGGAACTGCGAGCCGGTCACCCGGACCGTCGTCATGTTGAGATTGCCGGTCGTCGGATAGGTCTTGTGCCCGGAGATCTGGAGCACC
Organism: Streptomyces sp. UNOC14_S4; assembly: GCF_020740835.1. Taxonomy (GTDB): domain Bacteria; phylum Actinomycetota; class Actinomycetes; order Streptomycetales; family Streptomycetaceae; genus Streptomyces. The sequence continues at coordinate 14,947 of NZ_JAINFC010000068.1, forward strand.
GGCTCGCCGTCGTGCTCGCCGAGGGTGTTCACCGTGGGCCCCGGGGACATCTCGGAATACGGCACGGGGATGAGCACACCCGCGCAGATCAGCGCGATCAGCATCAGGAGGGACGCGAGGAGCGTCGCGGTGCGGCGGGGCATGGAACGACAGTACGGGACGGGTCCGACAGTCCACCTTCGGGGCGGTCCGTCCGGGGAAGCCAGGAGAAGCCAAGAGGGGCGCGCATGGTCACGGCCGGGCGCCCCATGTTCGCCGGGCGCTGTCCCGCACGGCGCTAGGAGACTCCGCTGCCGGTGTCCGAGCGCTCCATCGCCTCGCGGAAGCGCGCGTACCCGGCGAGCTCCGCGACGTCCCCCGACTTGCGGTTGCGGGACGCCCACGCAGCCCAGCTCCCCCACAGGACGGCGACGACGGCCGCGGCGACCGGAATCAGCAACCACACGAGCGCTGCCATGCCACCCTCCCGGCCCCAGGAATCACCACGACTGACTGATGAGCAGATTAATCATCCGCCCCCACAACGCTTACGTCAGGGGCAGGGTTACGCAACTGGGGCCAGTCCGTCAGGGGTGACGTGTGTGACGGACGAGAAGGGTGCGAAGGGCGGGGAGGCCAAGGAAGGCGTGAACCGGGGCGGGGCCCGTCAGCAGGCCCCCACCCACTCCTCGGTTCCGTCCGAGAACCGCTGGTGCTTCCAGATGGGGACGTCCCGCTTGAGGTCGTCGATCAGACGACGGCACGCCTCGAAGGCCTCCGCCCGGTGCGGGCAGGACACCGCGACCACGACGGCGAGGTCGCCGATGGCGAGCTCGCCCACGCGGTGGACGGCCGCCAGCGCCCGTACGGGGAAGTCCGCGGCGACCTTCTCGGCGACCTTGCGCAGCTCCTCCTCCGCGGAGGGGTGCGCGGAGTAGCCGAGCCCCGCGACGTCCGCGCCGCCGTCGTGATCCCGCACGGTGCCGACGAACAGCGCGGTGCCGCCCGCGGCGGCGTCACCGACTGCCGCGAAGACCTCGTCGACGGACAGGGGGGTGTCACGGATCGCCAGCAGCCGGACCGGGTCCGCGGCGGCGCGCTCGCCAGGGTGCCCGCCGGGGTGCTCGTCGAGGGAGGTCATGCGGTCCATCGTGCCGTACGCGGGTGTACGCCGGGGCATGGGCGTTCGAACAGCTTCGCCCGCTCCGCCACGGAGGCTCCTACGGCCGTACGGACGCGTCCGGGCCGGTGCGGCGTTGTGCGGTGTCCCCACGGGTGTCCCCACGGGCCCGAAGCCGCCCCGCAGTGCCGCACAGGGGCAGCAGGGGCGCTTCATGGACGTCTCAAGGGCCCTCCCTCAGGCCCTCAAGCTCAGGGTGCCCGCCTTGGGGCCTCAAGGGGCCTCAAAGGCCCTCATGGGGGCCGCTACAGCCTCCGGCGGGCCTTCCGGGCACGGCGGACCAGAGCGGCGGTGCCGAGCAGTGCCACGGTCGCCCCCGCGGCGCCCGCGGCGGTGGCATCCTTGCGTCCGAGCCTGCGGCCCGCGACGGTGTGGCGCCCCGCTACCTCCTCCAGCAGCTCCGCGAGGACCTCCTCGTTGGTCCAGCGCGGCCGCCAGCCCGCGTCGTGCAGCCTGCTGCCGCTGACGACCCAGGGGTGCATCGTGTACTCCAGGTCGCCCGCGGGCGACGGGGTCAGCCCGAGGCGGTGCAGCCGGGAGGCGGCGCCGAGCGCGACCGCCGAGGGCAGCTCCATGCGGCGGATGCCGCTGAGCTCCTCGACCTCCTCCTGCTCCAGCCAGCCGTCGCAGCCGACCGCCAGCTCGCCCTCGGCCTTCTCCAGGGCGGCGAACTCCAGCGCGCTCACCAGGTCCTCCACATGACAGAACTGCCACGTGGGGCGCGACCCGGCGACGACCAGGAGGCGCGGCGACTCGAAATAGCGCGTCAGCGCGGTGTCCGTGCCACCGACGAGGACGGCGGGCCGCAGCACCGTGACGTTCAGCCCGGGATGCGCGCGCGGCGCGCGCCGGGCGAGCCGCTCTATCTCCAGCAGGTCGCCCACACAGGTCGCCTCCGCGGTCGCGCGCAGCTCCGCGTCCTCGGCGAGCGGGACGTCGTTGTCCGGCAGCGCCCCGTAGACCATCGCGGAGGTGCACAGCACCACCCGGTGCACCCCGGCCGCCGCGGCGGCGGTCAGCACGGTCTGGGTGCCGCGCACGTTGTAGGCGGTGCGGGCAGCGGGGTCGCTCTCCAGGTCCAGGTCGAGTGCGAGGTGCACGACGACGTCGGCGCCCCGCAGCCGGTCGGCGATCAGCGGGTCCCGCACGTCCAGGACGTGCCACTGGGCCTCGCTCACGTCGCCCCGGCGCTCGTCGATGGCGACGACCTGCTTGATCTCCTCGGAGACGGCGAGCCGCTGCGTGAGCAGCGCGCCGATCCCGCGGGCGGCTCCGGTGACCGCGACGACCGGCCGACGGCGGGCATGCGGGCTCGTGCTGTCACGCGTACTGTCACGCGCGGAACCGTTTCGCGCTGCGCGAACTTCTCGGTCAGGGGAACTCACCGGGCATCTCCAGCGGTTGTCTTCAGTACGTACGGGTCATGACACGTACGTACCAGGTGACGTCCATCCTGCCGCAGGCCAGGGGTCGGCGAAGCACCAAGCCCGGATACGGGCCGGGGTGTCTACGCTGGGTGGTGTTGTCGGGCATTCGCCGCCGGTCCCGAGCCGGCGGCCCTACGAGCCGAGGAAACCCGTGAGTGACATCCCATTCGGATTCGGCCTGCCGCCGGAGGAGCCGGATAACGGCGGTGACGGCAAGAAGAAGGGCGACGGCCAGGGCGGCCAGGGACCCGCGAATCCGTTCGGGTTCGGCGGCCCCGCGGGCGCTGGGGACAACCCCTTCGCCGCGATGTTCGGTTCCCTGAACCCGAACGACCTGGGCGCGGCCTTCCAGCAGCTCGGGCAGATGCTCTCGTACGAGGGCGGCCCGGTGAACTGGGACATGGCCAAGGACATCGCCCGGCAGACCGTCGCGCAGGGCACTGCCGACGGCACCAAGGACGCCAGCGTGACCTCCGGTGAGCGCGCCGCGGTCGAGGAGGCCGTGCGCCTGGCCGACCTGTGGCTGGACGGCGTGACGTCGCTGCCGTCCGGCGCGAACACGGCCGTGGCCTGGAGCCGCGCCGAGTGGGTCGAGGCGACCCTGCCGGTGTGGAAGGAACTGGTCGACCCCGTCGCCGAGCGCGTCGGCGCGGCCATGGGCAATGTGCTGCCCGAGGAGATGCAGGCCATGGCGGGCCCGCTGCTCGGCATGATGCGCTCCATGGGCGGTGCCATGTTCGGCACGCAGATCGGCCAGGCCGTGGGTGTGCTGGCGGGCGAGGTGGTCGGTTCCACCGACATCGGCCTGCCGCTCGGCCCGGCGGGCAAGGCCGCCCTGCTGCCGCTGAACGTGGAGGCCCTGGGCTCCGGCCTGGGCGTCCCGCAGGACCAGGTGCGGCTGTATCTGGCCCTGCGCGAGGCGGCGCACCAGCGCCTGTTCGCCCACGTGCCGTGGCTGCGCTCGCACCTCTTCGGCGCCGTCGAGGGCTACGCCCGGGGCATCAAGGTCGACACGGCCAAGCTGGAGGACGCGGTCGGCCAGCTCGACCCGTCGCACCCGGAGCAGCTGCAGGAGGCCCTCCAGCAAGGCATGTTCCAGCCGGAGGACACCCCGGAGCAGAAGGCCGCCCTGGCCCGCCTGGAGACCGCGCTCGCGCTGGTCGAGGGCTGGGTGGACGCGGTCGTGCACGCCGCCGCGGCACCGCACCTGCCGTCGGCCGACGCCCTGCGCGAGACCCTGCGCAGGCGGCGCGCCTCCGGCGGCCCGGCGGAGCAGACGTTCGCGACGCTGATCGGTCTGGAGCTGCGCCCCCGCCGCCTGCGGGACGCCTCCCGGCTGTGGGCGTCCCTGACGGACGCGCGCGGCACCGAGGGGCGTGACGCCCTCTGGGAGCACCCGGACATGCTGCCGACCGCGGGCGACCTGGACGACCCGGACGGCTTCGTCCACCGCGAGCACCTGGACTTCTCCGAGCTCGACAAGATGCTCGGCGAGGCCGCGGGCAGCGCAGGCAAGCCGGACCTGACGAAGGACTCCTCGAAGGACCCCTCGAAGGACTCCGACGTGAAGGACGCCGGGGAGTCCGGTGCTTCCGGCAGTGAGGGCGAGCAGGGCGGCTCCGACAGCGGCAAGGGCGACGACAAGAAGTGAGCCTTCACGAGAACGCCGTCCGCGTACTGGAGGGATACGAGGACCAGCAGGAGCTCCGCGAGCTCTACCTGGAGCACCTCGCCGCCCACCCGGACGGGATGTGGAAGGCGTGCGGGGCCGGGCACCTGACGGCGAGCGCGCTGGTGATCGACCCGGCGCGCGGCCAGGTGCTGCTCACGCTGCACCGCAAGCTGCGGATGTGGCTCCAGATGGGCGGCCACTGCGAGCCCGGTGACAGCACGCTCATGGACGCGGCGCTGCGGGAGGCCACGGAGGAGTCGGGCATCAGCGGGCTGACGCTGCTGCCCGGCGGCCCGGTACGCCTCGACCGGCACCCGATCCCGGCGCCCTGTCACTGGCATCTCGACGTGCAGTACGCGGCGCTGGTGCCGGAGGGCGCGGTGGCGGCCATCAGCGACGAGTCGCTGGACCTGCGCTGGTTCCCGTACGACGAGGTGGCGGGCGTCGCCGACGACTCGGTCGTCCAGCTGCTGAAGCGGACGCTGGCACGGCTGTAGCGCACGGCTATAGCGCACAGCGGCAGCGACAGGTAGCGATGTGTAAGGGGCGGTCGCCGTAGCGACCGCCCCTTACACATGTGGCGACAGCCCCTGCACACGCATGGGCTCAGCGGTTGGACCAGATGTTGCCCTGGTTCTGGCCGTGCGCGCCGTTCTGGCCGAGGCCGTACTGGGCCATGAGCCCCTGGCCGATCTCGGCGCCCTGCGGCGGGAGCAGCTCGCTGGGCTGGACGAGCGCGTAGCCGTGGCCCTGGAAGTTCAGCTCCCAGCCCTCGCCCGTGCTGCCGCGCCGCCGCCAGACACCCGACGAGGAGGTGACCGACTGCATCTGGACGACCAGCGAGGTCGACCAGGCGACGACGGCGTCCGCGTCGGCGCTGACGTTCTTGCCGGGGGCGACCTGGAGCATCAGCGGCTGGCCCGAGGTCATCAGGGCGACCTTGCCCTGCCCGCTGATGACGAGGTTGTACGCGCCCGTGCCGGAGATGCCGTACTGGCTGTCCACCGCGATGGTGTCCCAGTGCAGGGTGGAGTCCAGGGCGAGGACGTAGGAGCTGTCCACGGTGAGACCGTCGTGGTCGACGTCGACCACGTGGATGTGCTGGGCGAGGTTGGCGAAGTAGACGGTGCCCTGCCCCGAGCAGCGCATCAGGTCCAGGCCCTCGCCGGTGCGGGACTGCGCGTCGCGCTGTCCGCGGGACCGGTACTCACCGTCGAACTCCATCATCCCCTGGTAGGCGACCATGGAGCCCTTACGGGCGAGGACGTCGTCGTGGCCGGTGAGGGAGACCCGCAGCAACTGCGGGTTCTGCAGGGCGTAGCGCTCCTGCGACTGCGCCTCGGTGTGGGCGAAAAGCGGGCTCTGCATGCTGTTTCCGTTCCCCCTCAGCCCCGCGCCCGGAGCCGGTCGGTGCTGTCCTCGCTGGGCTGTACGACCACGAAGCCCTGGCCGGAGAAACCCAGTTGGTACGCCTCGCCGCTGCCCCGGCCGATCAGGGAGGACGCCTTGAAGCTGCTCCTGCCCTTCATCTTCAGGTTGGTGGACCAGGCGACGAGGGCGTCGGGGTCCACATAGGTCTCGTCGTCGCCGCGGCCGCAGTCGACGACGATCGGGGTGCCCCGGGAGGTCAGGGCGACCCAGCCGGTGCCGGAGATGGCCACGTTGAACAGGCCCTGGCCCGCGAACTTCGCCATGCCCTTCACCCGCTGCACGCCCCACTGCAGGTGGGCGTCGAAGGCGAGGACGTTGGTGCCGTTGACGGAGAGCGAGTCGCCGTCCAGATAGAGGCACACGACGTCCGCGCCGTAGTCGGCGAGGTAGAGCAGGCCGTCGCCGGAGAACTTCGTCAGGGGCGCGCCCTCGCCGGTGATCCACTGGGAGGCCATCTGGCGGAGCGCGGGCGGGTTCGCCTCGTACTGGACGTACCCGTCGTAGGCGATCATCGAGCCCGTGCGGGCGAAGAGGTCCTGGCCGGTCTGCATGGCGACCCTGAGGATGTTGCTGCCGTGCGGCTCCATCCGGGCGGTGACCGGGGTCGGGGCATAGCCCGAGAGAGGTGTCTGGTCGATGGTCATTGCGGGCTCCCTCAGACCTCGTAGGGCTGGACGACGATGAAGTTCCCGGGCGCGCCACGGAACTGGAGGTTCACGGTCTCGCCGCTGTGGCCCGGGTAGGAGTTGCGGCGCAGCCGCACCTGGCTGGAAATGATCACCTGGGCGCCCGCGGACCACGCGACGATGGCGTTGGCGTCGGCATACGTGGCCGGGGTGACCGGGAGCACCACGGGGACGCCGTGGGTCTTGACGACGATGGTGCCGTGGCCCTGGAACTGCATGGTGAACAGGGCCCCGCCGGGAATGCCGTGGCCCTCGATCCGGCGCACCTCATGGTGGAGCGACTCGTCGAAGGCGAGCACCGACTCGGCGGAGACGCAGATCGCGTCGCCCTGGAGCTCGATCGGGTGCAGGTGCGCGGAGTTCTCGGCGAGGAAGACCTGCCCGCGGCCGGTGCAGCGCATCAGCTGCAGCTCCTGGCCGGTGACGTGGCCCATGATGCGTCCGGCGAAGCCCGCGCCCTTGTAGCCGAAGTCGACCTTGCCTTGGTAGAGCACCATGCTGCCCTGGCGGGCGAGCACGGGCTGGTTGTCGATCCCGAGATCGACGCGGACGAGCTTGGAGTTCTGGAGCGTCCACCGCTGCCCGGTGGGCACCTCACGGTATTTGTCGAGAACGGTCCGCAGACCGGCCGTTCCCGGGGCGCCCTGCCCGTACGGCGCGGGCTGGCCGGGGTAGGGCGCGGTCTGCTGCGGCATGCCGTAGGGCTGCTGATGGCCGGGGTGGCCGTACGCGCCCTGCTGCTGTCCGTACGGGGCGGGCTGGGCCGGTACGCCCGGCGGTCCGGGCGGCGGTCCGGGCGGCGGGGGGAACTGGCCGCCGTGCGCGCCGCCGCCCTGCTCGGTGAAGTAGCCGGGCGGGGCGATCGGTGCCGCGAGCGTGGGCGCGGCATGCATCTCCGCGGCGTGCGTTCCCGCGGCGGGGGCCTGCTGCGGGGTGCCGCCGTGCGGGCTGCCGTCATGCGGGGGCGGGAAGCCCTGG
>NZ_JAINFC010000680.1 GCF_020740835.1 Streptomyces sp. UNOC14_S4
GAGTCTGGGGGAGGGTGGGCACAACCGGACCACCGGCCGTAACCGACCACCAGCGGGGGTCCGGGGGCGGAGCCCCCGGTGGGTCACTCGTCGGCTCGGGGTGCGTTCGGGCGGGGGAGGAAGCCCGTCACGTTCAGGGCGTTGACGCCCACGATGCCCGCCCAGCACACGATCAGGCCGGGCAGCTGGGCGTTGACCGCGGCGATGGCCGACAGGGGGATCGCCAGCACCAGCGAGATCGCGGCGAAGCCGAAGCGCTCGCCGAAGGTGCCGTGGCCGCCCTCGCCCGGCCGCGGGCGCACGCCCCGGGCCGTCGCCATCTGCTGCTCGGCGAGGTTCCTGCGCACTCGCCGGTCGATCGCGCCGTCGATCTTCTCGTCGATCTTCTCCAGGAAGCCGTCGACCAGCGCCGCCTCGTAGTCCGGCCCCAGCTCCTTGCGGGTCTGGAGGGCGGCGTCGAGATCCTTGCGGAGGTCCGTCCTGAGGTCGGGGTCATGAGCCGTCATACCGACGACGGTACGGTCACGGTGGCCCCGCGTCGCTGGGGCTAGCACCCGTATCCGCAGTGGGGACGCGGCCCGGAGCCCTGGGCCGCCCCCGTGGAAGGAGCAGTCCGTGCACGAACCGACCGTACCCCTGCTCACGCATCTGGCCGCCGGGGCCTCCGGTGCCGACGCGGCCGACGCCCTCACCGTCGCCGGGCGTCCCTGCTCGCGGGAGGAGCTGCTGGGCGCCGCCCGCGCGGTGGCCGCCCGCGTGGCGGGCGCGTCCTGTGCGGCCGTACGGGCGGAGGCGACGCTGGAGACCGTCGTGGCCGTCGTGGGCGGGCTGCTCGCCGGGGTACCCGTGGTGCCCCTGCCGCCGGACGCCGGGCCCGCCGAGCGCGACCACATCCTGCGGGACTCCGGCGCCGAGCTCGTCCTGGGGGCGGGCGAGGAGCTGCCCGTGGACATACGGGAGCGGGCCGACTGGTCGGGGCCCGAGGCGGACCCCGGCCGTACCGCCCTGATCCTCTACACCTCCGGCACCACCGGTTCGCCCAAGGGCGTCGAGGTCCCGCGCGGGGCGATCGCCGCGGGTCTCGACGGGCTGGCCGACGCCTGGCAGTGGACCGCCGAGGACACCCTCGTGCACGGCCTGCCGCTGTTCCACGTGCACGGCCTCGTCCTCGGTGTCCTGGGCGCGCTGCGCACCGGCTGCCGTCTGGTGCACACCGGCCGCCCGACCCCGGAGGCGTACGCGGCGGCGGGCGGCAGCCTGTACTTCGGCGTGCCCACCGTGTGGTCCCGCGTCGTCCGCGACCACGCCGCCGCCCGCGCGCTGGGCGGGGCGCGGCTGCTGGTGTCGGGCAGCGCCGCGCTGCCCGCGCCCGTCTTCCGCGACCTGGAGCGGCTCACCGGCTCCCGGCCCGTCGAGCGCTACGGCATGACGGAGACCCTCATCACCCTCTCCACCCGCGCCGACGGCGAGCGCCGCCCCGGCTCGGTCGGCCTGCCCCTGCCCGGCGTGCGGACCCGGCTGACCGCGGCCGAGAACGGCATCGGTGAGCTGGAGCTGTGCGGGCCGACGCTGTTCTCCGGCTACCTGGGCCGCCCCGAGGCCACCGCGGCCGCGTTCACCGAGGACGGCTGGTTCCGTACGGGCGACATCGCCACCGTCGAGGAGGACGGCATGCACCGCATCGTCGGCCGGGCCTCCACCGACCTCATCAAGTCCGGCGGCTACCGCGTCGGCGCGGGCGAGGTCGAGAACGCGCTGCTCGACCACCCGGCGGTCAGCGAGGCCGCCGTCGTCGGCGTCCCGCACGACGACCTCGGCCAGGAGATCGTCGCCTATGTGGTGGCCGACGGGGTCACCGAGCGGGCGCTGATCGACTTCGTGGCCTCCCACCTGTCCGTGCACAAGCGGCCGCGACGGGTCCGCTTCCTGGCGGCGCTGCCGCGCAACGCCATGGGCAAGCCCCAGAAGAAGCTCCTCCCGCCGGTGTGAGCCGCGTGCCCGGCCCGGACCCTGCATAATTCCATGCAGGGTCCGGGAGCGGTGAATGATGCGCGCACTCCCGGGACCGCACACCGCCGACCACCGATGGAGGACCCGTCCGATGAGCGACAACGGAGGCGAACCCGAAGCCACCGCACGGCTCCAGAAGCTCTTCGAGGGCCACCGGCTGACACCCACCCAGCGGCGCATCGCCCACTGCATGGTGCGGCGCGCGGCCGACGCGCCCTTCCTCTCCAGCGTCGAGCTCGCCGAGCTCGCCGGGGTCAGCCAGCCGTCCGTCACCCGCTTCGCCGTCGCCCTCGGCTTCGACGGCTACCCCGCGCTCCGCCGCCATCTGCGCGACGTCATCCCCGTCGCCGCCGCCACGCCCGGCGACAGCTCGTACAACGAGTACCAGCAGGCCGTCCAGGCGGAGATCGACAACCTCCGCCACCTCTCCTCGCTGCTCGCCGACCCCGAGCCGGTCACCCGCGCCGGGCGGCTGCTCGCCGGCTCCCGGCCACTGCCGGTGCTCGGCCTGCGCGCCGCCACCGCGCAGGCCGCGGGCTTCGCCTACTTCGCGCGCAAGGTGCACCCGGACGTACGGCTGCTCGACGAGGGCGGCACCCTGCTCGCCGACCGCATCGACGGGGCCGTACGGGCCGGGGCGAGCGCCCTGCTGTGCTTCGCGCTGCCCCGGCATCCGCGCGAGGTCGTCGAGGCGCTCCAGTACGCGCGGGGCGAGGGCCTGACCGTCGTCACCGTCGCCGACTCCACCTTCGCCCCTGTCGCCCGCCACAGCGACCTCCTCCTGCCCGCCGCGGTCGGCACGGGCCTCGCCTTCGACACGGCGTGCGCGCCGATGCTGCTGGGGCGGGTGCTGCTGGAGTCGATGTGCGATGCGTTGCCGGATGCGCAGGCGCGGCTGGAGGAGTTCGATGCGCGGGCCGCGGCGCGGGGCTTGTTCGTGGAGTAGGGGAGCCGTACTTCTGTGACCGGGGGGCTGCGCCCCCGGGCCCCCCTTCGCCTACGGGGCTGCGGCTTGCGCGCCGGCGCGCGGCCACCGGTTGTCCGTGGCTGGTCGCGCAGTTCCCCGCGCCCCTGACGGGGCGCGCCGCCCGGCGGCCGTGCTGGGGGCTGCGCCCCCTGGCCCCCGCCCCGGAGGGGCTGAGCTCACGCGTCACCCCCGTTTGTGGGCAGGCGTTCCGCACGGCTGGGGGCACCTCCCGGACGGAGTCTGGG
>NZ_JAINFC010000681.1 GCF_020740835.1 Streptomyces sp. UNOC14_S4
GCCCGGGGGCGCGGGGGGCGCTGGGGCGTTGCGGATGGAGACGTGGGCTCCGAGAGCTCCGAGTTCAAGAACGACGGTGCGCAGCCTCTGGTCCCGTTCGGCTGTGCTGAGGGCGACGGGGAGGGTGAAGGTGTTGCCGTCGCGGGGGTCGGCATGAAATCCGGCGCGGTGCAGATGATCGATGGTCGCTGGGTGATCGGCGGTGGCGGTCAGGGAGCCATCTGCCTGCCAGGCGAAATCCACCCGGGCCGTGCGCTTCACCGAAAGGTTCTGCTCCACGGCGGCTCTGCGGTGTACTTCGGCGAGTGCCTTGTCGTAGCGGGGCAGCAGGCGCCGGGCGACGGTGACCGCGGCCCGGGCGGGATCAGTGCCCACCGTGATCCCGTTGGGCTCGGGTACGCCGCGGAAGAGGTGGTCATCCAGTTCGGGCGGCGCGAGGGCGGCCACGATGAACTCGCTCTGGTTGAGGGGCCGGTCGATGACGTACAGCCGCTTGCCGCCGGGGCCGGTGAGTACGGCGTCGTGATTGAGGACGAACTCGGAGACGGCCCAGTGGGCATGGGCGGTGTCCCACAGCTGTTCGGCGATGGGGAACTGGGCGGGGTAGTCGGGGTGCGGGTGGTACTGGCTGGTCCACGTGCCGGGCAGCCGCTGGGCGAGTGCGTCGGCGAACGCGGACAGATCAGCTCGGTGAGGCAAGAGAGGTTCTTTCCGGTGACGGGTAGGTGGTGCGGTCAGGCGGTCAGGGGGCCGGTCGGCGCAGAGGGGTGGTGGGAACGGATACCGGCGTGGGCAGCCGCTGGGCCTGCGCGATCGGGACGGTTCTGCGCGGGGCGGGCCGCCGTTGCGGCTGGGTGAGGTGACGGGTGTCGGCTTCCAGCTGGGTGGCGGTGTCTTCCAGTGCTGTGCGGGCGTCGTCCAGGCGGTCACCGACGACGTTCCAGGCGGCCTGCTGGGCGTCGGCGAGGTCCGGCCCTGGCCGGCGCGTGGCGTGTTCCTGAAGGAAGGCGACCTGCTGGAGCGCTTCAGCCAGATGCCCCATGGCCTGTGACGTACCGACTGCGGCGGTGGCGAGGGCGCCGGCACCGCGACGCTCGGCGCGGTCGGCGGAGGGCTCGCCGCTGAGGTTGTACAACAGGGTGTTGGAGAGCATCTCCGTCATGCCGCCGAGGGCCTTCATCCGAGCACCGGCGGTGAAGGCCGCGGTCTCCGGCGTGTTGTGGGTGAACAACGTGAGCCCGCTGGCCAGTTCGCGTATTTCCTGGGCGATGGTGTTCAGGTGGGCGGGGCTGCGAGGGTCTATGCGCAACAAGTTCGCTCCGGTGTTGCTAGCGCCGTGGATTTGTCCGGGCCGTTGGGCTCGGGGAGGGGGTAGCGGCACGGCCACGCAACTCGGCGAGGAGGCGCTCCATCTCGTGGTGGTTTTTCACGTGGCCGCCTGCCGAGCTGACGGCGTCGGAGGCCCGGCGCAGCGCGCCGCGTCCATGGGCGTGATCGAGGATCAGTTGCCATTGCCACCGGTCTGCGTCCGGGGTCCCGCGTGACGGAGGCGGAGTTGCTGCGGTGCGCGCGGTCTGCGCGAAGAGCGTCGTGGCGTTGCACGTGTCCGTTACGGCGGTGAGCAGCTGTGAACGAGCCTTGGACAGGTGATCCGAGGGGCTCTCGAACCGGGCGGTGAACTCGGCGGCCAGCAGCGCGGTGTCGCGGGAGAGGCTCTGGGCGGTGACCGTGTGCTGCAGCGTCGTGCCGACCGGGACGGTTGAGGGGACGTGGCCTGTGGCGTCGAGCAGTTCGAGGTGGTCGCAGGCAGCCTTGAGCCGGGTGGACAGCTGCTGCAGGCGTTCCAGGAAGGGGTCTGAGGCGGACTCTGTCATGCGATGCCTTAAATCCATATTTTTCTCAGTATTTATGCAGATTCAATGCATGCGGGCGTCGGTGTCGAAGAGGGCCAGTTCCTGTGGGTGGAGCAGGTGCTGGACGATGAAGGACCGGCCGGCGACCTTCCAGAGGCCGCGTCCGCGGTTGAGGTGGGCGATGGCCTGGGATTCCACGGAGGTCAGGCCCAGCAGTCCGGCGGCGGCGAGGACCTGGTCGGCTTCCTGGCGGTAGACGATGCGGGTGGAGCAGTCGGCGAGCAGGCCCTCGGCGAGTGCGCGTCCGCGCGAGCCGGCGTCTCCGGCGGTGAGCAGGTCGGACAGGCGGTGGATGACCATGAGGTTGGCGATGCCCAGGCCGCGGGAGAGCTTCCACTGGGACTGCATGCGTTCGAGCAGGCCCGCGTGTCGCATGAGTCGCCATGCTTCGTCGTAGACGACCCAGCGCCTGCCGCCGTTGGGGTCGGCGAGTGCGGACTCCATCCATGCGGAGGCGCAGGTCATGGCGAGGACGAGGCCGGTGTCGTCGCCGGAGCCGCCGAGGCGGGAGAGGTCGATGGTGAGCATCGGGCTGCGGGGGTCGAAGATGACGGTGGAGGGGGCGTCGAACATGCCGGCCAGGTCGCCGTGGACCAGTCGTCGCATGGCGTGGGCGAGGTCGCGGGCGGCGTCGCCGAGGCGGCCGGAGAGTTCCCCGCCGGCGATGTCGAGCAGGCCCGGGTTGTTGAGGGTGGCGGCGATGTCGCCGAGGAGCGGGGTGCGGCCGGTCTGGGCGGCGTGGGTGACGACGCAGTCGAGGGTGACGTCGAGCGCGGTGTGCTCCATCGGCAGCAGGTCCCGGCCGAGGACAGTACGGGCGAGGGAGCCGAGCAGCATCAGCCGTCGCTTGCGGACCTCACTGGCCCAGTCCTCCGCGGTCACGCCGTCGGGCTGCGGGGGCGCGTCCAGGGGGTTGAGTTTGCCGGGCAGGCCGGGGCCGAGCGCGATGGTCGTGCCGCCCAGCGCGGCCGACACCGCCGTCCACTCGCCCTTCGGGTCGCAGGGGACGTAGATCCTGTATCCGAAGGCCACCGAGCGCAGCGCGAAGCTCTTGGCCAGCGCCGACTTGCCCATGCCGATGACGCCGGCGAGCAGCACGTTGGGGTTGGTGAAGCCGTCGAGCTTCCCGTACAGCGCGAACGGGTCGAAGGTGAAGGATGCCTCGGCGTGGACGTCGCGGCCGATGTAGGTGCCCTCGGCGCCGAGGCCGCCTTCGGCAAGGAAGGGGTAGGCGCCGGCGACGGTGGCGGTGGTCATGCGGTGGGCGGGCAGGGACAGCTTCCCGCCGCGGGCAGAGGCCGGACC
>NZ_JAINFC010000682.1 GCF_020740835.1 Streptomyces sp. UNOC14_S4
CCCCCGAGCACCGCTTCCACCCCGTGCGCCGCCTCGACCGCGAGCGCGAGCTGGGCGGGCAGCAGGACTGCGGGCAGCACCCGTCCCCACGCCTGGTGCCCGGTCAGCCCGCCCGCCGCGAACGCCAGCAGGCCCAGCGCGAAGAACAGCGCCAGCGGATCACGGCGGTCGTGCCGCAGGCGTGCGGCCAGGGCCACCACCCCCAGGCCCGCGAGACAGAACTTGGCCGCCAGGTGGTCGTACAGCGGCCGGTGGATGTCGTCCAGGCCGCCCGTGCGGAGCAGTGCGAAGAAGGAGTAGTACGGCCAGCAGGCGAGCACCGCCGCGCACAGGACGGCCGCAGCGCCCGTACGCGCCCATACGGCCCTGCCGGGCCACGGCCTGGCGCCCAGCAGCACGGCCGCGGCGCCGAGCACGGCCACCGCCCCGGTGAACTGATGGATCAGCAGCACGCAGGCGAGCAGCGCGCCCAGCGCGAGGAAGGCGGGCAGCGGCCGGTTTCCGTCCGGTGCCTTGCGCAGCAGTGCCCAGAGGTGGAAGGCGAGCCCGAGGGCGAGGGTGCTCGGGTAGGTGAAGGTCAGGCAGAGCGAGACCAGGCCGGGGAACCCGCTCCACGCGAACAGCCGGACACCGTTGAGCAGCAGGACGCACAGCAGCGCGAGCGGTACCGCCGCCCACGCGCGCGTGAACGTCCGGACGAACGCGTGGACGCCGGTACCGAGCAGGACGAGCCCGGCGATCCCGGCGAGCCGCAGCACGCTGAAGGTGCCCAGGCCGGTCGCGGAGGCGAACAGGGCCAGCAGCACCGTCCACGGCGAGTAGTACGGGCTGGAGGCGTCCGCACGCACCAGCGGGTGCCCCGGGTGGAGCGGGTCCGCGCGCAGGCGCTCCAGCACGGCGGCGTGCATCCCGAGGTCACCGGCCCACGGCAGCCGCACCACCATCAGGAGCAGCAGTACGGCCAGCAGCAGGAGGACGACGGCGACGGCCGCCCGGTACGGCGCGGCCGGGCCCTGTCGCGGGGCGCCCGCCGTGGCCCGCGGGGCCGTGCGCTCAGCGGGCGCGGTCGCCGGAGGCACGGGTGGCCTTCGCACGCAGCCGCCATGGCATGGCCACGGATTCGAGCTGGACGGCCAGGTTCATCTTGGACTCGCCGACGGTGCGGTCCTCGAAGTGGATCGGCACTTCCATGACGGCGCATCCGGCGTGCAGCGCGCGGTACTTCATCTCGACCTGGAAGCTGTAGCCCGCGCTGTCGACGGTACCGAGGTCGAGGGCGCGCAGGGCCGCCGCGCTCCACAGGTTGAAGCCGCCGGTGATGTCGCGGACGCGCGTACCCAGGATCGTGCTGGCGTAGGCGTTGGCCCAGCGGGAGAGCAGTTTGCGGTGCAGTCCCCAGGCGTCGGAGAGAGTGCCGCCGGGCACGTAGCGGCTGCCGACGACGAGGTCCGCCCCGGTGGCGAGGGCCACGCCGAGCAACTCGGGGATCTTCGCGGGCGGATGGCTGCCGTCGGCGTCCATCTGGACGACGTAGACGGCCCCTTCGTCGACGGCGCGGGCCATTCCCGCGGCGTAGGCGCGCCCGAGCCCGTCCTTGGCGGTGCGGTGCAGGACGGACATCCGGGTGCGGCCGGCCTCGGAGTTGTGGCGCTCGGCGAGGTCCTCCGCGATCTTGCCGGTGCCGTCGGGGCTGTTGTCGTCCACGACGAGCAGGCGCAGTCCCTCCAGCGGGAGCGCCATGAGCGCGTCGGCCATGGCGGGGAGGCTGTCGGCCTCGTTGTAGGTGGGCATCACCACGGTCGTCGCGGTGCGTCCCCACTCGGCGGGGAGCGGGGCGGCCACGGCGGCGGAGGTGCGGATAGCGCTCATGTGCCTGTCCTTGTCTGTGGGACCGGAGGGGCCAGAGGTACGGCCAGAGGTACGGCCGGGGAGCGGCCGCAGGTGGCGGCCGCAGGTGGCGGCCGGATCGCGGAGAGCACGGCCGGACGGCGGAGAGTGCGGTCAGACGGCGGAGAAGCGGATGGCGGCGTCCGGGATGGCCGTACCGCACCACACCCGGGCCCCGTCGCACAGTTCGTTGTCCGCGCCGACCTCGGCGCGGTCGCCGATCACCACGCCGTCGAGCCGGGTGCGCGGTCCCACCCGCGCGCCCTGGCCGATCATGCTGGCACGCACCCGGGCGCCCGCCTCGACCCGGGCCCCGTCGAGGAGCACGGAGCCCTCGACCTCGGCGCCCGCCCCGACGTACGCGCCCACGCCGACGACGGTGCCACCGTGCACCCCGGCCCCGGCCTCGACGTGGGCGCCGGGCAGCAGCAGGAACTCCCCGGGATCGCCGGGGACGGCCGGGGAGCGGACGACGCCCCGGACGAGGTCGGCGGAGGCCTGGACGAAGGAGGCCGGGCGCCCGAGGTCCAGCCAGTACGAGGCGTCGACGACGCCGTGCAGCAGCGCGCCCGCGGCCAGCAGCCCGGGGAAGGTCTCGCGCTCGACGGAGACCGGCCGACCGGCGGGGATGCCGTCGACGACGTCGCGCCGGAAGACGTAGCAGCCCGCGTTGATCTGGTCGGTGACGATCTCCTCGGGGCGGCGCGGCTTCTCGGTGAAGGCGAGGACCCGCCCGTCGGAGGCCGTCGGCACCAGGCCGAAGGCGCGGGGATCGGCGACGCGGGTCAGGTGGAGGGTGACGTCGGCCCGGGCCCGTTCGTGGCGGCGCAGCAGGCCGCGGATGTCGAGGCCGGTGAGGATGTCGCCGTTGAAGACGAGGACGGGGTCGTGGGGGCCGCCGGTCAGGGCGCTCGCGGCGCTGCGGATCGCGCCGCCGGTGCCGAGCGGGTGTTCCTCGGTGACGTAGGTGAGCCGCAGGCCGTGGGCGGAGCCGTCGCCGAAGTAGGGCTCGAAGACCTCGGCGAGGTAGGAGGTGGCGAGGACGACGTGCCGCACTCCGGCGGCTCTGGCGAGGGCGAGCTGGTGGGCGATGAAGGGCACGCCCGCGGCGGGGACCATCGGCTTCGGCGTGTTGAGGGTGAGCGGCTGGAGCCGGGTCCCCTTGCCGCCGACGAGCAGTACCGCCTCTGTCATGCCACTGTCCTCGCCGTCATCGTCGCACTGTGTCATTTTTTGCGGCAATTTACACTACAATCAGTTCTCTGCGGCAAATGTCTGGATTGCGTGGCGAGCGTATCGGGAGAGACCCTTGCGTCCCCTTTCCCCTGG
>NZ_JAINFC010000683.1 GCF_020740835.1 Streptomyces sp. UNOC14_S4
CGCCTGCCCCCGGCCGCGCTGCTGCGGCTGGCGGCGCGGTGCGACGCCGCGTTCGTCTGGGCGCTGGCCGAACACCGGCTGCGCGGCGGCGAGGCACCGGGGGCGGCCCTCGCGGGCACCGTGGCGGACGTGGCCGCGGCCGCGCCGGGCTCGCGGCTGAACCTGCTGCTCACCGACGGCACGACCATCGCGGCCACGGCGTGGGGCGACTCCCTGTGGTACCTCACCGGCCCGGCCGGGCGGACGGCCGTCGCCTCGGAGCCGTACGACGACGACCCCGGCTGGACCGAGGTCCCCGACGGCACGCTGCTCACCGCCACGCGCGCCGGCATCACGCTCCTGCCCCTCGCCCCTTCTTCTCTCCTTCCTCCCGACCCGCACAAGGAGCCCGCTCAGTGAGTCCGTTCGCCCTGACCCGCACCCTTCCCCCCGACGCGACCACGGCCGCCCTGCGCGCGGACGTGGCCATCGGGCTGACCCGTACCCCCAAGGAGCTCCCGCCGAAGTGGTTCTACGACGCCCGCGGCAGCGAGCTGTTCGACGAGATCACCCGGCTGCCCGAGTACTACCCGACACGCGCCGAGCGGGAGATCCTCCACGCGCGGGCCGGGGAGATCGCCGAGGTCGTCCGCCCGCGCACGCTCGTCGAACTGGGCTCGGGTTCCTCCGACAAGACCCGCCACCTGCTGCGCGCGCTGCCGTCCATCGACCACTACGTGCCCGTCGACGTCAGCGAGAGCGCCCTCACCGGCGGCGCGGAGACCCTGCTCGCCGAGCGGCCGGAGCTGACCGTGCACGCCCTGGTCGCCGACTTCCAGTACGGGCTCGCGCTGCCGGCCGTGCCCGGCCCCCGCGTCCTGGCGTTCCTCGGCGGCACGATCGGCAACCTCAGGCCCGCCGAACGGGCCGTCTTCCTCGCGACCGTGCGCTCCGGGCTCGCCCCGGGCGACGCGTTCCTCCTCGGCACCGACCTGGTCAAGGACGAACGGACGCTGGTCGCCGCCTACGACGACGCGGCGGGCGTGACCGCCGCGTTCAACAAGAACGTCCTGTCCGTCGTCAACCGCGAGCTCGGCGCCGACTTCGACCACGACGACTTCGACCACGTGGCCCTCTGGGACGCCCGGGAGGAGTGGATCGAGATGCGACTGCGGGCCCGGTCCCCCGTCATCGTCAAGGTCCCCGCGCTCGACCTCGCCGTCCACTTCGCGGCGGGCGAGGAGCTGCGCACGGAGATCTCCGCGAAGTTCCGGCAGGAGCGGGTGTACGCGGAACTGGCCACGGCCGGGCTCGAACCGGTCCGCTGGTGGACCGACCCGGAGGGCCGCTTCGCGCTGTCGCTCTCCGTGCCGGTTAGCCTCACGGCGTGAACGAGAACGAGGAGAAGCACGACCGGATCCCCGCCGGTTTCGAACGCGGCACCGACGGCCCCAAGGTGATCGTCGTCGGTGTCGACGGCTCCGACACCTCGTGGCGCGCCGCCGCCTACGCGGCCGGCCTCGCCCGTCGGCAGAACGCGCTGCTCGCCGTGGTCTACGTCCAGCCCGTGCTGGCGAGCAGCGCCGCCCTCGGGGCACCCGTGGCGGAGATGACCGAGGAGGTGGCGGAGGAACTGCTCGCCGAGATCCGCGACACGACGGAGCGGCTGCGGGGCGTCTACGAGGTGCGCTGGGAGTTCCACACCCTGCGCGGCGACCCGTACAGCGGCCTGGTCAAGACCGCGGACGAGCTCAAGGCGGACGCGGTCGTCGTCGGCGCGTCCGAACAGGCGGGCCACCGCATCATCGGATCGGTGGCGGTTCGCCTGGTGAAGGCGGGGAGATGGCCGGTGACGGTGGTCCCGTGACCGGAGTACGGGGGTTCTTTGTCGTGGGGGCCGCCTGCGCCCGGGCGGCCCGGCGCCTCTGGCATCACCGCGCTCGTGGCGGCGCGGTGATGCCAGAGGCGGGCGCGGCCCGGCCTACGCGGCGCAGAACTCGTTGCCTTCCGGGTCCCGCATGACCCACCAGTGCCCGGCAGGGCCCTTGTTCACCTCGCGGACGCGGGTCGCCCCCAGCTCCTCCAGCCGGGCCACCAGCTTGTCGAGGCCGCCGGGTCCGCTGTGGATGTCGAGGTGCAGGCGGTTCTTGCCCGCCTTGCCCTCGGGTACGTCCTGGAAGAGCAGCCGTCGGCCGTGGCCGACGCCGCTGGTCTCGTCGAACGGGTCCTCGGGGTGGCGGATCGCGGCATAGCCGCGGAAGTTCTTGCGGCCGCGGTGCTCGATCACCGCCTCCTCGCCGATGTGACCGGCGGTCAGCAGCTGCTCGATGAGCGCGCCGGGGTCTTCCACCTCGTATTCCAGGGCCGCGGCCCAGAAGTCCGCGAGGACGGGTGCGTTCGTGCTGTCGATGACCAGCTTCCAGCTCAATGCCATGTAACCAGTTATAGTGGTTACATGGACTCCACCGCAACCAAGGGGCTGACGCTGCGCTCCCATACCGGCGTCGCCTACCGGTTCGACCCCGGCGCGCTGTGCCTGGAACTCCTGACCACCGGCGGCCCCGGCCCCTACCGCCGCTACGAGGTCCTGCACGAGCCCGCCGACCTGGCCTCCTGGGCCGAGCGGTCACGGCTGACGCCGACACCCGTGCTGGAGATCTCCCGGGCCGAGGTGGCCGACGCGCGACGGCTGCGCGACGCGCTGTTCCGCATCGTCATCGCCCACACGCGCGGAGAGCCGTACCCGCCCGGTGACCTGGAGGCCGTCAACGAGGCGGCCGCCCGCCCGGCTCTGGCGCCCGCCGTCGCACCGGACGGGAAGCGGCAATGGGCCGGGGCCCCCAGCGGCACGCACCTGGTGGCCACCGTCGCCCGGGACGCCGTCGAGCTGCTGACCGGCCCCTTCGCGCACCGTATCCGCACCTGTGCCGCCGAGGACTGCCACCTCGTCTACGTCGACACCTCACGCCCCGGCCGCCGCCGCTGGTGCTCCATGGAGCACTGCGGCAACCGCCACAAGGTCAGGGCGCTGCGCGCCCGCCACACCGAGAAAGGATGACCGCCATGCCCACGGGACTCACGAAGGACGCCGGCTGGCAGATCGGCGTGTCCCGCACGCTGCCCCACCCCGCGCCCGTCGTCTGGGACTTCATCAGCGGCCCCGAAGGGCTCGCCCTCTGGCTCGGCCCCGGCGCGGCCCTCACCCCCGAGCGCGGCGCCCCCTACCGGACGGC
>NZ_JAINFC010000684.1 GCF_020740835.1 Streptomyces sp. UNOC14_S4
TCGCCTTCCCCTTCCTGTGCCCCTCCCTGCTCCCGTTCCCCTTCCTCCGTCGTCTCCGCGGCGTGCCCGGTGAGCGAGATGAAGACGTCGTCCAGCGTCGGGCGGCGCAGGGCGATGTCGTCGATCTCTATGCCGCGCGTGTCGAGCTCTCTGATGACCTCGGCGAGCAGCTTGGCTCCGCCGGAGACCGGGACGGTGACCTTGCGGGTGTGCTCCTCGATCTTGGTCTCGCCCTTGCCGAAGCCCCGCAGGACCTCGTCGGCGACGGCGATGTGCTCGGGCGCGTGCACGACGACCTCGACGCGCTCGCCGCCCGTACGTGCCTTGAGCTGGTCGGAGGTGCCGCGCGCGATCACCCGGCCGTGGTCGACGACCGCGATGTCGTGCGCGAGGTGGTCGGCCTCCTCCAGGTACTGCGTGGTGAGCAGCAAGGTGGTGCCGCCCGCGACGAGTTCCTGGATGACCTCCCAGAGCTGCTGGCGGTTGCGCGGGTCGAGCCCGGTGGTCGGCTCGTCCATGAACATCACGGGCGGGCTGACGACCAGGGCCGCCGCGAGGTCGAGGCGGCGGCGCATGCCGCCGGAGTAGGTCTTGGCCATGCGGTCCGCCGCGTCGCCGAGGTTGAAGCGCTCCAGGAGCTCGTCGGCCCGTGCCCGCGCGGCACGGCTCGACATCTGGTAGAGCTGGCCGACCATGCGGAGATTCTCACGGCCCGTCAGATATTCGTCCACGGCGGCGAACTGGCCGGAGAGGCCGATGACGCGGCGGACCGCGTCGGGGTTCTTCAGTACATCGATGCCCGCCACCACGGCGCTGCCCCGGTCGGGCTTGATCAGCGTGGTGAGCACCCGTACGGCAGTGGTCTTGCCTGCGCCGTTGGGGCCGAGCAGTCCTAGAACGGTTCCTTCCGGTACGTCGAGATCGACGCCGTCCAGAGCCCTGACATCGCCGAAGGTCTTGACCAGGCCTTCGGCAAAAATGGCGCCTGGCATGGAGGTTCTCCCCGTTTGGGTGACGTCATACAGAATTTTACGATCGAGGCAGTCGTTCCGCCCTGTGAAATAACCTCCACATCTGCTCGCTACCGCTCAGCCCATGACCCGGTATCCCGCGTCCCGCAGGATCGCACCCACCTCGGCACAGTGCGCGGTCCCCTTGGTCTCCAGATGCAACTCCACTTCCGCTTCCGTGAGACCGAGCCGCGGGTCGGTGCGCACGTGGCTGATGTCGACGACGTTGGCGTCGGTCTCCGACAGCAGCTCCAGGAGCGCGGCGAGCGCCCCGGGGCGGTCCGTCAGCCGCAGCCGCAGCGACAGGTAGCGACCGGCCGCCGCCATGCCGTGCCGCAGGATGCGCTGGAGCAGCAGCGGGTCCACGTTGCCGCCCGACAGCACCGCGACGACGGGCCCCCGGAAGGAGCCGGGATCGGCCAGCAGCGCCGCCACCGGGCTCGCCCCGGCCGGCTCCACCACCAGCTTCGCCCGCTCCAGGCAGAGCAGCAGCGCGCTGGAGAGCTCGTCCTCGGAGACCGTACGGACCTCGTCGACCAGTTCCGCGACGATCCGGAACGGCACGTCGCCCGGGCGCCCCACCTTGATGCCGTCCGCCATCGTCGTCGGCGCCCCGACCGACACCGGGTGCCCGGCGGCCAGCGAGGGCGGGTAGGCCGCCGCGCCCGCGGCCTGGACGCCCACGATCCGTACGTCGGGCCGCAGGGACTTCACCGCCACGGCGATGCCCGCCACGAGCCCTCCGCCGCCGACGCCGACCACGATCGTGCCGGCCTCGGGGCACTGTTCGAGGATCTCCAGCCCCACCGTGCCCTGGCCCGCGATGACGTCCGGGTGGTCGAAGGGGTGGACGAAGACCGCGCCGGTGCGGTCGGCGTACTCCCGGGCGGCCCGCATCGTCTCGTCGACGATCTGCCCGTACAGGCGCACTTCCGCGCCGTACTCACGGGTCGCCGCGACCTTCGGGAGGGGCGCGCCCTGCGGCATGAACACCGTGGAGCGCACGCCCAGGAGTGCGGCGGCCAGGGCCACGCCCTGCGCATGGTTGCCCGCGCTGGCGGTCACGACTCCCGCCGCGCGCTCCTCTGCCGAGAGCCCCGCGATGCGCACGTAGGCGCCCCGTATCTTGAAGGAGCCGGTGCGCTGGAGGTTCTCGCACTTCAGGTGGACAGGGGCCCCGACCAGCCCGGACAGGAAGCGACTGCCCTCCAGCGCGGTGACGCGGGCCACCCCGGAGAGCGTCTTCTGCGCGTGCCGCACCTGGTCGAGCGTCACCGCGGGATACGGCGCGGACAGGTCGGACATAGCGGACATATCGGTCCCGCCCTCGTCAGCCACTCGTGCAGCCATGCGGCCAGTCTCGCAGTTCCCTCACGTGACGACCGGCACAGGAGGGATACAGAGGGATACAGAGGGCCGCAGCCGGGATAACGCCGGGCATACCGGCACGGCGTACGGCGAGGCGTACGGGAGTGCGCATGCCACCGCATACCGAACGGTTTGCGCAGCCCCCGTACGGGCGCCTCCTGGGGCGCGTACTCTGTCCCCCAATCCACAGCGATTCCCTGCCCGCCGCACGAAGTGAGCCCCAGGCCATGCCCACCCCTTCGGACATGAAGACCGACCTCGCCCCAGGCGTCCTCGATGCCCTCCAGCACCAGGTGGCCGTCTTCGCACGCCGAGCCGAACAGACCCGGCTCGGCGGTGTAGGCCAGGTCCGCAACTCCATGGACCGCGCCGCGTATCTCCTGCTCAACCGCCTCGACCAGGAAGGCCCGATGGGCGTCAAGGCGCTCGCCGCGGGCATGGGCATCGACTCGTCGACCGTCACCCGCCAGGTGGCGCCGCTCGTCGACACCGGCCTCGTCAAGCGCACCTCGCACCCCGAGGACGGCCGCGCCGTCGTCCTCCAGCTCTCGCCGCGCGGCAAGGCCCGCCTCGACGAGGTCCGCGCCTCGCGCCGCGAGCTGATGGCCCTGGTGACGGAGGGCTGGACGGAGGACGAGCGGGATGCTTTCTGCAGCCTCCTGACGCGCTTCAACTCGGCGCTCTCCGACGCGCTGCTCCCGGTCTCGCCGCCTGCGGCGGCACCGCCTCAGGCGTAGTCGGGGGGAGTGTTTCTGGGGGCGGCGCCCCCAGACCCCCACGGGGCGCCGCCCCGGAC
>NZ_JAINFC010000685.1 GCF_020740835.1 Streptomyces sp. UNOC14_S4
GGTGTGGGGGGCGAGCGCGTCCAGCAGGCCGCCCGGGGCGTGCAGGGCAGGCGTGTCGCCGTGCGAGTCGACGACGGCCACGACGGCGTCGAAGCCCGCGCCCGCGACGTTGTACGCGTAGCGGGTGCCGGGGCCGTCGGCGGGGTCGTCGTGCGCGGGGAACGCGATACGGGTGCGGATGGCGTACCCGGGGTCGTCGAGGGCGAGCACGGGGGAACGGGTGGTGGTGGAGAACCGGACGTCTGCGGTTCCCGTTTCTTCGAGAGCGCGGGCGAGCCGCAGTGGCGTGTACATCAGCTCTTCATTGCCCAGCACGAGGACGCGCCGGGCGCCCGGCGGCAGTGCGTCGGCGATCCGCGCGGCCATGGCGGGCAGCGCGGCCTCCAGCCGCTCCCGCTGCGCGGGGGCGAACCCGTGTCGGCCGCCGTCGGGCACGGCGGCGGGCCACCCGAGCTCGACGCGCTGCGCGCGCGGGCTGCCGCCCGACGGCGTCTCCGGGCTGCCGCCCGGCTGGGCCGTTTCCCCTTGCTCCGGGCTCGGCACCGCCGCATCGCGCTCGTGCGGTTGCTCGCCGTCGCGGCGGGAATCAACGGCAGCCACGTCGTATCGGGCGACCAATTCCTGCCCCCTCGCCAGCACCCCCGCCGGCAGGCGGACACCGCCGGAGGCGAGGGCGACGAGGTCGACGCGCGCACCCAGTTCGGCCGCGAACGCGGCCAGCGCGGCGCGGTCCTCCGCGCCCCGCATGTCGACCAGCGCCACGACCACGTACCGCTCCCGCGGGAACCGTGCATGCAGTGCGGAGATCGTGTTCAGCACCGTCCGCCCCGTCGAGAACTCGTCGTCGACGAGGACCAGCGGGCCGTCGCCCGACAGCAGCGCCGGGTCCTCCGGCAGGAGAAGGTGCGACGTGGCGTGGCTGTGCTCCTCCTCGAAGCCGCCGACCGGGCGCACGCCCGGCACCGGGCGCCGTGTGGAGTGCAGGTAGGGCGCGAGGCCGACGCCGTCCGCCACGGAGTGGCCCAGGCCCGTGGCCGTCTCGGCGTAGCCCAGGACGACGGCCCGCGCCGCGTCCGCCTCGCCCAGGAGGGCGCGTACCCGGCGGCCGAGGCCGAGCCCCGCCCCGTACACCTCGGACGGCGCGGCGGGCACGTGTTTGCCGAGCACGTTCGACACCAGGAGGTGGGCCCGCTTGGGGTTGCGCCGCAGGGCCAGGCCCAGCAGCCCGCGCAAGGACGCGTCGCCCTCCAGCCCGATGCCGAGGCGGTCCTCGACCCACTGCCCGGTCCAGATCGTGCCGCTCACGCCGCGGCCCCCACGCTCGCCCCGAGCAGTTCCACGAAGCCCACGTCCTCCCGCGCGACGCCGAACACCTCGGCACGGAGCATGATGCGCTCCGCCCAGGCCCGGTGCGGCTTCACCTCGTTCATCTTGTTCGTATAGGCGGAGCGCAGCACTCCGCCGCCCTCGCGCTCGGGCCGCAGGATGTCCTGGGCGTCGCTGAACTCCTCGTGGCTGACGACGGAGAGCGCGTGCACGGGCGCGACGTGCGAGGGGTGGATGCAGGTCTTGCCCTGGAGGCCGTTGGCGCGGTCGAGCTGGATCTCGCGGAGCAGGCCGTCGATGTCGTGCTCGATGAGCGCGGTGCGCAGCTCCTCCGCCGGGCCCGCGAAGGGCGTGCGGCGGAGCTGCGGCTTGAACATCCGCTCGTGCGGCCTGAAGTACTCCCAGACGGGGCCGGTGACGGTGAAGCCGCTGCCGTCCGCGCGGCCGAGGACGTTGACGACGTCGCCGATGACGGAGGCGACGAGCCGGACGTCGTACGCGGTCATGTCGGGGGCGCGGCGCAGCCCGTACGCCGAGCAGAAGTCCGTCACGCCCAGCCGCAGCGCCAGCACCTGATCGCGGTACTTGTCGACGGTGCGGGCGATGCCGGAGAGCGTCTCGCCGCGCGTCTCCAGGTGCAGCAGCTCGGGCGATTCGAGCACGGGCATCGCGTACAGCCGCCGCCCGCGGTCGGCTTCCGCCGCGGTGAGCGCCTCCAGGAAGGGGAGGCCGCGGTCCTCGGTGAACTTCGGGAGGACGAATCCGGACAGCAGCCGCCCGGCCGGGCCGAGCCGCCGGACGAGGTCGCCGATCTGGCCGGGCTCGCGGACCCGGACGAAGAGCAGGGGCAGGGGCCGTCCGGCGGCGGCGAGGCCGTCGAGCGCGGCGAACTGGCGGACGAGGTTCTCCTCGGCGGCGGCCACATCGGCGTCGCCTATGGAGTCCTCCAGGCAGAGGACCATGGAGACCACGCCGCGGGCCGCCTGCTTGACGACGTCCTCGGCGAGGGTGGGGCGGGTGGCGGGGCTGTAGAGCGTGGCGCCGAGCGCGGTGGCGAGCGTGGCGGCCGGGGAGTCGGCATCGAAGGCGGCGGGCTGCTTATGGAACAGCCCATTCCGCACCGAGGGCGGAAGGTGTTCGAAATGCCTCATGACTCTCCCCGTGTCCCACGACCTCCCGCGGGCCCACCCCGTCGAAAGCGCAGTCGATTATGGTACGTCCGGGAGACGGTCAAGAGTTCCCCAAGTGCAGGCGGATCCGGCCACTCCCGTGAGATCACCCTGTGAACCCCGGTGGCCCTGCGTTGTCCCTGGCCGGGGCGGGAAGGCAGGATTGCGGGCATGACGCACGCCATGCAGAAGGGGTCGAACATCCCGCTGGACGCCCGGAACGTACGGGCCGTGCTGCGCTGGACCCCCGGGCCGGGCGTTCCGGACGTGGACGCCTCCGCGCTGCTCGTCGGCGACGGCGGCCGGGTCCGTACGGACGAGGACTTCGTCTTCTACAACCAGCCCCGGCACCCCTCCGGCACCGTCCGGCACCTGGCCAAGAAGCGACTGGCCGAGGGCGCGACGGACGCCATCGAGGCCGACCTCTCCGCGCTCGACGGGAGCGTGGAGCGGATCGTGCTGGCCGCCTCGGCGGACGGCGGGCCGTTCGGGCTCGTCTCCGACCTGTGCGTGCTGCTGTACGACGCGGTGGCGGGCGGGGAGCCCGTGGCACTCTTCGAGGTCCGGCCCGAGACGGGGGGCGAGACCGCGATGATCTGCGGCGAGCTCTACCGGAGGGGCGAGGGCTGGAAGTTCCGGGCGATGGGGCAGGGGTACGCGTCGGGGC
>NZ_JAINFC010000686.1 GCF_020740835.1 Streptomyces sp. UNOC14_S4
CCGGGATCGTGGTCATGAGCGCGACCGGGAGCGAGCAGACCATGCGCGTCATCGCCCGGTCGGTGCCGCGCTCCCGGGTGTCGCCGCTGCGCTTCGCCGGGGCGAACCCGGGCGTGCTGGCCGGGCTGTCCGCCCTGCGGCACGGGCTGCGCGGGCCGTCGCTGCTGCTGGCGATGCACCCGGACGCGGCCACCCCCGTGGCCCTCACGGTGATCGACGGATGGCTCGCGGACGGACAGGCCCGGCACGTACTCCTGGCCGGCCTGGAGCCCACCTCGGACGGACACCTGTGCCGCTGCCAGGTCCTGACCGGCGCCGGGGCGGACCGGTGAACGGCCTCACGCGGGACCTCACGCGGGCCGGGGTGGCCGACTTCCTGACCCGGATCGACGGCGTCGCGGCGGGCCCGTCCGCGCCGGCCGGTGTGGACGACGTGCTGGAGGACCTGTCCGGACTCGGGCTGGTGCCCGGGGACGCGGTCGTGCTCTGCATGGCCAACGGGGCCGACCTGCTGCGGGTGCAGCTGTCGTCGCTGCTGCTGGGCCTGGTGCCGCTGGCCGTACCGCCCAGCACCCCGTGGCGGCGGGTCCACGAGCTGGCCGGATACGTCGGAGCGGGTGTGGTGGTCACCACGCGGCTGACCGGGGCGGAGTCACGGGTGCCGGTGGGCGGCGCGTTCGCCGTGCCGACCGGGCACCCCGCCACCCGCTACGAGCCGGGAGAGATCCTGCTGTCCACCTCCGGCACTTCGGGAATGTTCAGCGCGTGCGTGCACCGGGTGTCCTCGCTCCTGCACGGCGCCCGCCTGCACGCCGGGGCCACCGGCATCACCGCCGCCGACACGCTGCTGGTCAACCTGCCGCTCTACTACTCCTACGCCTTGGTGGCACAGGCGCTCGCCGCCTATGTGACCGGAGCGCGGCTGGTCCTCGACGGGCCGCCGTTCTCCCCGGCCGCGTACCGCGACACGATCGCCGCACGGGGCGTCACGCACTCGGCGGTGACACCGACGATCGCCCGCCAGCTGCTGGCCGACCCCACCCTCGTACCGAGCGGCCTGAGGGCGCTGGCGGTGGGCGGCGACCGGGTCACGCCCGCGGAGGTGGCGGGCCTGCTCGCCGCACGGCCGTCCGGCGAGCTGTACGTGACCTACGGGCTGACCGAGGCCGGGCCCCGCGTGTCGACGCTGGCCGCGCACGCCGAGCCCGCGCACCGCCACGGCTCGGTCGGCCGGCCGCTGCCCGGGGTCGTCCCGTCGCTGCGCGAGACGCACGACGGGGTGGGCGAACTGCTCGTCGAGTCGGACACCGTGCTGCTGCGGCGGGTCGGGCAGCGCAGCAGGCGCGTCCTGGTGGGACCGCGGACCGTCGCCACCGGGGACGCCTTCTCGATCGACGACGGCTATCTGACCTTCCACGGACGCCTGTCGGACTTCGTGGTGCTGCGCGGCGAGAAGGTCTCGCTCAACACGGTCCGCCAGGCCGCGCACGCCATCCCGGGGGTGGTGCACTGCGTGCCCAAGGTGGTGAACGAGGGCGGTACGCAAGTGCTCGACGTCCACCTGTCGGTCACCGACCCCGTGCCCGGCGGGGAGAAAGCGGTGCGGCACATCCTCAACTCCCAGCTCCTGCCCGCCGAACGCCCGCGCGCGGTCTTCATCTCCGCCGCCGACCCCGAGGCCTTCCGCAAATGACCCTCCGTCTCGGCTGCACCGTCCCGACAGGCCTTTCCCCGGCCGCGCTCCGCGAGTTCGCGGTGACCGCGGAGGACCTGGGGTACGACCACCTGTCCGTCCCGGAACACCTGGTGTCCACCGACCCCGCCTACGAGAGTCTGACGCTGGTGGCGTTCCTGGCCGCGGTGACGACCCGGATCGAACTGGCCACCGCGATGACGATCCTGCCGCACCGCCCGGTGGTCCTCGCCGCCAAACAGGCCGCTCAACTGGCCTTCCTCAGCGGGGACCGGCTGCGGCTGGGCGTCGCCCTCGGGTCCGACCCCGCGGAGTCCGCAGCCCTCGGCGTCGCCCGGGAGACCCGCGGAGCCCTGTTCGAGGAACAGGTCCGCGCGCTGCGCCTGCTGTGGACGGAACCGGAAGCGCGCTTCGAGGGCGAGCACGTCGCGTTCTCCGGCGTCACCCTCACCCCCCGGCCGCGCCCCATTCCGCTGTGGATGGGCGGCGGCACCCTGCGCACCGGCGGCAGACCGCGTCCGCTGCGCCGGATCGCCGCCCTCGCCGACGGCTTCACCATGTCCGGCCTGCTCGCCAACCGGGTCGACCGCGCCGCCCGTATCGTCGCCGACCTGCGGACGATGGTCGCCGAGGCGGGCCGCGACTCGGCCGGCTTCGGCATCGAGGCCCGCCTCCGCCCCGACCCGGGCCGGACGGCGTCCTGGAGCTCCTTCGCCGACGCCTGGCGGTCCGCCGGTGCCACCCACCTCACCGTCACGACCGACGACGTCTCCCTGCTGGCCCCCGTGCACGCGGCACTGACCGGGTGAGCGGCCCCGCCTCTGAGGACAGCAGTCAGGCGTTCGGTACGGCGTGGGCCGTGAGCAGGTTCAGTACGCCCGTGACCGCCTGGTCGAACGGCTCCGTGGACCGGGCGGCGCGGGCCAGTACGTAGCCGCCCTGGAGAACGGCGACCACGGTCGCGGCGGTGGCCCGCGGGTCCAGTCCCCGGTCCAGCTCCCCGCGTTCACGCCCCTCGTCGAGGACCCCGGCCAGGCGCTCCCGCAGCCAGGCCAGGGTCTCCTCGACCGGCGCCCGCAGGGCGGGGTCGGCCATCACGTCCGGGTCCTGGGTGAGCCGTCCTATGGGACAGCCCTTGAGGACGTCCCGTTCCCGGCGCAGGTACGCGGTGACGCGCTCGACGGCCGTACCGGGCGCGGCGAACTGCTCCTCCGCCGCGGCGCGCAGCTCCCCGGCCGTACGGCTGATCGCGGCGTGCGCCAGATCCGGCTTGCCGGAGAAGTGGTGGTACATGCTGCCCTGCCCGGCCCCGGCCCGCTGCTGGATCGCCTTGGGACTGGTGCCGGTGTAGCCGCGTTCCCACAGGAGTTCCCGGGTGCTCTCGATGAGGCGTTCGGCCGCTGTGCTCATACGGGCACTCTACCTACCAGTAGGTACAGACCTGCGCCTGTCTC
>NZ_JAINFC010000687.1 GCF_020740835.1 Streptomyces sp. UNOC14_S4
GGGCCGCGGTACGAGACCGAGGGGTGGCCCAGGGCGTCGGTGGTGAGGTCGGCGTCGACCTCGAAGACGGTGGCGAGGCGCTCGGTGGTCAGGACGTCCTCGGGGGCGCCGTCGGCGACCAGGCGCCCGTGGTGCAGGAGCAGCAGCCGGTCGCAGTACCGGGCGGCGAACGCCAGGTCGTGCAGGGCCACCAGCACCGTCTGCTCGGTGGCGGCCAGCAGCTCCAGCAGCTCCAACTGGTGCTTCACGTCGAGGTGATTCGTCGGCTCGTCCAGGAGGAGGGCCCACGGCTGCTGGGCCAGCGCGCGGGCGATGTGGGCGCGCTGCCGCTCGCCGCCCGACAGCGACGGCCACGGCCGGTCGGCGAGACCGGTGAGCCCGAGCCGGTCCAGCGCGGCGGCCACGACGGCCCGGTCGGTCGCGTCCGGCCCGCGCCAGCGGCTCCGGAACGGCGTCCGGCCCAGCCCGACGACGTCGGCGACGCGCAGCTCGCCGTCGGTGGCGGCGGACTGTTCGACGAACGCCACGTGCCGCGCGATCCGGCGGGCGTCCCAGCCGCGTATCGCCTCGCCGTCGTAGCGGACCGTTCCCGAGGACGGTGCGCGCAGCCCGGCGACGCAGCGCAGGAGCGAGGACTTCCCCGAGCCGTTGGGGCCGAGCAGCCCGACCGTCTCGCCCGGCGCGATGTCCAGCCCGACGTCCCGGACGACCGGCGTGCCCGCGGCCGCCCAGCTCAGCCCTTCGACGGTGATCCTCACAGGGCACCCCTCCTGCGCAGGACGAGGAGGAAGAGCGGCACGCCGACGAGCGCGGTGATCACCCCGGCGGGCAGCTCCCGCGGGGCGAGGACGGCCCGGGCCAGCGCGTCCGTCCACACCAGGAACACCGCGCCCGCGAGCGCCGCGCACGGCAGCAGCACCCTGTGCCGCGGCCCGGTCAGGAAGCGCACCCCGTGCGGCACGATCAGCCCGACGAAGCCGATCGCGCCGACGGTCGCCACCGCCACGGACGTCAGCACCGCCGTCACGACGAGCAGCACCGTCCGGGTCCGGCGCACGCCGATCCCCAGGGACGAGGCGGTGTCCGCGCCGAACGCGAACGCGTCCAGGGCGTTCGAGCACAGCCAGGCCACCGCGAGGCCGAGCGGCGTGACGACCGCGCAGACCGCGACGGACTCCCAGCGGGCCGGGGCCATCGACCCCAGCAGCCAGTGCGTGACCGCGCGCGTGGTGTCCGCGTCCGCCGAGGCCATCAGGGTCAGCGAGGTCAGCGCCGTGAAGAGCTGGCCCACCACCACACCGGTCAGGACGATACGGACCGGGTCCGGGTCCGAGCGCCGCAACAGCGCGAGCAGCAGGCCGAACGCGACCAGCGCCCCGACGAGCGCGCCGCCGGTCGTCCCCAGCGTCCCCGCCCCGACCCCGAGGACGACCACGGCGACGGCACCGGTGGAGGCGCCCGAGGACACCCCCAGGAGATACGGGTCCGCGAGCGCGTTGCGGGTGACGGCCTGCAGGACGGCCCCGCACACCGCGAGCGCCGCGCCGACCAGGGCCGCCATCAGCACACGGGGGAGGCGCAGGTCCCACACGAGCGAGTCGGCCAGTGGCGGCAGCGGGGTGACGTCCAGACCGAGCCGGACGCCGAACGCTCGGCCGATGTCGGCGTATCCGACGTCGGCTGCGCCGATCCGCACCGACGCCGCCACGGATGCCGTCAGGACGAGTGCGATGCCGAGGACCAGGGCCGGTCGCAGGACCGGCCGGAGCACGGCCCGACTGCCTGGTGGTGTGCCTGGCGGTATGCCTCGTGGTGGCGTGGCCGTAACGGTGATGCCTCGCGCGGCCGGACGCAGCAGGTCCGTCGCGGCTGTTGTCGAGGTGCCGGAGGAGGCGGAGGAGGCGGCCGGACCCGCGGGTGCGGCCGGAACGGCGGATGCGCCCGACTCGGCGGATGCGCCCGGAACGGCGGATGCGGCAAGACCGGCGGATGCGCCCGGAACGGCGGATGCGGCAAGACCGGCGGATGCGGCCGGATCTGGGGGCGCGGCCGGAACGGCGGACGCGCCCGGCTCGGCGGATATGCGGTCAGCGGGCATGGCCGAGGGCCTTCATGCCGTCGGCCAGCAGCCGCAGGGCGTGCACTGTCCGTACGGACGGGTCCATCTCGATACCGGGGATCTCGACGATCCGGTTCTCCCGGACCGCCGCCAGCTTGGACATCACAGGGTCCTTCTCCATCAGGGCACGCTTCTCGGCCGCGCTGTCACCCGGCCTGCCGCGCTCGGAGAGGTCACCGACGACGACGAAGTCCGGGTTCCGCTCGGCGATCTTCTCCCAGGAGACCTCCGGCCAGTTCTCGTCGATGTCGTCGAAGGCGTTCTTCGCGCCGACGATCCTGCTCATCTCGCTGGGCATGCCGGTCCTGCCCGCCACGTACGGGGTGCCGTTGAGGGCGGAGTAGAGCCAGACCACGGTCGGCCGGCCCTTGACGCGGGCGGCGGTCCCCGCCGCGTCGGCGACGGCGGCACGCTGCTCCCGGACCAGCTTCGCCGCGCGGTCCTCGGCGCCGAAGACCCGCCCCAGCTTTTCGTAGTCGGAGAAGAGCAGGTCGAAGGGCGTCCTGCTGGCTCCGTTCCGCCGAGGGCAGTCCACGGCACTGACATAGCCGGGCACCTTGAGCGCGCCGAGCTCCTCGCGGGTGCCCGCGCGGTCCTTGGTGTACAGGCCGGCCTCGGCCGCGACGACGAAGTCGGGGTTCGAGGCCCGTAGTTGCTCACCGGTGAGGATCTTGGGGCTGAGGACGGGGACCTTGGCGTACGCGTCCCGGTACCGCTCGGGGATCTTCGTCTTGAGGTTGGCCGTCCCCGCCATCCGGTCCTGGAGCCCGAGCTCCAGCAGGGTCTCCGTCGACGTCTGGTCCAGTGCGACGGCCCGTCGCGGTGCCTCGGCGAAGGAGAGTTCGCGGCCGCAGCTGCTGATGGTCGTCGCCTTCGTGGCGGTCCCGTCCGCGGACGTGTCCGACGGGGACGAGCCGCCGGTGGCCGCCGAACAGCCCGTGCTCACAAGGGCGAGGGCGAGCGCGGCGATGCCGAGGCGGGCTGGGTGACGCATGGGGCCTCCGGTCTGGGGTGGGG
>NZ_JAINFC010000688.1 GCF_020740835.1 Streptomyces sp. UNOC14_S4
ACCCGACGCGGCTCATGCACCGACCACGGCACGCTTGCACCGCGGCTCCGCCGCCGAGGCCCGCGGGCCGGAGGCGGGGCGGACAGGCGCGCCCCGCGGGCCTCGGCGGCGGAGCCGCGGTGCAAGCGTGCCGTGGTCGGTGCATGAGCCGCGTCGGGTTGATCGTCCAGTGGCCGTGCATCGCCCGTCGCCCCCCTCGTGTGCCGGTACTTCGCTGCGCCGTACGGTGCCCGGCGCAGCCCCCGGTCCGGACGATACACCAGACTCGTCACTCAGGGACATAGCTCATATACATAGCGTAATCGCCAAGGGGGTTATGAACACTGAATGCAGTCGAACGGTGCCTCTACGTGGTAACTAGGGGACAGCGACTACGACATTTTCCAGGGGTGCGTCCAGAACGAATCTGGCCAGTTGATCACGCAGCAGCCGTTCGGCCCGGGGCAGAAAGGCCGAGGAGGGGCCGCCCACATGGGGAGTGATCAAGGTGCCGGGGGCGCTCCACAGCGGGTGGCCCGGGGGCAGCGGCTCGGGGTCCGTGACGTCCAGCGCGGCCCGTAGCCTGCCCTTCCGCAGTTCCACGAGGAGCGCCTCGGTGTCGACCACGGCGCCGCGCGCGATGTTGACCAGCAGCGCGCCGTCCTTCATCCGCGCGAGGAAGGCGGCGTCCACGAGCCCGCGGGTGTCCTCCGTGAGCGGTGTCGCCAGGATCACGACATCCACGCCGGGAAGGATCTCCGGGAGCGCGGATGCGGAATGCACCGGCCCGCGGGGCGTCTCGCGCGGAGTGCGCGCGACGCGCACCACCCGCGCGCATTCAAAGGGCACGAGCCGGTCCTCGATCGCGGAACCGATGGAACCGTAGCCGACGATCAGCACGGACTTGTCGGCGAGCGCGGGCCGGTAGCCCTGCGTCCACTCCTCCGCTTCCTGCGCGCGCACGAAGCCGGGGATGTCGCGCAGCGCGGCGAGGGTGAGGGCCAGGGCCAGTTCGGCGGTGCTGGTGTCGTGCAGCCCGCGGGCGTTGCACAGCAGGGTGCCGTGGGGCAGCAGGGGCACGGCGGGCAGCATGTGGTCGACGCCCGCGGTCAGGGTCTGCACCACCCGCAGGCCGCGCATCGCGGGCAGCGGGCGTACGCACACGTCGCCGCTGGTCACATACGGCGGGACGTAGAACGCGCAGCGCGCGGGGTCGGTGGGGTAGTCGGGTTCGCCGTTCCAGTAGGCGTAGTCGAGGCCGTCGGGGAGGCCGTCGATCTCCTCGGGTCTGATCGGCAGCCAGGCCAGGGGGCGGGGGGAACCGCTGTCGTCTGCGCTCATGCCTGGAGGCTATGCGAAACGGCCGGGGCCGCAGAGGTTAGTTTGGGGGCGAGGAACGGGAGGGAACGGCGGGTGGAGCGCAGGACAATCGGTGCTACGGCGCTCGAAGTGGGTGCGATCGGCCTCGGGTGCATGCCGATGCACTGGGCCTACACCGCCTCTCAGCGCAGTGGGGAGGGCTCGCTGCGCGCGGTGCACGCGGCGCTCGACGCGGGGACGACCCTGCTGGACACCGCGGACATGTACGGGCCGTTCACCAATGAACTGCTCATAGGGCGGGTGCTGCGGGAGCGGCGCAAGGACGCCTTCGTGTCGACCAAGTGCGGGCTGCTGGTGGGCGATCAGCACGTCGTGGCCAACGGGCGGCCGGGCTATGTGAAGCGGGCCTGCGACGCCTCGCTGCGGCGGCTCCAGACCGACGTGATCGACGTCTACCAGCTGCACCGCCCCGACCCGGAGGTCCCCATAGAGGAGACCTGGGGCGCGATGGCGGAGCTGGTGTCGGCGGGCAAGGTCCGGGCCCTGGGGTGGTGCGCGATCGGCGCGCGGGCGCAGCGCAGGTCGCGCGCCGGGATGTACGACGTGACGATCCGGCAGCTGGAACGCATCCAGCAGGTCTTCCCGGTGAGCCTCGTCCAGGCGGAACTGTCGGTCTGGTCGCGCGAGGCCCTGGACGCGCTCGCGCCGTGGTGCGCGTCGCGGGGCGTCGGGCTGCTCGCGGCCATGCCCCTGGGGAATGGTTTCCTCAGCGGCACCCTCACACCGGGCCAGGGCTTCGAGCCGGAGGACGTCCGGGCGCGGCACCCGCGGTTCACGGCGGAGATGATGGCCGCCAACCAGCCGATAGTCGCCGGGCTGCGGCGGGTGGCCGGGCGGCACGGGGCCACGGCCGCGCAGGTCGCCCTGGCCTGGGTGCTGGCGCAGGGGCGGCACGTGGTGCCGGTGCCGGGGTCGAAGAAGGCCGAGTGGGTACTGCAGAACGCCGCGGCGGCTCAATTGCGGCTCACTCCGGAGGACTTCGCGGAGATAGCGGCGCTCCCCGGGGCCATCGGTTCCTGGTACTGAGAACGGCCTGCGCCTGACACGCGGAGCGGGCATGTATAAGGAACACGTGCCGCACCGCGTCAGGCGAGAGGAACGAACCATGCGTCGCATCCCGCGCACCCGCCCCGCCGGCACCGTGGCCGCCCTGGCCGCGGCCGCGCTGCTGGTCGCGGGCTGTTCGGGAGGCGGCGGGCTGCCGGGCAGGGCGACGCCGCCCACGGAGGCCCCGGGATCCGCGTCGCCCGGCGGCCCCTCCGCACCGCCCGCGTCCGCCGCGCCCGCGAAGGGCTCGGTGAAGGTCGTCCGTACGCTCACCACCAGGCTCAACTCCCCGTGGGGCGTGGCCCCGCTGCCCGGCGGCGACCTGCTGGTGGGCTCGCGCGACACGGGGAAGATCGTCCGGGTCTCGGCGAAGGACGGCGCCCAGAACGAGGTCGGCTCCGTGCCGGGGGTCGCGGCGGCGGGCGAGGGCGGCCTGCTGGGGCTGGCCCTCTCGCCGCACTACGCCGACGACCACCTGCTCTACGCGTACTTCACCACCGCCTCGGACAACCGGATCGCCCAACTGCGCTACGACGAGGCCAAGCCCGCCGGACAGCGGCTGGGCCAGCCCAACACGGTGTTCCAGGGCATCCCCAAGGGCCAGATCCACAACGGCGGGCGGATCGCCTTCGGCCCCGACGGCATGCTCTACGCCGGTACGGGCGAAGCGGGCGAACGCACCCCCGCCCAGGACCCCAAGTCCCCCGGCG
>NZ_JAINFC010000689.1 GCF_020740835.1 Streptomyces sp. UNOC14_S4
ACGCGGCCCCGGAGCCGGTCCAGGAGGGCGCGCAGCCCGCGCCCGCTCCGCAGAGCCCGGTCGCGGCGCCGGTCGCCGATGGCGCGCAGGAGCAGCCCCCTGCCGTTGTCTCTCCGGAGAACGCCGCCCCCGTGGAGACTGTGCAGCCCGTGGAGAACACCCCCGTCGCGGAGCCCGCCGCCGTCACGGAGGCGCCTGTCGTCGCCGAGCCGACCGCTGTCGCCGGAGCCGTCGCGGAGCAGGCCGCCGCCCCGGTCGCCGGGGTCGCGCAGCCCGCCCCGGCCGCGGTGGAGGAGCCCGCCCTCGCGGACGTGCTCGTCTTCGCGAAGGCCGCGCCCGAGCAGCCGGTCCCGCCCGTCGCGCAGCCCTTCGAGGCCGTGCCCGCCGAGGCTGCGCCTGCCGATGCTGTGCCCGCCGATGCTGTGCCCGCCGGGACCGCGCCCTCCGAGACTGCACCCTCCGAAGCCGCGCCCGAGGACCCGGCCGCCGCTCCGGCCGCCGGACCCGTTCCGGTACCCGTCGCCGCGGAGCCGGTGCCCGCCGCGCCCGAGCAGCCGGTCCCGGCCGCGGCGCAGTCCGCGCCCGTGGCCCCGGAGGACGGGCAGCAGGCGCAGCCGCAGCCCGTCGTGCCCGAGGCCGACACCGCCGTCCAGCAGGCCCCCGCCGCCGTGTCCGAGGGCTTGACCCAGGAGCTCGCCCCGGCTCCGGAGCAGACCCCCGAGGACCTGCTCCTCGTCCACGGCACGCAGCACATGGACGCCCCGCAGGACGTGACCGCGCCCGTACCGGCCGGGCCGCAGGCCGTGGTCGCCGACGCGCCCGTCGCCCCCGTCGCCCCCGTCGAGGAGACCGTGGAGCAGACTCCCGCGGAGCCCGCGCCCGCCGCGGCGGCGCAGGCCGTGGAGCCCGTACCGGCGCTGGACGAGCAGGCGGCGCCCGCGGGCCCGGTGCACATCCCGGCGCCTCAGCAGGAGCCGGCGCCCGCCGGTGACGCGCCCGGGACCCCGGCACCGCAGCCCGTGGCCGTCCCCGCGCCGCGCACCGCCGAGACCGCGCCGGACCTCGTCGTGCCCCCCGCCGAGGCCGCGGACGCGCCGGAGGCCGGGACCGGGGGAGAGGGCCCCGACGCCACGGACGTCCCCGAGGCCCCGGCCGCGCCCGGGATCCCGGCCGTGCCCGCCGCCGTCGGCTACGACGAGGCCGAGCGCGCCGCCGTCCACCGCGTCATGCGCGAACGCCGCGACATCCGCAACGGCTTCCGGACCGATCCGGTCCCGCACGAGGTGCTGCTGCGCGTCCTGGAGGCCGCGCACACCGCGCCCAGCGTCGGGCACTCCCAGCCCTGGGACTTCGTCGTCATCCGGTCCGCCGAGACCCGGCAGGCCATGCACGAACTGGCACAGCGTCAGCGCGACGCGTACGCCAAGTCCCTGCCGAAGGGCCGCGCCAAGCAGTTCAAGGAACTGAAGATCGAGGCGATCCTCGAGACGCCCGTCAACATCGTCGTCACCGCCGACCCCACCCGCGGCGGCCGCCACACCCTCGGCCGGCACACCCAGCCGCAGATGGCCCCGTACTCCTCCGCGCTCGCCGTCGAGAACCTCTGGCTCGCCGCGCGCGCCGAAGGACTCGGCGTCGGCTGGGTCAGCTTCTTCGACGAGCGCGAGATGGTGCGCGAGCTCGGGCTCCCCGAGCACCTGGAGGTCGTCGCCTACCTGTGCGTCGGCTACGTCGACGAGTTCCCGGACGAGCCCGAGCTGATGCAGGCGGGCTGGTCCAAGCGGCGCCCGCTGTCGTGGGTCGTCCACGAGGAGGAGTACGGCCGCCGCGCCCTGCCCGGCGAGGAGCCGCACGACCTGCTCGCGGAGACCCTGCGCGGCATCCGTCCGCTGGACGCCAAGGCGCTCGGCGAGGCCTGGGAGCGCCAGAAGCGGATGACCAAGCCCTCCGGCGCCCTCGGCATGCTGGAGATCATCTCGGCGCAGCTCTGCGGCCTCTCGCGGAAGTGCCCGCCGCCGATCCCGGAGCCCGCCGCCGTGGCCATCTTCGCGGGCGACCACGGCGTGCACGCCCAGGGTGTCACCGCGTGGCCGCAGGAGGTCACCTCGCAGATGGTCGCCAACTTCCTGGGCGGCGGGGCCGTGTGCAACGCCTTCGCCAACCAGGTCGGTGCCGAGGTCTGCGTCGTGGACGTCGGTGTCGCCGGGGACCTGCCCGGTACGCCCGGTCTCCTCCCGCGCAAGATCCGTCCCGGTACGAGCGACTTCACCACCGGCCCCGCGATGACCCGCGAAGAGGCGCTGCGCGCCATCGAGGTGGGCATCGAGACGGCCCGCGACCTCGTCGCGGCGGGCAACAAGGCGCTCCTGACCGGCGAGATGGGCATCGCCAACACCACCGTGTCGGCCGCCCTCATCTCCGTCTACACCGAGGCCGACCCCGCCGAGATCACCGGCCGCGGCACCGGCATCAACGACGAGATGCACGCCCGGAAGATCGACGTCGTCCGGCGGGCGCTCGAACTCCACCAGCCGGACCCGAAGGACCCCATCGGGGTCCTCACGGCGGTCGGCGGCCTGGAGCACGCCGCGCTCGTCGGCCTGATCCTGGGCGGCGCGTCGTTGCGCACGCCGGTGATTCTCGACGGCGTGAGCGCGGGGGCGGCGGCGCTCGTGGCGCGGGCCATCGCTCCCGAGGCGCTCGCCGCGTGCATCGCGGGTCACCGCAGCGCGGAGCCGGGGCACGTCGCGGCCCTCACCAAGCTGGGGCTGCGGCCGCTCGTCGACCTCGACCTGCGGCTGGGCGAGGGGACGGGGGCGCTGCTGGCGCTGCCGGTCGTCCAGAGCGCCGCGCGGGCGATGCACGAGGTTGCCACGTTCGACGCGGCAGGGGTCACCGAGAAGGGGTGACCCTCCCCGGTGCGCGGCTGCGGGTTGTCCGTGGCTGGTCGCGCCGTTCCCCGCGCCCCTTGGGTGCGCTGTGGGCCGGGGGCGGGGCCTACGGCCGGAACCTGAAACGCGGTGCGTGCGGCCACCTCATACGAGGAGCCGTACTCCATGCACCGTCGTTTCAGAACCCGCCCTCCGGCCCACAGCGCACCCAAGGGG
>NZ_JAINFC010000069.1 GCF_020740835.1 Streptomyces sp. UNOC14_S4
GGTGGTCTTCACCAGGGTCTGGAACAGGGGGCTGGTCATCGCGTGCCGGGTGAGCTGCGCGAGGTCGCGCGGGCTGGTGAGGTTGTTGCCGGTCGGTGAGATGCCGTCGAAGGAGTCGAAGACGGTGTTGGCCATGCCGAGTTCCCTGGCCTTGGCGTTCATCTTCGCGATGAAGTCCGTCGTACGGGCCGCCATGGTCGTGCCCGTGCCGAAGGTGTCGGCGAGGGCGTACGCGGCGTCGCAGCCCGAGGGCAGCATCATCCCGTAGAGCAGCTGACGGACCGTGGGGGTCGCCCCGGCCTTGAGCTGGGCCGAGCTCGCACCCTTGAGGTAGACGTAGTCCAGGTACTCCTGCTTGACGGTGACCTTCTGGTCGAGGTCGAGGTCCGGCAGGGAGGTGACCACCACGGCGGTCATGATCTTCGTGGTGCTCGCCATCGGGCGCTTGGTGTCGGCGTCCTTGGCCATGAGCGTGGTGCCGTTGGCGCCGTCGATCACGATCGCGCCGGCCGCGGTGAGGGCCGGTACTGCTGCGGCCTGGGCGGGAGCCGTGGCCGTGAGCAGCGCACCGGTGGCGATGGTCACCGCGAGCGCGCCCTTGGCGCGCCGCATCAGGTTGGAGATCACTTCAGTCCTTGCTTGTGTTGAAGAACCGCGGGTGGGAGGCGCCGGAGAGGCTCCTCCCATCCGGGAGATCGCGTGACCGGGTTCCGGCTTCGGTGTCCGCCGAAGCCGGAACCCGGTTGGTGGAGGCGCGGGTTGGGCGGTGCAGTGGTCAGCCGCAGGCCTTGATCCCCGGCCGTTCCGCACTCAAGAGCGCCTGGGACCGCGCCGTCCGTGTGTTTCGTTGTCTGTGCAGGAACAGCTCCGGCAGCCTGTCGCCAGTGAGGTCGCCGACCGCCGTGATCTGCGTCCGCTTGGCGGGGTCCGGCACGCGGGTGGGGACCTTCGCCCGTATCCGCTGGTCGGCGTTGAAGCTTGCTACCCGTCGCCGGGGCAGGGCCGGAAGCTGCTGTCAGGGTGCGTGCGGACAGGCCGGTGGTCCTGTCGCCCGGAAAGACGTCCGTCCGTTGGGTGATGAGGGCGTCTTGCTGCTGGCCAGGCCGAACCAGCGGCCAGGCAGGTTGAGCTGCCCGTCGGTGGTGTACGAGGGGGTCGGCCCGCCGCCGCACCGCAGGAAGTTTCCCGGCTACGTGCGACGGCGGACCGATGCGTCAGAGCTGGACGCCCGGGTCAAACGTGCCGTTGCCCCTGCCGCGGTGGAAGGACATCTTGTTGCCCTTCCAGCTGACGACGTCAACCTTGCCGTCGCCGTTGACGTCACCGGTGAC
The DNA here is from genome assembly GCF_020740835.1 of Streptomyces sp. UNOC14_S4. Classification (GTDB taxonomy): domain Bacteria; phylum Actinomycetota; class Actinomycetes; order Streptomycetales; family Streptomycetaceae; genus Streptomyces. The sequence goes on from NZ_JAINFC010000069.1 coordinate 1,332, forward strand.
GATCTTCAGGTCGGTCCAGATGTTGCCGGCCGCGGCCAGACCGCCGGCATCCAGGGTTCCCTTGGCGTTGCCGTCCCAGTGGACCAGGGCGCCGTTCTCCCAGACGCCGACGACATCGTCACGGCCGTCGCCGTTGAAGTCACCGGTGCCGAGGATGATGACGCTCTTGAAGGAGTTGTCGGGCCAGATCTTCTTACCGCCGGTGAAGTCGAGCAGACCGTTCGCGCCGACCTTGTAGGCGTACAGATCGCCGTCGGGCCGGGTCGCGAGGACGCCGTCCTTCGTGCTGGCGGAGTCGGCCTTGTAACGGGTGAGGTGCTTGAGCTTGGCCCAGGTGGCGCTGTCGGGGCTGAGGACGATGGTGGTGTTGAAGGTGCCGTCACCCTTGCCGGTGTGCAGGAGGATGCGGTCACTCTCCCAGACAGCGGCGATGTCCTGCTTGCCATCACCGTTGAAGTCGCCGGCGAAAATCCGCTGGGCTGTCTTCCACACACCGGGGGTTCCGACGGCCTTCGGGGTTGCCTCGAAGGTGCCCTCGCCGCGCCCGCGGTAGAGCTGGAGGGTGCCGTTCGTATCGACGCCGACCAGGTCGGCCTTGCCATCCCCGGTGAAGTCCGCCAGGGCACGGAGGTCGGTCAGGCTGGTGGTGTCGGGGCCCGGCTCGGTGACGTTGCCCTTGATCCACCCCCCAAGGTCATCGACACGGACGGCACGAGCCCCCCTGCGGGTCTCACCTTCGGGGGCGCCGAGGCAGGAGCCGAGCCAGGAGCCGGTGGTCAGGGCGACCACCTCGTGCCGACCCTCGTTGTCGCGCGTGAGCGGGCCGCCCGCGTCGCCCTGGCACAGTGCCGCGTCACCCTTGGGCTCAAGATTGACGACCGCGTCGGCGGTGGTGGAGGTGACGTTGAACTGACCGCTGTTCAGCAGCCCCGGGACCCAACTGGTCGCGGTACGCCCGAAACCGGCGCTGTGCAGGGCCTGTCCGGAGGCGGGGCCCTGGCTGGACAGCGGTGCCGGGGCGACATTGGCGACCGGCGTGCCCAGCTTGAGCAGGGCGACGTTGCGCTCCGGATGGACAACCACATCGGTGGCCTCAACAACGGCGCCGGTGGTGCCCGCATTCAGGTCCGCGCGGCCGACGGTAACGGTGGTCTTGGCCTCGAGCTTGCCGCTGACGGGCCGGCCACTGGTGGCCGACACGCAACTGGCTGCCGTAAGGACGTAGCTCTTGTCGACCAGGACACCCGAGCAGCCCTTCAGGTGATCACCGAAGACGATGTTCGCGGCGAAAGCGCGACTTCCATCGGTGACCGGAGCCCCGGACAAGGAGGAGGCGGGCGTTGCGGTGAGCACAATCGCGGTGGCCGCAGCCACCGCGGCGGCGGCCGCGACCCGCGGATGACGGAAACGATGAGAAAGCATCAAGAAACGTCTTTCGGAAGAGTGCCTACGTGGTTTGCGTGGTCACGGTCGTTGCTGACGAGCCGACACGACCTGAGGTGATGACCAACCAGCCGGTGACGCGGACTTAAAGGTGATCACGACGGCGGCCAACGTCAACGACGTCACCCAGACCCTCGCGCTCATCGACGGCGTCGCGGCTGGTCGCCGACCGGCCGCGACGCCCGCGCAGGCGTCCCCATGCCCTGCTGGGGGACAAGGGCTACGACAGCAACCCCAACCGTCGTGAAGTACGCAAGTGCCGCATCCCGCCGGTAATCTCCCGCAAGGGGTGCCCCAGGACATCAAGGACCTGGGCAAGCTCGGGTTCGTCGTCGAGCAGGCCTTCTCGTTCCTGCACCGGTTCACACGCCTGGCCATCTGCGGGGAACGACTCGACCTCCGCGACGCCCCCGTCTCCCTCGACTGCGGCCTCATCTGCTGGAGACGCCTCAAGGACCACACATCATGATCGTGTTACGAGCTCCAATGGGCCCGCCGAGAAACAACTTGCGTGTTCTGACGCTTGACACCGCAGCTCAGCCATGGTGCTTGCCGACGCTTTGTTTTTCTGCGGGCCCAAGGTGCTACCTGGCTGTCATCCCGTGACGTTGAGCTCCAGCAGGACCGCCCGCTTGGCGCCTTCCTTGCCTTCGCCGAACCCCTTGTAGTCGTTCGGGGGGGCCTCGATGACAGAGCTCTTGCCGTCCAGGGTGATCGTTGCTTGGACGGGGTGGTCCTCGGTCCAGATGCCATAGGCACCGGCAAGCTCAAGGACGAGATGGCCCTGCTTTCCCTTCACAGCGAAGCAGAAGTCCTTCAGGTCGCGGGACAGGACCGTGATGTCGTGCTGGGCCGAGCAGTCGGTCAGCAGGATGTGGCCGTCGCCGCTGTGCAGCGCGATGCCCTTTTCCTTGAGGATCTGCGCGGCATCAGGGTACTCGAACGTCTCGACGGCGGAGGGCATCGCGTCGTCGGCTGAGGCGGCGACGGTCGTGGACGCGGGCTGCGCGGAGGAGGGTTGGGCCACGGAAGTAGTGGTGAATCCGACAAATAACGCAAGCAGTGCGGTGGTGCCAGCAACAAGGACTCTTCGGACGCGGGGTGTTGCCACGTTCACCTTCTCCGGTTCATGGGGCGTGCTTGACTCATTGTTGCCCCTGCGGTCACGGCCAGTAAAGCATATGTATGATGCGTGTAAACAAGCCCTCAGTTTTTCTTGACGTGAGGGTGGTTGCGGCGTCTGGGGGGATTGGTCGCGCCCGCTGAACCTCTTGATCCACGGCAGCTCGTCGGCTGTACGACGGCTGCCCGAAGGTGGGCGACCCGACTCCGGACTGTGGCTTGCCGCAACCCGGATCGATTCAGAGAGAGATCGCTGTATGAGACGTGGGCTGAGCTCCATCGATGGGGCGTTACAGCGTCCAAGACGCGTACCGGTAGAAGCAAGGCGGTTGTCGAGGCTGCGGGTTTGGGCTGCGTTCCTTCCCGTCGTACTTCTTGCCGGGCTTCTCGGAGTATCCCCGGCCGCTGCCGCCAGTGATACGGACGATGCGGAGCCGCAGCTGGATCGTTGGCTTGTAGTCCTCCATTGGACGAATGGTGGCGCCGGCGTCAAGCGGGCGGCCGAGGAGGCGCTGCTGGGCACGGACGAGGACATCAAGAAGTTCCTCGCGGCCAAGGACGGCATCGAGTACGACGATGACCGCATCGATGCCAGCCGCGTGTTCAGCGCGGGTGGGCCTGCAGTGCGGGAGGCCGCGAAGAAGGCCCTCAAAGGTACCCCGGAGGACCTGCGTGCGTTCTTGGCGGACGGCTGGAAGGCTCCTCTCGAGGACGACCAGAGAGTCGAGGCCTCTCAAGTCATCTACTTCGGCGGCAACGGGGTCAAGGAAGCCGGTAAGGCGGCCCTGAAAGGCACACCTGCCGACATCGCCAAGTTCCTTGACACTGGCCAGTACGACGCGCGTGAGTCGGACAACAAGGTCCAGGTCTCACAGATCATCAGCGCGGGTGGCCCGAATGTGAAGGCCGCCGGCAAGCTCGCTCTCAAGGGCACGCCAGACGACATCGTCGAGTTCCTCGAGATAGGCCAGTTCACGGCCCGCAACCGCGATCAGGAACACGCCACCATCGCGGAGCTCACCGAGCAAGCCGAGCAGGCCGGGCTGCAAGCGGAGCAGGCGACCGAGGCGTCCCAGAAGGCATCGGCCCGCGCGGTCGCGGCTTCTGAGCTGGCCAAGGACGCGGCGAAGAAGGCGGCCAGAGAGACACAGGCGGCCAGGAACGATTCCAAGACGGCCGCGGTCAAGGCACAGCAAGCCGCGGATGCGGCACGGGGCGCTGCCAGTGCGGCCCAAGAGGCTATCGGTGCGGCCAACGCGGCCCAGCGATCCGCCCGCGTCGCCGCGCTTGCCGCTGCTCAGACCGCGAGTGCAGCCAATGCCGCCGCCGAGGCCGCGACCCGGGCCTACAACGCCGCTATTGCCGCAGGCAGCGACGCGAGCAAGGCCGAGGACGCCAAGAACTACGCGAAGCAGGCACGCGAGGCGGCGGGGCTTGCGAAGAAGTCGGCTGCGGCTGCCGATCAGGCGCGCAACGCGTCCTCAGCCGCTGGTGACGCAGCGAAGGCGGCGAAGAGCGCCAGCACCAACGCCGATGACGCCGCCGATGCCGCTGACGAGGCGAACCGGTACGCCGACGCGGCCGGTGTCCACTCGGGCGAGGCCCAGGCGGCGGCCGCAGAGACCCGCCGCCACGCACGTGAGGCCAACCGCGCCGCCAATGCTGCCGAGTCGCTGGCCCGCAAGTCGGCTGGCGCCGCCGCTGGGGCGCGAGATGCGGCCAACTCGGCTGCCGACCATGCGAACAAGGCCGCGGATGCTGCCGAGGAGGCGGCTAAGCACGCGGGTGAGGCCAAGGACGCGGCCGCCGAGTCTGCGAAGCAGGCTGAAGCGGCGAGGCAGGCCGCCGATGCCGCGACCGCGGCGGTCGACACGGCCAAGAAGGTGTTCGAGATCGTGCGGGAGACCGAAGCGGAAGATCTCGCCACCCGCACCGCGGCCGCCATCGAACGCGCCAAGTCCGATAAGGCCCGGGCGGAGAAGTTCACGTCCGCAGCTGCCGCCCAGGTCGTGGAGGCCAGGAAGCTGGACGACACCGCCAAGGCTCTGGCCACGGAAGCAGCCAAGCCCGATGCCGATGTCAAGGCAATGGCGGCCAAGGGCCGTAACCTCGCCCTGCGGGCCCTGAAGACCCGCGGCCCCTTCAGCCAGGACGCCGCCACCCGGGCCCTGGCCGGTAGCGACGCCGACGTCCTGGAATACCTGCGCAGCGGCTGGGAGCAGACAAAGCAGGACGAGATCCGCCAGCAGGTCGTCGATCTGTCGGTCCAGAGCCCCTACGCATCCGTCCGCACCGCCGCCCAGGAAGCGCTCAAGGGCAACGATCAGCAGATCAGGGACTTCTACACCACTGGTCAGTACACGGCGGGAGAAACGGACTACAGGATTCGGGTCTCCCAGATCAACGATGCCGGCGGGCCCGGTGTGAAGGCGGCGTCCAAGGCCGCGCTCGCCAGCAAGGACCCCAGGGACCTGGTCGCCTTCATCGCCAACGGTCAGTACCCGGCACGGAACGACGACGAGCTGGTCCTGACCTCCAAGCTCGTCAGCAACGGCGGCCCGGAAGTGAAGGCCGCTGCCAAGATCGCCCTGTCCGGACCCGCGGACCAGCTGCACGACTTCATCCAGGTCGGCCAGTACATGGCCGACCGCAAGGACCAGCTCGCCGCCACCCACACCACCCAGCTCCAGCTCCTGATCGACCAGGGCTCCAAGATCGCGGCTACGGCCCAGGAGAACCGCTGGATCGCCGCCAAGGCCGCAGCCATCGCCAAGGGCGCCTCCGACGACGCCCAGAAGGCGGCAAACGAGGCCCAGAAGTCGGCCGACGCGGCCAAGGGGTACGCCGCCGACGCCGACAAGTCCGCCCGCCAGGCCGAGGCGTCCGCCGTCAAGGCCGCGAAATCCGCTGCCACCGCACGCAACGCCGCCGACGCCGCCGACCGTGACGCCGACGACGCCGCCGCATCCGCAGCCCAAGCCGAATTCTCCGCCACCTACGCCCGGCAATCGGCCAGTGAAGCAGCTGATTATGCGGACAACGCCCGTACCTCTGCCCGGGATGCAGGGAAGAACGCTGACGAAGCGAAAGACCTCGCGTCTCAGGCGTGGAAGGACGTGCTGAAGAAGCGTCAGGCCGAGCAGGCCGAAGCGCAGCGCCTGGAACAGCAACGCAGGGAGAAGGAACGAAAGGAGAAGCGGACGTGCCAGACGATGACTCCGACCCGCCCCGGGAACGAGTTGACTGGCTTGTCCTGCATGTACGGACCGCGGGATGAATGGACCCTGGACACCGATCCGCTGGACGTCAAGAACACACTGAAACTTTACGCCTTCGTCTTCGGGTTGGACGATGTCGCAGAGTTCTGCGCCAAAGACCCAGCAGCAGGGAAGTGTGTCGGCGCCGTCGTCCTGGCCCTGCCCATGGACAGGTACCTGGGGCTGGCCGGCAAGGGAGTCGAAGCCGCGATCAAGACGTCGCGGGTGGGAAAAAAGGCCAAGAAGTGCTTCAAGTGCTTTCTCGCCGGCACCAAGGTGCTCATGGCGGACAACTCAACAAAGAACATCGAGTCCGTCAAGGTCGGCGACCTGGTAGTCGCCACGGACCCCGTCAGCGGCGAGACAGGCCGACGCAAGGTGACCGACCTGATCGTCACCGAGCACGACAAGCTCTTCAACGAGCTGACCATAGAGACCCCGCAAGGTGCGGAAAAGCTCACGGCCACCCATGAACACCCCTTCTGGTCCCCCTCGGAGGGAGACTGGGTCGAGGCCGCCAAGCTTCGCCCCGGAATGACCCTCAGGACTGTTGACGGAAGCGCCGTCAAGATCGAAGGAAACCGCTCCTTCGCGAAGACCGCCAGGACCTACAACCTGACCGTTGACGACCTGCACACGTACTATGTACTCGCGGGCACCACGCCCGTCCTTGTACATAACGTCGGTAAATGCCCAGTTGATGGTCTGCCGCATGGGAAGCTGGGCGAGGCTGCAACCTTTGATCGACTTCAAAAGGAGGGGTATACCAACATCACTCCTGAAGTACGCTTCAGAGACAGTGCCGGCGCCGGCTTCCGGGCCGATTTTGTTGCCCGGCACCCTGACGGGAGCTGGGTTGCGGTCGAGGTTAAGACTGGGTCTGGTGCGGTAGTAACTCCGGGTCAAAATACGGGATATCCTGAGCTGACAAGCACTGGGGCCAGGCTGGACACCAGCAGGCTTTCGAATTTTGGCCTCAATAAGGGCGATATGGTGCAGATGAGACTTGAAATCGACGCATGGGATTGCGGCGTATGTACACCCTAGAAGAACAGGCCGTCCTGGAGGTCACCCAAAGACTTAGTGCCGACGGGTGGACACAAACGGACTACGAGGAGCCTGCATTCGCAATACAGGGGACTGCGGACGTTTTTTTCCAGGTGAGCCTGAATCAAACAGCGAAGGACTATGGAGTCGCTTTCTTCCCCTCGCTGGGGGTTCGGCACGTGGAGACTAGCCGCTTGGTGGCGCAGTTCAAGGGGCTGCAACCCTCGGCAGGTGAAGGTGTCGCGTCATTCGGTTGCGGCTTGGCCGACCTCCTCTACCTTCACGGGTATGAGATGGCGCCATTCAAGAGGTGGCTAATCCGGGACTCAGGTGCGATCGACGCGGTGGTGACACTGCTGTGCGAAGATCTTGAGACTTACGCAGCCCCGTTCTTTCGATCGCTGTCGACGCTTGGCGCGATTATTGATCGAATCGAACAGGAGAAGAGACACCAGGCACAAAGTGGACACCTAGCTGTCGCAAATGCGCTGGCAGGAAGGACTTCTCAGGCGCTGGATGCGCTGTCGGAGTATGCGGAAGCAGCTCGCTCCCAGAGGCCGCCAATGTCGACTCAGTCATGGGGATTCATCGAGTCCTTCATTGATTATTTTAGAGTCGACAGGTCTTCGCTCCCGTTTGAGCTGGGATCACGTTAGGAGGTGAGCCCCTTGAGGGCTATGGGAATGCATTTCCCTGATTTGCATCCTTGATCCTCTAGGGCTTGTCAAGCCACGGCATCCGCTTCACCAAGAGGTCTCTTGGTGAAGCGGATGCCGTGGCCGACGACAGTAGTTGACGGCACGTCAGTGGACGGAAGTCAGCCGGCCCTCCCAACCCAGCGTCCCGACGAACCGCGACGCGTCGATCGTCACCACGCCCGTCGCCATGTCGTACCCGTCGACCGCCTTGTGGCCCTCGACACCCTGGTAGCCGTTGTCCGTGCCGTCGTTCACATCGACGATGCCTGTAGAGCTCGTTCCGACTCGACGGCCTACGCGACGAGGCCGAGCTAAGGGCAACACGAGAAGAACTAGTGTTCATGACAAGAAGCCCTTTGCGTCGATCGCCGGTTGCGGGCAGGTGACCGTGTCTGTACAACCTCACCAGCCTCACGCGAGTCACTGATTTGGTGTTATCGCAAGACCTCCATACCTAACTGGGATGAGACAGACAATCCATGCTGTGTTCAAAATGCCAGAAAGCGTTAGCCGTGAGCGTGTCGGGTCACTGTGCCGCGTGCGAGGGGGTAGTGAACCCTGCCAATGACGCTCCTAGGAACGGCGGCCCAGTGGGCGGTGACGTTGCTGCGTCGGTGCCGTCGCAGTTGCACGGGCAGTCAGCACCGCCCGTAGGCACCCAATCTCACTTGAGCGGCCTGCCCGTGTATCCGCAGACGCACGGCCAGCCGCCCACGCACCTTCCCGTTCCGCGGCTCACCTCACCCGAGGGGCCCGCGCGAACCGCCGTGTCGCTGCTGGGTCTGTGCATCTTGGCCGACGTTTTCTCGCTCGTCGCCAACGCCATCACGTTCAAGCTGATGAACGAGGCGATCGACGACGGACCGGACTCCATGCCGCACGACCAGGTGCAGTGGGCGGACCGGCTGCAGGCGATCTCCGCTCCAGCACAGCTGGTCATGCTCCTGGCCGCAGCCGTCGCTTTTCTCGTCTGGTTCCACCAGGTGCGGACCAACGCGGAGGTGTTCCGGCCGGGCGGGCACCGGATGCGCCGAGGCTGGACGGTCTGGGGCTGGTTCGTACCGGTGGTCAGCCTCTGGTTTCCCAAGAAGATCGCCAATGACATCTGGACGGCGAGCTTGCCGTACGGGCCCGACGGCTCGCCCCGGCACGCGCCGCGCACGGTCATGAACTGGTGGTGGGGCCTGTGGATCGCCACCCTCGTCGTGGGCCGCGTGGGCGGTCAGCTGGACGCGAAGGCCTGGACGCTGGAGCAGCTCCGCTTCTCCTCCGGCGTGCTGTTCGTCGCAGACGCCGTCGACATCGCGGCCGCGGTCCTCGCCGTCCTGTTCGTGCGCCGACTCACCGCTCTCCAGCACGAGAAGGTGCAACAAGGTCCGGTCCCGGTCGCGGCACCTATAGCTGCGTAAGCAGCACCCGTCACCGAGACCGCCGACAGTCTTCCAGCCCCTTTTCTCACCACCACGTGGCCGATACGTGCCGTCCGGGGAGTGTTGTCAGACTTCCTGCGGCTGCTGTGCGTGCGGGTGGTATGAGGTACTGGAGTTGGAGGAGGCACAGCTACGGCGTAACTGCTGGAAGTGCTGGCGCAGGAACGGACGGATCTTGCCGGATACTGGTCCGTCAGGAGTCCTTGTGATGTCTGGGCACAGGGGTATCGCGCGGATGGAAGAGGGTGGGGAAGTGTACGAATTTCACGGGTGGTTCGGTATCGCCGAGTCGGCTGAAGAGGCCGACACCGGATCTCTCTCAGAAGGCTTGGCGGATCTGCGGGGTCGAATTTCTGGAATCCAATGGGCGACGGGCGAGGCACAGTTGTCTGTCCACAACGGCCAGCACTTTCTGACCGTCAACGGCCTGGTGAACCGCCGCAGGGATGAAGCCCGCGAGTTGGATGGCTTGCTTGGGTACGTTGCCGACCGATTCCCGGGTTCATGGGGCCTCCTCTATGAGCGTTCAGATGATTTCACCGATCCACCGGGCCCTGGGGCGTTCCGCGTTCGTGTAATGGCGAGAGGTGAGGTAAGGGTTCAGCTAGATCCTTTCCTCTCCCCATGCCGACCGGTGATTGAGGATTGACTGCGGCTTGGCAGGATAGGCCACGGTCGTTTGGTCAGCTGAAAGCTGACGCTGCTCCGAGGCGTGGAAGGACGTCGTGACAGCGGCACGAGGGACCCCCCTTCCTCGCCCCGCTCACACCAGGCGCGGCGCCACCGCTCCACCGACCGCTCACTCACCCGCAGCGCGGCCGCGACCGTCGTTCTTCTCCCCACGCTAGAAGCGTTCCACGGCGTGCGGCCGGATGACCCGCTCCCGCACGGCCCTCCCGGCGTCGGTCAGCCCGCCGCCCTGCGCGTATCTCACGCCCCCACAGCTACCGGAACCCATCGGCAACGGTCAGACGAACAGCACCGACACCACCCGGTCAAGTTCAGCATCAACGGAATCTGAGGGCCCGTACTTCGCCCCCGCGTCGCACGGCGTCGCCAGAAAATCCCTTGCTTCCCGGTCCGCCTGATTGGTGGGATGCAGGGGCTTCGACGGCGGGAAGGAACAGCTTGGCGGTGTTCGGATGTGCGGGCTGCGGTGCGGTCCTGACGGCGGCGGTGTCGGAGGTGGCCTTGCCGATCCACCTGGCCGATACCCACTGGGAGACGCTGCACCCGCCACTGCTGGAGGCCGGGACGTACGCTGTCGACCCCGCACCGTTCGGGCCGCCGTGGCGGCAGTGGGACGAGGTCGGGGCGCGCGAGGCGGCTGAGCGAGGGTGCTTCGCGCCGGACGGCGCGCTGCCCGACGGACCGTCGGGCACCGTCCTCCTCGCACCCGGCGACATGCGTGGCACCGGGCTGATCCTTGAGCGGGCCGGGGGCTACTGCAGGGGTATCGACGGGAGGGACGGGCCGAACCTCGCCTGCCTGGGCTGCGATCTGCCGGTCGGAACGAGGATGGACGACTGCGGGTGCTGGCAGGTCGTCCGGCTCGTCCCGCAGGCAGTGGTGCGGCTACCCGGCCCGCCGGAGCGGCCGGTCATGGACTGGGCGGAACTGCTGGCCACCGGCGCGCTGTGGCACCGGCTGAGCGAGTACCGGGACATCCCGGCGGGCGTGGCCCTCGCCCAGGTGGTGGTGGCCGCCGGGGGCGCGCCGGTCGAGGCGGCGCCCGGGCCGGTCGCGGAGCTCCTCGGCCGAGCACTCGGCGCACTGCTGCCCGCCGGGAAAGACGCGAAGCGGCTGGACCTGGCGGGACCGGGCTTCGGCGAGCCGGCCACTGACCTGGTGCTGGTGCCGGTCCATCCGCAGACCGGAGACATGTGGCAGCCACGCACCGGGGCGGTGCCGGTACCTATGGATGCCGCACTGTGGGCCGAGCTCGCCTTCCCGCCACACCGGACCCGGCTGCCGGTGGTCGGCGGACTGCCTGCAGGCGTGGAGCGGGACGACCCGCTGCCGCCACACCCGTGGCAGCCGTTCCAGCCGTCGAGGGAGGCGTTCCGGTACACGCTCGCGCGGATGCCCGCCGTTAGGGAACCGTGGCTGCGGGCGATCTACGACCGAGGATGCTGACCCGTCAGAGGCAGTGCGGCCCAGACGTTGGTTCGACGTGGACGGCGTAGTCATGGGCCGAGTCGCAGCTGGGACCAGGACGCCCCCCTGATCACACATGGCTGACCGACATCACACATTCAACTTCAGTAACCGTTGTTAAGCCGTGGATCAAGTCGGGGCATGACTCCTATAGTTGGCTGACGCAAAGAAGATCAGATGTTGTGAAAGGGTGGGTATTGTCTTGAAGTTATCCCGGATTGCCGCAGTGGTCACCGCGGCTGGTATTGCCCCGGCCGTCCTGCTCGCCTCGTCGGCCTTCGCGGACGGCGCGGCCGCCCCGGCCTCGTCCACGCGGTCTGCCCAGGTTCCGGTGGGACAGGTAGTCGGGCAGAAGGGCGAAGAGCCCAATGACAAGGGCCAGCAGGCGGAGAAGGACAGGGCCGAGATCCAGCGCATCGTCAGCACCGGGGGTCCTGGGGTGAAGGACGCCGGCAAGGCGGCGCTCAACGGCACTCCCGCTGATATGAGGCAGTTCCTCGAGACCGGTCAGTTCGAGGCCCGGGACGAGGACAACGAGGTTCTGATCTCGCGGATCATCTACTACGGGGCCCGCGGGGTGAAGGACGCCGGCAAAGCGGCCTTGAAGGGTACTCCGGAGGACCGGGCTGCTTTCCTGGAGGCCCGTCAGTTCACAGCGCTGGACGACGACAACTCTGTGCTCATCACGCGCATCCACTCCGAGGGAGGTCCCTCGGTGAAAGCTGCGGCCAAGGCGGCTTTGAAGGGTACTCCGGAGGATCGGGTCAACTTCATCCAGGGCGGCCAGTTCGAGGCTCGCGCCAAGGACAAGAAGGCCCAGAGCTGACAACGGCTACTGAATTCGGCTCGTCAGCGTGACTTCTCGCAGACCGGGCCGGGAGCGCTGAAGAGGATTCCTGGGCCGTCTTCCGGCACCGGAATCATGGTGAGGGGTGGGACCGCCGCCCCCGGCCCCACCCCTCACCATCAGGCTGCCGTCAGTGCCGCCCCTCCCGCGCCAGCGCCCGCACGAATCGCGACGCGTCGATCGTCCCGACCCCCGTCGCCATGTCGTACCCGTCGACCGCCTTGTAGCCCTCGACACCCTGGTAGCTGTTGTCCGTACCGTCGTTCACGTCGACGATGCCGGTGGAGGCGGAGTGGTGGCCGTACAGGCAGTACAGGGCCTCGTGGATGTCACCCAGGCGTCGGCCCGCGGCCTGGTCGGCCAAGGCCACGATGCCGGAGAAGAGCGGGGAGGACTCACTCGTACCGCCCGTGACGTCCCAGCCGACGGCCGTGGGGTCGTAGCTGGTGTAGATCCAGGCGCCGCCGTTGACCGCGCCGGCCATGGAGATGTCGGGGGTGCCGCGGCGGTCGCCGACGACGTCCTTCACCACATTCTGGTAGCGGGGGCGGGGGAAGACGTGGGACTGGCCGCCGCCGCTCGCGCCGTTGTCGTTGTAGACGCTCTCGGGGGCCGTGCGCTCGCCCGCGTCGTTGAGGTGCAGCTGGGTGCCGCCGATGGAGGTGACCAGCGGGTCGGAGGAGGGCCAGGAGTTGACGCGCTCCTTGTAGTAGCCCTTGCCGTCGGCCGTGTTGTCGGTGGCACCGCCGTCGCCGGAGGAGGCGAGGACGGTCACGTTCTTCTTCGCCGCCGCCTTGAAGGCGTAGCGGAGGTTCTGGATGCTGGAGAAGTCGCCCTTCTCGAAGCCGGGGAACGTGTTCTCCGTGGCGCCGAAGCTCTGCGAGATGACGTCGCCGACGCCGTGGTCGATCAGGAACTTCTCGGCGTCCATCATCTCCGGCAGACCGGTCGTGCCCTCGGTCTCGGCGACCGCCGTCTCCACCAGGACGATCTTCGCGTCGGGGGCCACCGCGTGGGCCATCTGCACGTCCAGCGTGGTCTCGCCCGCCCAGCCCGTCATCTCGGAGTTCTTCGGGTCGAAGGCGGGGACGTTGCCCCACTTGACCACCTGCACCTTGGTGCTGGGGATGCCGAACTGCTTGCTGTAGACGTCCAGGTCGTGCTGGATCGTCGGCGACCCGAAGGAGTCGACGATGACGATCGTCCGGCCCTTGCCCGTGATGCCCGCCTTGTAGAGCGGGTCGAGGTGGTACGCCTTGCGGTACTGGAGCGGGTTGTAGCAGGCGATCTTCAACTTGGCCCGGCACTCCTCGATCGAGAGCGGGCTGCCCTCGACGTGGGCCAGCGTGTGCCCGGCTACGGCCGGGACGGCCGCGGTGTGCGGGACCACCGGAGCAGCCGGGGCGGCGGAGGCGGCGGCCGTTCCCGCCGGCAGGGCGGCCGTCGCGGTCGCGACGAGGGCGGCGGTCCCGGCCATCGCACCGAGGGTGCGGGCGCGCATGCGGGGGCGGGGTATGTGCATCGAGTCTCCCTGTACTGGAGCTGCTGAAGCTGCTGAGGCTGCTGGGGCCAGACCGCAGGCGCGGCTGTCGCGATCCCACCCGGCGGTCATGCACAGAACAAGGCTGTTTGTTCCTTGATGTCGAATGCTTTACCTGCCGCCGGATTCTTGGGGGATTCATGGCCGTTCCATGGGTGCGGGAACCGCGTTCCGTCCGGGGCGGGAGAGCGTTCCCGCAGGAAATGGGGGCGTGCGACAGCGCGCCCGTGTGGCCGTGCGGGGCCACACTGGTAGGTGAGCCCCAGGGGGCGGGGGCCGGGCCCTGATGCCGGAAGGAAGAAGGCACCCACCATGGCTTTCCGCAGCAATCCACTGAGCGGCAGCGGCTCCGCCCAGGAGTCGCCCACGACCGCGTTCTCGCTCGGGATGCTGCTGCTGCGCCTCATGCTCGGTCTGATCATGATGGCGAACGGCACGCAGAAGCTCTTCGGCTGGTTCGGCGGTGGCGGCGTCGAGGGGACCGGGAAGGCGTTCACGCAGCTCGGCTATCCGGCAGGCAAGGCCATGGGCATCGTCGCCGGGCTCAGCGAGGGCCTCGGCGGCGCCGGGGTCTTCCTCGGGCTGCTCACCCCGCTCGCGGCCGCCGCGGTCCTCGGCACGATGATCAATGCGCTGTGGGTGACGTGGGACGGCGGGTTCTTCCTGCCGAAGGGTGTGGAGTTCACGCTCCTGGTCGCGGTCTCGGCCACGGCGATCGCCCTCACGGGTCCGGGCCGTTACGCGGTCGATCACTACCTGCCGGTACTACGGCACCACCGCCTCTCGTACGGCCTCGCGGCGATCGTGCTCGCGGCCGTCGCGGCGTGCGCGATCCTGCTGACGCGTACCTGAAAGCCCACGGTCCTGAAAGCCCACGGTCGCCCCGGTTCGACGACGCCGACCGGGGCGACCACCGATCACATCCCGGCGTCCTCGTCCAGCGGCGCCAGCGGAGCCCCGGCCCTGGTCTTCCCCGACGGTCCCGTCGGCCGGGCGCCGCAGAAGGCCGGTTCGAGGGTGTTCATCAGCCCCTGCCGCACCACGTCGTTGTTGGAGGCGTTGGCGAAGGCCACGACCGTCCGCGTGCCGTCCCGCGTGCCGTAGACCTGGGTCTGGAAGCCCTGGACGACGCCGCTGTGCCCGTAGACCTTGCCGCACGACAAGGAGAGTTCGCGCAGGCCCAGCCCGTAGGCGGTCCCCGCGGTGGGCGTGGGCACCGCGTCCGTCATCTGCTCCAGGGACGCGTCGGACACCAGCCCGCCCGAACTGCCGCCGAGGAGCGCGGTCAGGAAGCGGTCCATGTCGGCGGCGGAGGAGATGACGGCGCCCGCGCTCCAGATCCAGGAGCCGTTCTGCTCGGTCGCGTCCAGGAGCGGCTTGGCGCGGTCGTCGTTCGTCAGGTAGCCGGTGACGTGCCGTCCGGCGATGGCCTTGTCGGGGACGACGAACGACGTGTGGCGCAGCCGCAGCGGCTCGATGATCTGTTCGCGCAGCACCTCCGCGTACGGGCGGCCGGTGACGTGCTCGACCGCCATGCCCAGCAGCACGAAGTCGGTGTTCGAGTACGCGTACCGGGTCCCCGGGGTGTACTGCTGACCGTGCTTCACGGACATCGCCACCAGCCCGGCGGGCTCGTAGACCGTGGTGCGGATACGCTTCTCGAACGCGCTCGTGGTCTCCTCGCCGGGCTGTTCCAGCAGGTCGTCGGTGTGGTCGTAGATCCCCGCGCGGTGTTGCAGCACCTGTCGGACCGTCATGTTCCAGTCCTCCGGCAGGGTTCCGGCCGGGAGGTAGTCGCGCATCGGCCCGTCCAGGTCGACGCTGCCCTGCTCGGCGAGGCGCAGGACGAGGACGGAGGTGAACGTCTTGGTGTTGCTGCCCACGCGGAAGCGCCAGTCTGCGTTCATGGGCGTACCGTCCAGGTCGGCCTTGCCGATCGTGACGGTACGGGCGGCCTCCGGGTCGCCGTGATCGCGTACCACCGCGAACGCGCCCGGCGCCCCCGCGGCGACCGCGCCCTCCAGTGCCTTGCGGACCCCTGCCACGTCCGGCGCCGGGTGCGCGGACCGTGCCGGACCGGCGACCGCGTGCACCGTCCCCACGGCCGCCAGGGCCACACTGCTCACGGCGACGGCCACGGACCGCACGCATCTCGTTCTCACCATGCTCACCATGGAAAGCCCTCCGGCTCTCGCTCGCGCGCGCAACGGCCCGGCCCCTCGGCGGGCCTCGGCGCGAGTGCGAGCGCGATCGTAGCGGCGGAAGAGGCGGGAGGGCGCGCCCCACTCCCCCGACGCGAGCCCGCCACCTCCGACGGTGACCCCGTTCGCAACGGATTTCCCGTCCATTCGTTGAGAACGGGGAATCCAACGTCGGGAGCACGCCATGGCCGGAACACCGCATGCCCTGAGCGTGCGGGACGTGCACAAGTCGTACGGGTCCCACGAGGTGCTGCGCGGGGTCACGCTCGCGCTCGCGCCCGGGACGCTCGCGGGGCTGGTCGGGGAGAACGGGGCGGGCAAGACGACGCTGCTGCGCATCCTGTGCGGGCAGATCGCCGCGGACGCGGGCGAGGTGGCGCACGCGGGAGCACTGGGGTACTGCCCGCAGGAGACGGTGCTCAACGACTTCCTCACCGTGGAGCAGCACGTGCGGTATTTCCGGGCCGCGTACGGGCTCGCGGACACGGCACGTGCCGAGGAGCTCATCGAGGAGCTGCACTTCGCCGAGTACCGGCACACCCGCGTGGACGCGCTGAGCGGCGGCACCCGGCAGAAGCTGAACCTGACGCTGGCCCTGATGCACGATCCGGAGGTGCTGCTGCTGGACGAGCCCTACCAGGGCTTCGACTGGGAGACGTACCTGCGCTTCTGGGAGCTCGCCGCCCGGTTGCGCGACCGGGGGCGCTGCGTCCTCGTCGTCTCGCACATGGCGTGGGACACCGGCCGCCTGGACGAGCTCCACCGGCTGCGCGACGGGGCCGCCGCCCGCTGGGAGCCCGCCCGGTGAGCGGGGCGCCGTCGCGGCTGTCCGCCGCCGTGGGCTTCGCGCTGCTGGAGCACGTACGCAACCGCTTCGCGCTCGTGCTGGTCCTCTTCTACATCCCGCTGTGGCTGACGCTGGAGCACTGGTTCGTCACCTCGGACCCGGCCGCGTTCCTGCTGCGCGCGACCGGGCAGCGGCTGACCGTGAACGGCGGGCGGCTGACGATGGTGTCCGGGGCGGTGAACACGGTCACGCTCATCGTCGGCTTCATGATGTTCATGACCACGTTCAAGTCCCTGGACTTCGACCGGCGGCTGGTGCTCGCGGGCTACCCGCGCCTGCACCTGCTCGTCGCCAAGGTCGCCGCGATGACCCTCGCCGCCGTCCTCATCGCGGGCTACGCCACGGCCGTGGTCTGCTTCTACTGGGACCCGGTACGGCCCGCCCTGCTGGCCGTGGGCCTGTTCGCCGCGGCGGTGGCCTACGGCGGGATCGGCATCCTCCTGGGCTCGTTCCTGCGGAGCGAGCTCGCGGGCATGTTCGTGATCATCATGGTCAGCCTGCTGGACACGATGCTGCAGAACCCGATCAGCAACCCGGCGGCCAGCAAGGACGGGGTGTACCTGCTGCCGGAGTACGGCCCGACACAGGTGAGCGTCGCGGCGGGCTTCACCCGGTCCGTACCGTACGCACAACTGCTGCTGGGACCGGTGTGGTTCGCGGGCGCGTGGCTGCTCGCCATGGCGGCATTCCGCCTGCGCACCCGCGACCACCGCCGCCTGGTGGCCGCGTAGCGGCCTCTTAAGGGGCGCGGGGAACTGCGCGACCAGCCGACGACGACCCGCAGCCGCCGACGGACCTCACGAGGCACCCCAATAGGCGCAATCGGCTCAGGCCCCCGCCAGGCCCGCCGCCCGCTTCAGCAGGTCCTCGTACACCTCCGGCCTGTCCTCGTCGATGACCGGTGAGCCGATGCCGAAGTCGCCGTTGATCCAGCGGGCGGAGACGCCCGGGTTGGCGGAGTCGGTGCCGTCGTGCAGGAAGACGTGCGGGCTGCACCGTACCCGGCCGTCGCACGCCGCCCGGTACTGGGCGATCACGGCGGAGCGGGCCGTGCCGGAGTCCAGGGCGGTGGCGAGCGTGTCGGCGTCCACGGCGCCGTCCGTGGCGCGGGCGACGTCGAGGATGACGTGGCGCATGGAGATGCAACGGCCCTCGGCCCAGAAGGCGCGGCGCAGGCCGCGGTCCAGTTGCTCGCTGGCGTGCCAGCCCTGGGCCTTGGCGGCCTCGACGGCTTCCAGCGCGGGCAGCGTGGTGACGGGGTACGCCCAGTCGGGGCCCTGCCACAGCCGCCAGCCCGCGTCAGGTTCGAGGGCGCCCAGGACGGAGATCTCCGAGTCCACGCCGGGACGGGCGTTGACCTCCTCGTTGAAGAGCTCCAGCGGGAAGGCCCGCAGGTCGAACCAGATGCTCCCCTCCAGGCCCAGCCGCCGCCTCGTCTCGTGCAGGCGGTGCACGGCGACGTGCGCGAAGGAGCAGTTCAGATCGGTGAAGACGGCGACGGTGTCGGGGCTGCCCGGGAGCCGGGGGTCTAACGCGTTGCTCACGTCTGTGCTCACGTCTCTCCTCCACGAAGATACGGTGCCTGGTGCGGGAGGGCGGAAACCCTCCCGCACCAGGCACCCTGTCACGACAGGTGCGGCGTCGTCACGATCGCGGCGTCACGACGACTCCGCCACCCGCACGATGCCCCACCAGCCCTCGCAGACGCCCCAGTGCAGATTGCCGGTGCGGTAGGCGTAGTCGCCGGGGTAGTTGGCGCGGAACCGCACGGTGCGCGTGCTGCCCGCGGCGAGGGCGCCGATGGTCGAGACGTACGGGCCGCGGCCGGTCTCGGAGCCGTCCCACACCTGTCCGTGGACGGTGAAGCACTGGTTGCGGCTGCGGGCCCCGCCCACGGCGAGGTGGAGGGCGACCTGGTCGCCGGCCCGGCAGGTCAGCAGCGGGGTCGGCGGGGCGGGGTCGGCCAGCACCGGGTGCAGCGGGTGCAGGGCGGCGGTGCGGTAGTTGAACGCCTTCTGGCCGCTGTCGTCCCTGCTGTCCGAGAACAGGTCGGTGACGGGCTGGGTGAGGTCCCCGTCGTGGAAGAGCCGCAGCCCGTCCTGCGGGATCAGCACCAGCTCGTGCACGGCCTCCGCGTTCAGCCGCCGTACGACGGCCCGTTCGCCGGTCCAGCGCTCCTCGCCCGTGTCGGGGTCGTACGGCGTGGCGTCCGCGGCCTCGACGACCAGCGCGCCCACGAGGCCGCGCCGCATGTGCGACACCACGTCGGCCTGGTCGCGGAGCAGGGCGACCCCGGGCGTGTCGGCGTACCAGTGGTAGGTACGGGAACCGCCCGGTTTGACCGTGCTGTCCTCGTTGTAGCCGGCGTACGCGCCGTCGTCGGTCGTGATGTCGTAGCGCAGCCGGGTCGGGTGCAGGGACACCCGTCCGGACAGCACGCGGGAGGCCGGGTCGTCCTTGGCCAGGAGCGGCGGGTCGAAAGCACTGGCGGGCGGCGGCCCGTCGAGCTCGTTGACGAGGGTGACCTCGACCCATTCGCCCTCGCGGCAGCGCAGGACGAGCGGCCCCTCGCCCTGGGGCTCGCCGTCGACCTCGTAGACGAGCCCGTACGGGTCGACGCGCTTGTCGCTGTAGAGGATGTCCCGGGCGCGGGCGCGGACGGTGAAGCGGCGGACGGCGCGCTTGGGCGGCAGGTGCCGCAGGCCCGGCTTCGCGGAGGGCAGGGCGGGCAGGTCGGGCCGGAGCGCGCCGTGCAGCCGCAGCAGCCCCCAGGCGCCGAGCCACAGGTCGTCGGTCGCGCCGAACGACCAGAGGTGGTCGCCGGGCCCCTGTTCGGGGTCGAGGTCGAGGTCCGCGGTGTTGGAGATGCCCAGGGTGCGCTGCTCGCGCCACGGGGTGTCGGAACGGCCGCGCCACTCGCGCCAGCGCAGTCCATTGGTGGTGAAGCTGTGCTGGAGGTCGTGCGAGCCCTGGAGCACGTGCAGCCGGATCTGCTCTCCGGGGTAGGCGTGCAGCAGGGGCGTGCCGGGGTCGCCGTGGACCCTGCTGGCGAACCAGTCGGCCGGGTCGCCGCCCCGCTCCGAGAGCGGTTCGCAGCGGTAGTTGACGGCCATCACGCCCTGGTCGTCGGGCCCGCCGGGCACGGACGGCGGGTTGATGGGGCCGCTGTGGCCGCCCCCGTGGTCCTCGTGGCCGCCGTGATCCTCGTGGCCGTCCCCGCCCGGGGGCATGTCCGTGGGCATGTCCATGGGCATCTGGAGGTGCTCGACCAGCGGCACGAAGTCCGCCATGGCCAGGACGAACTCGCGGAACCGCGCGCCGTCCTTCCTCTTGATCACCGCCTGGGTGCCGCGGCGCAGCGGCGTCTTCGCGTCGCCGGGCTCGTACCACTCGGCGTCCTCGGCCTCCGCGATCATCGCGCCGAACAGGCCGTGCCGCTGCCGGTAGTTGGCGAGCAGGTGGTCGTGGAAGAAGACGGTGCCGAACTCCTCGTCGACGTACCAGCGGTAGGTCCAGGAGTTGTAGCGGGCGAAGTCGCCCGTGCCCTGGTCGGCGGTGGTGGTGCCGGAGATGTAGTTCCAGCCGATGCTGGAGCCGTCGGAGATCAGTGGGTCGTACTTGACGAGGTGGGTGTGGAGCCCGCACTCGGGCTGGAAGGGCAGCTTGGGGTCGAAGGCGTTCTCGCCCTGCGGCCCGGTGGGCAGCGCGTTGGTGAGCGTGAGCTCCAGGATCTCGCCCTTGCGGGCGCGGATGACGAGCGGCTCCACGGTGCGCGTGCCCGCTTCGAGCTGCTGCCGGAAGGCGTCGAGGCCGCCCGCCTCCTCGATCTCCTCGGCGAGGACGTAGAAGTGGCCGCGGTGGTCGTGCCAGGTCTTGCCGTGCTCGGCGGTGGGGTCGCCGTGGTAGTAGACGGTGCCGCTGGTGACGACGAGGTGGTAGCGGCGTACGGGCGCGTCCGCCGGGCCGACCTTGGTGAACGCCTCGCCCGGCTGGGGGTCCTCGCAGAAGGCCGCGGCCTCCAGCGGGGTGGGCTCGCGGCCCGTACCGGCCGGCTGGTGCGGGGTGCGCGGGGGTCGGGGCGACTTCTGCGGATACGTCGCGGC
>NZ_JAINFC010000690.1 GCF_020740835.1 Streptomyces sp. UNOC14_S4
GTGGTGGGCTTGGGCGGATGGGTACGGCGACGCTGCCGCTGAGGTGACC
The DNA here is from genome assembly GCF_020740835.1 of Streptomyces sp. UNOC14_S4. Taxonomy (GTDB): domain Bacteria; phylum Actinomycetota; class Actinomycetes; order Streptomycetales; family Streptomycetaceae; genus Streptomyces. The sequence goes on from NZ_JAINFC010000690.1 coordinate 50, forward strand.
GGGGCTGTGCCCCGGCCCCTGTGTTTCGGCTGCGCCTACTGGGTTGCCTCTTGCGCTCGGCGCGCGGCTACTGGTCTGTTGTGGCTGGTCGCGCAGTTCCCCGCGCCCCTGAGGGGGCGCGTCCTGGCCTCGCTCATCTGTCAGCCGCACCCAAGGGAGCCCCCATGACGAACGACGCCCCGGACCTGGACCCCCGTAGCACCGTCCTGCTCACCGTCGAGTGTCAGCGTGGCGTCGTAGGGCCGGATGCCGCGCTTCCCGAACTGGCCGCTGCCGTCCGTGCTTCCGGCGCCCTGGCGAATATCGCCGGACTCGTCGCCGCCGCGCACGCCGCGGACGTGCAAGTGGTGCACGCCGTCGCGGAGCGCCGCCCGGACGGCCGTGGGGCCGGGCGCAATGCGCGGCTGTTCCGGGCGGCGGAGCGGTTGCCCGTGCGGCAGTTGACCGGCAGCACGGCCGTCCGCGTCGCCGAGCCGATCCCGGTCGGCGAAGCGGACCTCGTCGTACGGCGGCTGCACGGGCTGTCGCCCCTGGCCGGTACGGAGCTGGACGCCCTGTTGCGCAACCTCGGCTGTCGCACCCTCGTCGTCACGGGTGTGTCGGCGAACGTGGCGATACCCAACGCCGTCTTCGACGCCGTCAACCTCGGCTACACGGCCGTCGTCCCCACGGACGCCATCGCGGGGGTGCCCGCGGACTACACGGCGGCGGTGATCCGCCACACCCTCGCGTACGTCGCCACGCTCACCACGACCGAGGCGCTCCTGCGCGACTGGCGGCGGCCTCGTCGTGGTGTCACGCCAGCCTGGTCGTCCCGCCCTGGACGGTGATGCGCTGCGCCGACAGCGGACGCTGCGCCGGGCCGTTGCGTACGCTGCCGTCCGCGACGGCGAATTTGCTGCCGTGGCAGGGGCAGTTGATGGTTCCGCCGGACACCTCGCCGACCACGCAGCCCTGGTGGGTGCAGACCGCCGAGAAGGCCTTGAACTCGCCCTTCGCGGGCTGGGTCACCACGACCTTGCGGTCCCGGAAGACCTTGCCGCCGCCCTCCGGGATGTCGGCCGTCCGGGCCAGTTCCGCACCGCCGCCGGGCGCGGCCGCGGAGGGGGCGGTGGAGGTCTCCGGGGCGCTCGATCCGGCCGGTGCCCCGGGCGTCTGCGGTGCGGTGCCCTGCGTGTCGCCCTGCGTGTAGTCCTTCTTGTCGTCCGAGCCGCACGCGGCCAGGGCGGCCGCGAGCCCGGCGGCTCCGGCGGCCGCGAGAACGGTACGGCGCCCGGCACCGGGCAGGTCCGACGGCAGCTGTGTCATGTTCGCTCCTCTGTGCCTCTGCGGGCCTCTGCGGGCCTCTGCGGTCACTGGCTTCACCGGAGTCATACGGCTCCGGTGAAGCCCGCGTTCAGCGGTTCAGCGCCTTCTTGAGGAAAGCCGATTCGAACAGCAACAGGTGTCCGGCCGTGCCCGCGCCATTCGTGTGGGTGACACCGGTGAGCGGCAGGACGGTGTGCGGCCGCCCTGCCGCCAGCAGCGCGGCGGACATGCGCAGGGTGTGGGCGACGGCCACGTTGTCGTCCGCCATGCCGTGCACGAGGAGCAGGGGGCGGCACAGCAGCGGCGCGTCGTGGATCGTCGAGGAGCGGACGTAGTTCCCGGGCTCCTCGTCCGGGTGCCCGAGGAAGCGCTCCTTCCAGTGGGTGTCGTAGAGCCGTTGGTCGCTGGGGGCCGCGCCCGCGACCGCCGCGTGGAAGATGTCCGGGTGCCGGAGCACGGCGGCCGCCGCGACGGTGCCGCCGAACGACCAGCCCCGGATGGCCACTCGTTCCAGGTCGAGGTCGGGGCAGTGCGCGGCGGCGGCCCGCAGTCCGTCGGTCTGGTCCTCCAGTACGGGCGTGAGCTGGTCGCCGCGTACGGCCTTCTCCCAGGCGAGGCCGCGGCCGGGCGTGCCCCTGCCGTCCACGACGAGCACGGCGAAGCCCTGTTCCGCGAACCACTGGGCCACGCAGGCCGTCCAGGTGCGTGCCCGTACGGCCAGGCGTATGCCCGGCCCGGCGTACGGGCAGAGCAGTACGGGCAGTTTCCGCGTCCCCGGTTCGTGCCACGAGGGGAGGAAGAGCAGGCCGGGCAGATCCCGTTCGCCGAGCGTGAGGTGTTCCGGGCGGGGCGCGACGAGGGGGTCGGCGGTCAGGGAGCCGATCGTGCCGACGGGTTCGCCGTCGCACAGGACAGTGACCTTCTGTCCGTCCGGGGTCAGGCTGTCCAGTACGACGATGGGGCCGCCCATGACGGCGGTGTGCACGCCGGGTTCCCGGCTCAGCCGCGCGAGACCGTGCTCCGGGTCGTACACCCACACGTGGCGCTCGAAGGGGCTGTCCCAGCCGGTGAAGAGCACGCGCTCGCCGTCCGTGCCGAGCACCTCGGCGACCTGGAGGCCCTCGGGGGTGAGGAAGTCACCGATGCGCAGCCGCCGGGTGTCGTTCCGCTCCCAGGGGACGACCGGGGTGCCGGAGGCCGTACGGGCCGGGGTGCCGGGGACGAGCTCCACCCACGCGGGGTCGCGTCTCTCGTGCAGCGGCTCGGTCGTGCCCGTGGCGGGGTCGACGGCCAGCAGGCGGAACACCCGTTGGTCGCGGCTCTGCACGCCGATGACCGGGCCGTGCGCGTCCCAGTCGGCGGTGGCGAGGTATTCGAAGGCCGTCCGGTCCCATGTCACCTCCGTACGCCGTCCGTCCAGTGCCACGACGTACAGGGTCACCCCGGCGTTCGTGCTGCCCGCGAACGGGTAGCGGGAGGACCGCGGCCGCTTCGCGGGATCGGCGGGGTCGGCGAGGTGCCACAGGGGTACGGCCGTGGGGTCGACGCGGGCGACGAGCAGCGCGCTGCCGTCGGGGGCCCACCAGTGGCCGCGGTGCCGCCCCATCGACTCGGCGGCCACGTGTTCCGCCAGGCCGTACGTGACCTCGGGGGCCTCCGGCGCGACGCGCAGCAGCTCCTCCCCCGCCAGGGTCATGACGTGCAGCGCGCCGCCGGTCACATACGCGACGTGGCGGCCGTCCGGTGA
>NZ_JAINFC010000691.1 GCF_020740835.1 Streptomyces sp. UNOC14_S4
CGCTGACCCGGCCCCGGGCGCCGTCGACCTTCCGGTCGATGCGGACCTGGAAGCGCAGCGTCTCCTCGTCCCCGGCGGGGAAGTCCGCGCCGATCGAGCACACGTACGCGGCGGGGCCGCCGGGCGTCGTCTTCGCCACGCACGGCTGCCGGTTGCCCTCGGCCGGGCGGGCGGCGGTGATGGTGGTGCCCTCGGGCGGGATCACCTCGTACGTACCCGCCGTACCCGCGCCGTGGCCACCACGGGCGACGATGCCGCCCGGGCCGCCGTTCCTGACCCCCAGTTCGACCTCGACGGTCTGGCCGACGCGGCCGACGACGGGGTGGGCGACGGCCTGATAGTCGGCGCGTGACGACGCGCCGACGGGAGCGGCGGAAGCGGCCGAAGCGGGGTGGGCCGTCGTCACGGCGAACCCGGCCGCTGCCGCGGTGGCGGCGATTGCCAGGTGCTGCCGCGTCATCCACTTCATGTGCCTACGCTCCACGCCCGTCATCTGCACGATCATGCTTCGCAGGTGACAGACATGGAGAACGGGCGCTTGGTTGCGTTTCCCTGGCCGGGAGCTTCGCGGTTCGGGTGCGGCTTGGTTGTCCGGTTGCGCCTGCCGGGGTGCCTCTTGCGCTGGACGCGCGGCCGCTGGACGGCGGCCCGGATGCGCCTGCCGGGGTGCCTCTTGCGCTGGACGCGCGGCCGCTGGACGGCGGCCCGGATGCGCCTGCCGGGGTGCCTCTTGCGCTGGACGCGCGGCCGCTGGACGGCGGCCCGGATGCGCCTGCCGGGGTGCCTCTTGCGCTGGACGCGCGGCCGCGGGTCCGCTCTGGCTGGTCGCGCAGTTCCCCGCGCCCCTTACGGGGCGCGCCCCGCCGACGGGTCGCCCGCTACAGCCGGGCGACGTTGCGCTCGTAGACCAGCCGCAGGCCGATGAGCGTCAGCCACGGCTCGTGTTCGTCGATGGCCGTCGCCTCGCCGAGGACCAGCGGGGAGAGCCCGCCGGTCGCGATGACGGTGACCTCGTCCGGGTCGTCGGACAGCTCGCGGGCCATCCGGGCGACGACCCCGTCGACCTGGCCCGCGAAGCCGTAGAGGATGCCGGACTGCATGGCCTCGACCGTGTTCTTGCCGATGACGCTGCGCGGCCGGGCCAGCTCGATCTTGCGGAGCTGGGCACCCTTGACGCCCAGGGCCTCCACGGAGATCTCGATACCGGGGGCGATCACCCCGCCCGCGTACTCCCCCCGCGCGCTGACCGCGTCGAAGGTGGTGGCCGTGCCGAAGTCGACGACGATGCACGGGCCGCCGTAGAGCTCGACGGCGGCGACGGCGTTGACGATGCGGTCGGCGCCGACCTCCTTGGGGTTGTCCATCAGGATCGGCACCCCGGTCTTCACACCGGGCTCGACGAGCACCGCGGGCACGTCGCCGTAGTAGCGGCGGGTGACCTCGCGGAGCTCGTGCAGCACGGCGGGGACCGTGGAGCAGATCGCGATGCCGTCGATGCCGTCACCCAGCTCGTCGCCGAGCAGTGGGTGCATGCCCATCAGGCCCTGGAGCAGGACGGCCAGTTCGTCGGCGGTGCGGCGGGGGTCGGTCGAGACCCGCCAGTGCTCGACGATGTCCTCGCCGTCGAACAGGCCGAGGACGGTATGGGTGTTGCCGACATCGATGGTGAGCAGCATCAGGCGGTCTCTTCCCTGAGGTCCAGGCCGATGTCGAGGATCGGGGAGGAGTGGGTGAGCGCGCCGACCGCGAGGTAGTCGACGCCGGTCTCCGCGTACGCGCGGGCGCCCGCGAGGGTGAGGCGGCCGGAGGACTCCAGCATGGCGCGGCCCGCGACGAGTTCGACGGCCTCGCGGGTCTGCTCGACGGTGAAGTTGTCGAGCAGGATGAGGTCGGCGCCCTCGGCGAGGACCTCGGTGATCTGGTCGATGCGGTCGACCTCGACCTCGATCGGCACGTCGGGGTGGCGCTCGCGCACGGCCCGGAAGGCGGCGGCGACGCCGCCAGCGGCGACCACGTGGTTGTCCTTGACGAGGGCCGCGTCCGACAGGGACATGCGGTGGTTGACGCCGTCGCCGCAGCGGACCGCGTACTTCTCCAGGGCGCGCAGGCCGACGGTGGTCTTGCGGGTGTCGCGGACGGCGGCCTTGGTGCCCTTGAGGATGTCGGCCCACTCGCGGGTGGCGGTGGCGATGCCGGACAGCCTGCAGAGCAGGTTGAGGGCGCTGCGCTCGGCGGTGAGCAGGTCGCGGGTGCGGGTGCGCACGGTCAGCAGCTTCTGGCCGGCGGACACCCGGTCGCCGTCCTCGGCGTGCCGCTCGACCTCGAAGTCCTCGGTGCAGACGACGGAGAGGACGGCCTCGGCGATCCGCAGGCCCGCGACGGTGCCGTCCTCGCGGGCGGTGAAGTCACCGGTGGCGCGGGCGTCCTCGGGGATGGTGGCGACGCTGGTGATGTCCTCGCCGCCGTCGAGGTCCTCCTCGATGGCGAGGTGGGCGATGTCCTCGATCTGGATCGGGTCGAGCCCGGCCGCCTCCAGGAGCGCGGCGAGGTCGGGGTCGAGGCCGCACTCGGGGATGTCCGACTCGAACGACTCGCCGCAGCCACAGCCGTCGCCGCAGCCCTCGACGGTCTCCTCCTCGGACAGGCCGATCTGGTGGACGGGAAGGTCGTCGGTGGTGCTCACGGGGTCTCCTTGAGAACGGCGGGTGCGGGGGTCGGAACGGCTTGCGGGATCTCCGCGGGGAAGGCCGCGGAATCCGTGCCGACGACCTCGAGCGTACGGTCGGGGCGCAGGGAGACCAGGAGATGACGGCGCCACGTGGTGTCGGCGCGGTCGGGGAAGTCCTCGCGCCAGTGGCAGCCGCGGGTCTCCTCGCGGCGCAGGGCGGCGGCGACCAGGACGCGGGCGACGAGCCAGAGGTTGGTGGCCTCCCAGCTCTCGGTGCCGGGCTCGGCGGTCTTCCCGTCGGCCTCCAGGGCGTCGGTGGCCGCGGCGCGCAACCGGTCCAGCCCGGCGGCGGCTTGCGCGAGGCTCTCGGCGGAACGCAGCACTCCGGCGCCGGTGGTCATGATGCGCTGGATGGCGAAGCGGGCCTCGGGGG
>NZ_JAINFC010000692.1 GCF_020740835.1 Streptomyces sp. UNOC14_S4
CGGGAGTACATGACCGCTCTGGGGTCACCGTGATCACTCCGGTTCGCCGATCTGATAGGTCGTCTCGTTCACGGTGCTCGCGTCATTCGGTCCGCGATAACAGATGCACATGTGCCTGGCACGGGAAACGACCCGGACGTAGGTCGCGTCGCCGTGGTTCACCATGTCCTCGGCCAGCTCACGGACCAGCAGCTCCTGGAGCTGGAAACGGCGTGAGCGGCAGTGGATCAGCCGCGGAATCTTGCCGAGGCCCAGGATGTAGCGCCCGGGGCGGTACGTGAGGTCGACGGTGCCGAAGAACGGAAGGAAGTGGTGGGCGCAGAAGGAACTGAACGGGACATCCGTCGTGCGTACCAATCCGTGATGGCTGCCGGCATCGACTTCGAGCGTGACCTTCAGAATGTCCTTGGGGATACCCCGGTACCCCTCCAGAAGCTCGGCGTACGCTTTGTCGATCCTCTTGTGATTCTCCGCGATGGAGGCGTCGATCTCCTGCATGATCTGCGGCTCGCCCGGAAACAGTTCCCCGAGCCACGCGAGGAGGTGCCGCGCCGGTGCTTTACCTGTCATTCTGGGAAAGTAGGCGTTCCCTTGAACGGCTGACGACCCGGCTCGCCGCAAGGGCACGAGATCCGCAGCGGGCACCCCGGCGATACGGGAGGCGAAACGCGATGACCGGCGCCGCCGACCCCACTGCATCCGACCCCACTGCCGCCGACGGCTATGCGAACGGACTGTTCATCCTGAGCCGCATGGCCCGCCGCCGGGAATGCCAATTCACTCTGCTGGGACGGTCCTGGGAACTGCTGCCGGGAGTATTCCCGCCGACCGTCAGTGCCGCTACCGCCTTCTACGGCCGAGCCCTGCCATTTCGGCCCGGTACCGCATTCCTGGAAATCGGCTGCGGCAGTGGCGTCATAGCAGTGCAAGCGGCACTGGCCGGCTGCTCCCGGGTGTTCGCCACCGATGTGGACCCCTCGGCCGTGGAGAACACCCGGCGAAACGCCCGGCGCCACGGCGCCACCGGCGTCACCGCCGCGGTGGGCGACGTGTTCTCCGCCGTACCGCCCGGCGAGCACTATGACATCGTCTTCTGGAACCTGCCCTACGTGAACCTCCCGGCAGGCCACCCCGACGCGACGGGAATCGGCCGCACGGTCTTCGACGCCGGACACCGCTGCCTGCGCGCCTACATCCAGGGCGTACGCACCGTGCTGAGCCCCGAAGGCCGCGCTTTCCTCGGCTTGGGCAACATCAGCGACCACGAGGCGCTGTGCCGTATCGCCGACGCGTACGGGTGGGCCGTACGGCTGCGCGCGGCGGCCTCGGAAGAGCCCGACCCGGAGGTCGAACACCGGCTGTTCGAGCTCACGGCGAGGTGAAGTACCCCACGGGGGACGTGCGGTCCGTGCGGTCCGAGTGCTGTGCCGGGAGCCCGGCGACGAACGCGCCGATGTGCGCGGCCACCTGGTCGGGCACATCCAGGGGCGAGAGATGGCCGGTGCCCTCCAGGACGGCCAGCGAGGCGGTCGGGATCAACGGCAGCAGGTGGTCGGCGAGCACGCTCGGCGGGTCGACCTTGTCGTGGCTGCCCGCGAGAACCAGCACCGGTACGTCGATGGCCCCGACGCCGGCCGACACGTTTTGGACCAGACCCCGGCGCGGCCACGCGAGACGCGCCTGGTCGCCGGCGCGCAGACTGTCCTCGACCACCTGTCGGCGCAGCTCCGGAGTCAGCCCGCTGTGAGTGAGCATCAGGTCGATGCTTCGGAGGACCGCTTCTTCGCTGTCGTAGGCGTGGGAAACCGTCTCCTGAATCTGTTCGGTCACCCCGACCGGCGCGGGCGGCGCGGGCGCCACGAGAACGACCCCGGCCAGGCCCTCGGGCTTGCGCGCGGCCAGCATCTGGGCCACCTTGCCGCCCATGGAGTGCCCGACGAGCACATGGCGGGAGCAGCCGAGCGCGTCGACGACCCGCTGCGCGTCGTCCGCGAGCCGCTCCAGGTCATAAGGCCCCGGCACGCTCGCGGAGTCGCCCCATCCGCGCTGGTCGTAGGCCACAAAACGCTGCCCGGGGTCCAGCCGCCGCAACACTGGCTCCCAGGTGCGCCGTGAGCCTCCCCAGTAGTGCAGGAAGACCAGTGCCGGGCCGTCACCTTCGCGGACGTGGGCGTACACCCGGCCGCCCTGCACGTCGAAGAAACGGCCCACTGCGTCTGCATCTGCATTGTGCGAAGTCATCGTCAGGTCCTCGTTCACGGCCGGGGCTCTCGGACCGCTCCACCGTGGTGTGGAGCCGGTCGCCCCGCGCTCGAAGCCGATTCTTCTCCGGAAGCGGCCTCGCGGGACACGGCTCATCTGCCAGCATGCGCATTTTTTGGGCCAAGGCAGCGCTGACGGGCCCTCACTCCCCGGCCGTCCTTGCGAAATCGGCACCGGCCATAACATTGCGGTCATGAAAAAGCACCGCGTCGCAGTCCTGGCGGTGGACGGCGTGCTGCCCATCGATCTGGGAATCCCCACGCAGATCTTCAACGCCCGTCCGAACACCCCTTACGAGCTGACCGTGTGCGGCGACACCGAGGCCGTGACCACCAGCACCGGTTTCTCCCTCGGGCTGACCGCGGGGCTCGGGGCGCTCGCCGAAGCGGACACCATCATCGTCCCGGGCTTCGAGGACTACCGGCGTCCCCCGCACCCACGGGTGAGGGCCGCCCTCGAACTCGCCGGCCGCGCCGGGATCCGCATCGCCTCCATCTGCACCGGCGCCTTCGCCGTCGCCTCGGCCGGACTGCTCGACGGCAGGACCGTCACCACCCACTGGGCCAGCGCGGACGACCTGGAAGAGCTCTACCCCCGGCTGCGCGTCGACCGGAACGTCCTCTACATCGACAACGGCACCATCCTGACCTCCGCGGGCGTCACGGCCGGTATCGATCTGTGTCTGCACCTGGTCCGCAAAGACCTCGGCGCGGCCGTCGCGAACGATATCGCCAGGGAAATCGTCGCCGCCCCGCACCGCGACGGCGGACAGGCCCAATACATCACGAGGACCCTCCCCGCCGCCCGGTCCACCGCCCTCGCC
>NZ_JAINFC010000693.1 GCF_020740835.1 Streptomyces sp. UNOC14_S4
GGTCGTAGGCGAAGGGCACGGCGAGCGGCTCCGCGGTGGTGGCGACGCGGAGTTCGGCGGTGACGGTGCCGGGGGCGCGGAGGAGCCGGGCGGGGTCGTAGGTGTGGAGGCGGATGCGGAGCACCGGCCCGTCGGTGTCGACGCGTGCCGCCTCGTGCCGGAGGGGGCCGGTGGTGAACGGCTGCTCGTCCAGGCGCCATTCCGTGATGTCGAGGCCGGTGGCCGCCTCGGGGTCCGCGGGCACTTCCGCGCCCCAGTAGACGCGCCCGGCGTGCCGTACGGCGTGGCGGGGGGCGAGGCGCGGGCGGTCGAGGGTGCGGGCGCACTCGGCGGCTTCCGCGAGGCGGCCCGCGTCCAGCAGGTACTGGCAGATCCGTTGTTCGTCCGGCAGATCGGCGAGTGCCTCGGGGGCGAGGGTGCGGAGGTAGGGCGCCATGGTGGCGGCGAACCCGGCGGTCCAGCGGCGGTCGCGGAAGGGCAGGTCGCCGAGGTGCAGGCGGACGTCGTGGCGGAGGAACTTGGCGTCCTTCGCGGGCTTGAGGTCGGCGTTGCCCGTCTCCTCCAGGAAGGCGTCGACGAGCCGGGCCACGCCGACGCGGTCGGTGACGCTCTCGATGCGGTCCCTGCGCGCGGTGATGGACGGGGTGGCGGGGGCGGCCGCGAGCCGCCAGGTGTAGACGGGCCAGGGGACGACGGCGAAGCGGCGGGCCAGGGTGAGGGCCTTGGCGGTGAACAGCGAGTCCTCGTAGTGCACGCCTTCGGGGAAGCGCAGGCCGTGCCGGGCGAGGAAGTCGGCGCGGTAGAGCTTGTTGGTGGACAGGGTGTCGAGGAAGTACTCGGGGGCGGCGCGGATGCCGTCGACGACTCTGGTGTCGGCGAACAGCTCGGGGTACCAGAGGCCGGTGGCGCCGGTGTCCTCGTGGAGTCGGGTGACCTCGCCGGTGACCAGGTCGGCCCCGGTGGACTCGGCGGTGAGCAGCAGCGACTTGCAGGCGTGGTAGGGCAGTTCGTCGTCGCTGTCGAGGAACATCAGGTGGGGTGCGCGGGCCACGTCGATGCCCGCGTTGCGCGGGGCGCCGCAGCCTCCGCTGTTGGCGGGCAGCCGCAGGCAGCGCACCCGCGGGTCGGCCTCGGCCAGTCGCTGGGCCGCGGTGAAGGTGCCGTCGGTCGAGCAGTCGTCGACAACGATCACTTCGAGGCGGCGCAGCGACTGCCCGAGGACCGAGCGCACGGCGCGCGGCAGCCGCCGGGCGTCGTTGTAGGCGATCACCACGACGCTGACGTCCGGGGCCCTGCGGTCGGGCCTGCGCACAGTGGTCACACGTCACCCCGTTCCCGAGCGGTCCGCTCGTTTCCGCGCTTCAAGGTCGCTACGGAAAGAGTAGACGTGACCACTGACAGTGACGTCCTGGCCGGGTCGCACGCGGTCGCGCCAGGCCCGTACGGCGATCGCCGCGGCCACCCCGGTGATCATCACGATGTCCCGGAAGGCGTGCCTCCGGGCGCTGTCCAGGTACGGCCACCGCACAGCGGTGAGCTCCGGCAGCAGCGGGAGCCAGAACCACACCGAACGCACCGCCGTCCCGCGCACCACCGACGAGGCCACGAGCGAGGGCAGCACGACCAGCATGTAGTGCTGGAACGACGGGCGGGACGCCAGGAAGGCCGCGAGCATCAGCAGCGACGCGCACTCCACCAGCCGCACCGCCTCGTCTCCCCCGGCCCGCCAGCGGACCCGGGCCAGCGCCAGGACGGTCAGCGCCGCGGCCGCCGCGAGCGTGAAGGCGAGCGGCTGCGGCACGCCGAGCCGGGGCAGCACCGTCGACCAGGAGGCGTCGAACGGGCGGGCGTACGCGTCCTGGCCGTGCAGGATGAACGGCAGCGTGCGGGTGAGGAACCGCCCCGGCCGGGGCACGGCCGCGGCGGCGGCCAGCGACACCGCGGCCGGGACGCCGACCGCCCACGCGAGCGCGCGCCACCGCCGGGCCAGGACGAACAGCAGCAGGACGGGTACGAGCATCGGCTTCAGCGCGACAGCGGCGCCGGTGACCACGCCGGCGGCGCTCCACCGGCCGCGCCGCGCGAGCAGCAGGGTGACAGGGAACGCGAGCGCGGACAGCACCGTCCAGTTGCCCAGATAGACCAATCCGTGGAAGGGCTCGAACAGGCCGAGACCGGCGACCATGGCCGCCGCGAGCCTGCTGTCCGCCCGTACCCCGAACACGCGCAGGGCCGCGACCACGCCCGCCAGGCCGCACAGCGCCGTCGCGACCGGCACCGCCCAGAACAGCACGCGGTCGCCCAGGAACGTCTGCGGCACGGCCGCGAAGGCCGCGCCCGGCAGGTAGAGGAAGCGTTTGTCTGCGTACGGCGAACCACCGTCCAGCAGGGTCCGGGCGGCGCGCACCACGACGGCGTTGTCGATGCCCGTACGCGCTCCGGCCAGCACCCGTGCCACGTCCAGGGCGAACACCAGCAGCGCGGCACCGAGCAACGGCAGCGGCGCGCGTCCGCGCAGCCACCGCCCGAGGACGTCGGGCGCGTCCGGCGTCCTCGGGCGGTGACGGTGGACGCCTGCGGTCACCGGGCGGCCACCTCCGACAGGACGAAACCGCCGGGCCCCGTGGCGGTCCGCCGGAGCGCCGGGTCGTCCGCCGGCAGTCCGGGGCCGCCGGCGCGTTGCAGCACCCACCGCACGCCGTACTTCCTGAGGATGCCGAGCCGTTCGGCTCGGGAGGCGGCCGGGGCGAAGTACCGGCGGGTGGCGTCACGGCGCTCACGCGCGTCGCGCAGGAAGACGTCGGGATAGGCGGGCGCGACGGTGTACGGGCCGTAGGCCGGGAGCGTCCGGAGGGCGTAGTAGTTGTCGGTCATCACGGTGTCCCCCTTCGCCATCGCGCGTGCCGCCCAGCGGAGCGGGTGCCAGGGCGCGACCGTGTGCACGGTGCGCAGGGGCGGCGGGAGCGCCGCGGGCCGCAGTACGTACGACAGGGCACGGGCCTGCGTCCAGGCGCCGGCCAGCAGGGCGGCCACGGTCAGCGGGAGGAGAGCGGCACGCAG
>NZ_JAINFC010000694.1 GCF_020740835.1 Streptomyces sp. UNOC14_S4
TGTGTATAAGAGCCCGCCCCGCCCCTTCCCCAGCAGCTCCGCCTGCTCCCGCTTCAGCCGTTCGAACTCGCCCTTCACGTACCGGCGGAACTCCGTCGCCGGGAAAGGGGACGGCGTGGGGTGGTGCGTCAGGTCGCCCTGCCCCCAGCGGGCCGCGGTGATCTCGTCCCAGGCGGCGTGGGCGTAGACCTCCTGGAGGATTTCGGGGACGTCGGGCTCCGACAGCAGGTCCGCCTTCGTGGTCAGGATGTCGCGTATGGACCGCAGATTGGGCAGCAGTACGGTCGTCATCCACAGCCGCCACTCCGCCAGTTCCTCCTCGGTCGGCGGGCTGCCGTCGGGGCGCGGGTGGAGTTCGGCGAAGGTGCGGTAGGCGCGGTGGTTGGACTCGGCCAGGGCCAGGAGCGGGCCGTAGAACTCGGCCAGTTGGCGGTTCACCCGCGCCAGCCGCTCCTGCTGCTGTGCGAGGCGCAGGCCGTTGACGTACGTGACGAGATAGCCGGTGAACGCCAGCACGACGGTGACGATCGCCGGGGTCATGGCCGGAGTCATGGTGGGACGTTAGGGCGCCGCCGCGCGGCCGGGAATGGGGCGGGAACGACGGCGGGGCGGACCGGATGACCATCCGGTCCGCCCCAACCATACGAAGCCCCCCCCTCGGGCCCTGGCCGCGGTCCCCTACTTCACGCCCAGCATCTGCTCGATCGGGTTGAGGAAGAAGTAGACGAGGAAGCACAGCCCCACCGCGTTCAGCAGCCAGGGGATCTGCTTCGTCCGGCCGTCGGCGATGCGCAGGAGGATGAAGGCGAGGACGCCGATGCCGATGCCGTTGGTGATCGAGTACGTGAACGGCATCGAGATGATCGTCAGGAACGCGGGGATCGCGATCGTGAAGTCGCTCCAGTCGATCTCCTTGACGTTGGCCGCCATGATGAGGAAGCCGACGACCAGCAGGGCGGGCGTGGCCGCCTGCGAGGGGACGATCCTGGCGAGCGGGGTGAAGATCAGGGCCAGCAGGAAGAGGCCGCCGGTCATCACGTTGGCCAGGCCCGTACGGGCGCCTTCGCCGACACCGGCCGTGGACTCCACGAAGCAGGTGTTCGCGGAGGCGGAGCCGGCGCCGCCCGCGGCGACCGCGACGCCGTCCATCATCAGGATCTTGCCCATGCCCGGCAGCTGGCCGTTCTCGTCCGTGAGCCCCGCCTCCTCGCCGACGCCGATGATCGTGCCCATCGCGTCGAAGAAGCCGGACAGCAGCACGGTGAAGACGAACAGGCAGCCCGTCAGCCAGCCCACCTCACGGAAGCCGCCGAAGAGGCTGATGTGGCCGACGAGGCCGAAGTCGGGCGTGCCGACGACGTTGTCCGGCACCTGCGGGACGCTCAGACCCCAGCTCGTGTCGGGGATCGTGGCCAGCGAGTTGATGACGATGGCCACGAAGGTCATCACGACGATGCCGATGAGGATCGCGCCCTGCGTCTTGCGGACGATCAGGATGAACGTCAGCGCGAGCCCCAGCGCGAAGATCAGCACCGGCCAGCCGTGCAGCTGCCCGCCCTCGCCGAGGCCCATCGGCACGGTGGTGTGCGCGCCGTCCGGGTTGCGGGTGACGAAGCCCGAGTCGACCAGACCGATCAGCGAGATGAACAGGCCGATACCGATCGCGATGGCGCGCCGCAGCCCGTTCGGGATCGCGTCCATCACGCGCTGTCGCAGGCCGGAGGCGACCAGCACCATCAGCACCACACCGGCGAGCACCACCATGCCCATCGCGTCCGGCCAGCTCATCTTGGGCGCGAGCTGGAGCGAGACGACGGCGTTGATGCCGAGGCCCGCGGCGCAGGCGATCGGGACGTTGCCGATGACGCCCATGAGGATCGTGGTGAGGCCGGCCGTCAGCGCGGTCGCCGTGACCAGCTGGCCGTTGTCGAGCTGGTGCCCGAACTTGTCGTGCCCGGCCCCGAGGATGATCGGGTTCAGCACGATGATGTACGCCATCGCAAAGAACGTGGCCAGACCGCCACGTACCTCACGGGCGATGGACGAACCCCGCTCGCTTATCCGGAAGTACCGGTCGAGGGGGGAGCGGACCGGCTCGGGTGACGGCGGCTGCTGGGCGTCGACCGCGGGGGTGGCCGAGGAGGGCATACGTACCTCAGTCGTAGGGGGCCTGGGGGAGGCGGGGGAGACAGCTGGAAAGCGGATCGCGGCCGGGTGATCGCCGGCGCCCCTCCGGTTTCGAACCTTGGAGGATCGCACCAAACCACCCAGTCGTATCCAGTTCGATTCAGTATGAATAACCAAACGCGGAATTGCTATCTCCGCGCGTAGACCCCTATGGGACAAGGGCTCCACCGCACGTCGGCCCCGGCGTGGGTACGGACTAGGCTTTGCGTCATGACGAAGTGGACACCCACGCACGAGGCGCCGGAGCCCCTGGAAGGGCCCGTCGTCGCCACCATCACCGGCGGCACGATCCTGTGGTTCGTCCTCTTCCTCGCCCAGCTGCCGTTCTACGGCTGGTTCAGCGACCACGGTCACCTGTGGTGGCTCTGGACGTGCCTGGCCGGTGGCGGGCTGGGGCTCGTGGGCGTCTGGTACGTCCGCAAGCGCGACGCGGCGATCCGGCGGCACGTTGCCGCTGCGCGGGCTGCCGGGCGGGAGTCCTCCGCGCCGTAGTGGCTGGGCCCTCGCGCCCACCGGGGTGCCACTTGCGCTGCGCGCGCGGCTGCACGTCCGTGGGGGCTTGTCGCGCAGTTCCCCGCGCCCCTCAATGCCGCCTTCGAGCTCGGTGCGCCGCGTTCGTCCGGCGTCTGCGGGCCGGTGGGGACTTCTCGCGCAGTTCCCCGCGCCCCTGAAAAGCCGCCTGCGAGCTCGGCCCGCTGCGGCCGTCCGGCGGGTGCGGGTCGTCGCTGGTTGCTCGCGCAGTTCCCCGCGCCCCTGACGGGGCGCGCCCGGACGCGGACGTAGGCACCCCCTACCGGCAGCCGACGCCCACCGGGGTGCCACTTGCGCTGCGCGCGCGGCTGCACGTCCGTGGGGGCTTGT
>NZ_JAINFC010000695.1 GCF_020740835.1 Streptomyces sp. UNOC14_S4
CCCCCACATCATCCTCTGCACCCTTCCCCGGGAACACCCCGAACATTCCGCCGGACCGTTCCCGGCAACCACCACCCCAACTCCTCTCCCACCGGAGGCAGTAGTGCAAGCAGCCATACGCACCACCCGCGCCGTGACGAGACGCGGGCTCGGCACGCTCCTGGCCACCGCGCTCGCCGCGGCCGGCCTGACGGCCGCCGTCGGCTCCCCCGCACGGGCGGCCGACGCCGACCTCGTACGGAACGGCGGCTTCGAGAACGGTCTCTCCCCCTGGAGCTGTACGAGCGACAGCGGCACCGTCGTCACGTCCCCCGCGCACAGCGGCACGGGCGCGCTCAAGGCCACGCCCGCCGGGTCCGACAGCGCCCAGTGCTCGCAGACGGTCAGCGTGCGGCCCAACTCCTCGTACACGCTCGGCGCGTGGGTCCAGGGCTCGTACGTCTACCTCGGCGCGAGCGGCACGGGCACCACGGACGTGTCGACGTGGACGCCGTCCGCGAGCGACTGGCAGCAGCTCACCACCAGCTTCACGACCGGGCCGAACACCACGTCCGTCACCGTCTGGACGCACGGCTGGTACGGCCAGCCCGCGTACCTCGCGGACGACATCACCCTGACGGGGCCCGGGGGCGGCGACCCGGGCGACCCCGCGCCCGGCGCACCGGGCGGGCTGACGGCCGGCTCGGTGACCCCGTCCTCCGTGGCGCTGTCGTGGAGCGCCTCCACCGGAGCCACCGGCTACAACGTCTACCAGGACGGCAGCAAGGTGCAGTCCGTCAGCGGCACGTCGGCGACCGTGACCGGGCTCGCGCCCTCGACCGCGTACCGATTCGAGGTGACGGCGGTCAACGCCTCGGGCGAGTCGGCACGCTCGACGGCCGTCACGGCGACGACGAGCGCGGGCAGCGGCGGCGACCCCTCCGTGCCGAAGCACGCGGTCACGGGCTACTGGCAGAACTTCAACAACGGCGCCACCGTCCAGAAGATCAGTGACGTGCAGAGCCAGTACGACATCATCGCCGTCGCCTTCGCGGACGCCACCGGCACACCCGGAGCCGTCGACTTCACGCTCGACCCGGCGCTCAACTACAGCGAGGCCGCGTTCAAGGCCGACATCGCCGCCAAGCAGGCGGCGGGCAAGAGCGTGATCATCTCCATCGGCGGTGAGAAGGGCACTGTCAGCGTCAACGACTCCGCCTCCGCGACCAACTTCGCGAACAGTGTCTACGCGCTGATGCAGAAGTACGGTTTCAACGGCGTCGACATCGACCTGGAGAACGGTCTCAACCCGACCTACATGACGCAGGCCCTGCGCGCCCTGTCGGCGAAGGCGGGCAGCAAGCTCGTCATCACCATGGCGCCGCAGACCATCGACATGCAGTCGACGTCGGCGGGCTACTTCCGGACGGCGCTCAACGTCAAGGACATCCTGACCGTCGTCAACATGCAGTACTACAACAGCGGCGCGATGAACGGCTGCGACGGCAAGGTGTACGCGCAGGGCACGGTGGACTTCCTCACCGCCCTGGCCTGCATCCAGCTGGAGGGCGGCCTAGCGCCCTCACAGGTGGGCCTGGGCCTGCCCGCCTCCACGCGGGGCGCGGGCAGCGGCTACGTGGCGCCGTCCGTCGTCAACGACGCGCTCGACTGCCTGGCGACGGGTACGCGGTGCGGCTCGTTCAAGCCGTCGAAGACGTACCCGGGCATCCGGGGTGCGATGACCTGGTCCACCAACTGGGACGCGACCGCGGGCAACGCGTGGTCGAACGCGGTGGGGGCGCATGTGCACGCGATGCCGTGACGCTGTGATGTGGTTGCGGTGATGTGTGCGGGAGCGGCCCTGTCGGGTGACAGGGCCGCCTCCTGTGCGTCGGTCACCTCGTCGGTCGGCTGCTGTCAGCGGCGGGCGTACGTGTCGTCACCGGCGGGCTGGGGCAGCGCGCAGTCCGGGAGGCTGAGGTCCAGCTTGTTGCCCGGGGCGAAGCACTTGCCGATGCCGTAGGTCTCCTCGGCGTAGTTGATGCCCTGCCGGACGGTCACCTGGCCGTTCTCGTCGACCTCGCACGGGTTGTTCATCGTGCACTGCTCGCCGTTCTCGTTGCCCGTGTTGTTGATCGCGACGACCTTGCCCGTGTTGGCGTCGATCACCGGCGAACCGGACGTGCCGCCTATGGTGTTGCACGACGGCGTGTAGCGCAGGGAGTCCTTCCAGGTCCAGTCGGCCTCGTGGAGCTCGTGGACGAAGCCGTCGACGTTGCAGGAGTAGATCTTCTTCCAGTACCCGGAGACGACCTTGATCGGCGTACCCGTCGTCGGGTGGTCGGAGGAGAGGTTCAGGGCGTCGATCCGGTAGCGCTGCTTGATCTGCGCGTACGTCTGGTTGAGCTCGTAGAGCGTGACGTCGGTGTCGGTCATCGTGGAGTACGCGACCTTGGTGGCCCGGAGCGTACCGGCGCTGCTCGCGTCCGACTTGAGCAGGGTGAACGTCCGCGAGGACGGCTGGTCGGTGATGACCTGGCCGGGGCCCGGCATGCCCGTCTCCAGGCAGTGGCCGTTGGACATGACCAGGGCGGGGTCGTTGTCGCCCGAGTTCGGCAGCTTGATGAGCGATCCGGAACAGTTGCTGAGCGCGACGGTGCCGGCGAAGTCCACGGCCTTGGGCTTGGTCTTGGCGGCGGGTGTGGTGGCGTGTGCCGTTCCGGCGCCCAGGGCCGCCGTTCCTGTGAGCAGGAGCGTCGCGAGCATGCCGACGAGAGGTCTGCTGCTGATGCGCGTCATGGGGGGTGGATCCTCTCTGGAGCGGTCCGTTTGACGTGTGCATTGTTGGGGCCGCTGATGGCCGACGCAATCGATCAGCCACAAGTGAGAGGGAAGTTGACCGGTTTCCACGTCTGGTGCGGGCCGGTGGGGCTTCTCGCGCCGTTCCCCGCGCCCCTGGGTGGTCTGTGGGCCGGGGGAGGGGCCTCCGGCCGGAACCTGAAACGCGGTGCGTGCGGCCACCTCCTATGGGGAGCCGTACTCCATGCACCGTCATTTCAGAAC
>NZ_JAINFC010000696.1 GCF_020740835.1 Streptomyces sp. UNOC14_S4
GGGGCGGAGGGGCCGGAGAGGGCGCCGACCGGGCCGTCCGCTGCGGCCCCGGGCCGCGGGCCCGTCGGCATCCCGTACGCCTCTTCGCCGTAGATTTCCTGGCTGTGGACGTGTTCACCGCGGACGTGGCCTGCGTCCGGCGTACCGTGCGAGGCGGACGCGGTGGCCTGTCCGGGTACGCCGGGGACGGCCCGCGCTGCGGCGCCGTGCGGTCTGCCCTGCTCCATTGGGGTCCTCCTGTGTCCACCCGAACCATAGGCGGCCGTTTCCTCAGTTCAAACCCCGATCCGTCCGGGTAAGGTAAGGCTTGCCTGTAAACGATCGCGATACGGTGGTCCACGCATGCCTTCCGCCTCGGCTGCCCGGCTCTCGCACGTGCCCCCTCCACCGGCCCCCGGAGAGTGCCCCGTCAGCGGTGCGTACGCCAGGCTCACCGAGGTCTTCCCCCGGCTGTCCGTCTCCGTGGGGGCACCCCGGGACGGCGACGGCTGGGTGACCGCCGCCGGGCTCGCGGCGGGCGGCGCGGAGCTCGACGCCTTCCTCTCCTGGGACGACGAGCAGATCCTGCGCGACTACGGCGAACGGGCCCGCCCGGACGTCGTCGCGAGCTTCGGGCTGCACCGGTACGCCTGGCCGGTCTGCCTGCTGTTCACGATCCCCTGGTTCCTGTGCCGCCGGGTGCCGCGGCTGCCGGTCGACGCCGTCTCGTACCACCGCGGGCTCGGGCGGCTGACCGTCCGGGTCGCGGAGTTCGCCTGCCTGCCCGGCGACCCGGCCGCGGCCGACGCGCGGGCCGTGACCGTCGCGGACGAGGAGGCGCTGCGGGGGCGCGTGCGCGAGGCGGCGGCCGAGCACCTCGGACCGGTGCTCGACGCCTTCCGGCCGCGGATGCGGCGCGGCTCGCGGGCGCTGTGGGGCATGGCGACGGACGAACTCGCCGAGGGCATCTGGCGGCTGGGACGGCTGCTGGGCGAGGAGCCGCGGGTGACCGGCGAGTTGGAGCTGCTGCTCCCGGGCACCACTCCCCCGTACGCGGGCGGCGCGGCCTTCCGCGCGCTCACCGGCCCGGCGGGCGAGTCCCTGCGCACCCGCGACCGGGCGAGCTGCTGCCTCTTCTACACGCTGCGCCCCGACGACACCTGCCTCACCTGCCCCCGTACCGGTGATGCAGTACGAGTAGCACGAATGACCACAGGCTGATGAACGTCACACCACTCGATCGAGTGAGGTAATTCGAACTCAATTCCCTTTCGAGTGATCCGGGTTCGAATTTCCCCACACCTATCTGTATGCCCTTGGGGTCTGTTGGCAGACAGTTACCCGGAAACCCTTTGGCGAACGGGCCGGTTCCGTCAGGATGGCGCGCGAAAGGCTGTACAGCTACGCAAGGGACGCAGATGAGAGTGACCGACATACCGCTGAATTGGATGGTCCCCAGTGTCGTGGCGCTCGCCGGTGCCGTGGTGGCGGTGACGTTGCTCGCTCGTGGCAAGCACGGGGGTGTGGACGACACGGGGGCGCCCACGGACTCCTGGGAGCGCTCCGAGGAACGCAGACGCCGCAAAGAAGCCATCTACGGCAGCGCGTCGTACGTGCTCCTCTTCTGCTGCGCCGCCGTGGCCGCCGCCCTGTCCTTCCACGGACTCGTCGGCTTCGGCGTGCAGAACCTGGGCCTGTCGGGCGGCTGGGAGTACCTGGTGCCCTTCGGGCTCGACGGTGCCGCCATGTTCTGCTCGGTGCTCGCCGTGCGCGAGGCGAGCCACGGCGACGCGGCTCTCGGCTCCCGGCTGCTGGTGTGGACCTTCGCGGGCGCGGCGGCCTGGTTCAACTGGGTGCACGCGCCGCGCGGGATGGACCACGCGGGCGCTCCGCAGTTCTTCGCGGGGATGTCCCTGTCGGCCGCGGTGCTCTTCGACCGCGCGCTCAAGCAGACCCGCAGGGCAGCACTCCGCGAGCAGGGACTCGTACCCCGCCCGTTGCCGCAGATCCGCATAGTCCGGTGGCTGCGTGCCCCCCGCGAGACCTTCGGCGCCTGGTCGCTGATGCTCCTGGAGGGCGTGCGGACGCTGGACGAGGCCGTCGAGGAGGTCCGCGAGGACCGGCGGCAGCGGGACCGGGACCGTGCCAGGCGCCGCGAGGCGGGCAAGCTGGAGCGGGCCCGCCTCAAGGCGTACAACCGGCAGCACCGTGTCTGGGGCCGCACCCGCGGCGCCCGTCAGGTGGAGGTGACCGGACACGCCGTTCCCGCGGCCGCGCAGCCGCCGCAGCTCGGCGCGGAACCTTCCATAGGGACCGAGGAACAGCTTCCCGTACGTGCCCGTCCACTCCAGGCGGTGAGCGGTTCTGAGCATTCGATCGATCTCACCGCGGAGGACGACACCCAGGCCATTCCACGGCTCGATTCCCTGGAGGCCAAGCTCGCCCAGATCGAGCGGCAGTTCGGCTGAAGGCCGGAAGCCCTGAATCGCCCCACGGCGGTTCGGGGCTTCCGGTTTTCAGGGCACTCTTTCAGGGCACTCCTGAGCCTTTCAGGGCTCCTGGGCACGCAATTCGAACCAGACCGTTTTTCCCACTCCGTGGGGACGCACACCCCAGCCGTCGGCGAGGGAGTGCACCAGCAGCAGGCCGCGCCCGGAGGTCGCGGCCTGCTGTATGTCGTCGTTCACGCGCAGGGACGGGTGCCGCGCGGCGAAGTCGCGGACCTCCACCCGCAGCAGCTCCCCGGAGCCGGTGAGCGCGGCCCGGACCACCGCGCTCCCGTCGGTGTGCACCAGGGCGTTGGTGACCAGCTCGCTCGTCAGGAGCTCCGCGGTCTCCGCCCGGCCCGGGGCTCCCCAGTGCGCCAGCAGGGAGCGCAGCTCCGCCCGTGTCCGGGCGACCGCCGAGAGGTCGCGGCGCCCGAGCCGCCGTTCGAAGGAGCGCGGTGCAGGGTGTGGGTCCCCCCGGCGTGCCGGGGGGACATCCGGGTGTGCCGACGCGGACGCCCCGTCCGCCGGATCCGCAGTACGCCGTTTCATCCTCGCCCGCCCCGACCCC
>NZ_JAINFC010000697.1 GCF_020740835.1 Streptomyces sp. UNOC14_S4
TGCCCAGTCCCACACTGCCGCGCAGCAGCTCCGCCGCCTTCGCCCGGCCGATGCCACGGGCGGCGAACCCCTCGAACGTGGCCTGGTAGCTGGCGGTGATGAGGACCCGAGCGCCCGCCCGCAGGTAGGCCGCGTGGGCCCGTTCGATCTGCTCCGGCCCGTCGGCGAGGAGCCGGGCCGACCACAGGGCATCGGACAGGTCACAGCCCTGCGCCACCAGCTGGTTGGACAGACCCCCGTCCAGGACGAGTGGTCCGCTCGCCAGGGCCTCGGCGAGCGGCACGACCGGACCGGGAGCGGGGCCGGGGGCAGGGGCGGGCGTCATGGGCACTCCTCAGGAGCTTCCTCGGGGGCTTCCTCGGCCGTTCGCCGGACCATCAGCCCAGCTGGGGCAGGATCTGGGACGAGATCAGTTCCAGGTGGTCGAGGTCGTCGAGGTCGAGGATCTGGAGGTAGATCCTGGAGGAGCCGATCGCGGTATAGCGGCCGATCTTGTCCAGGACCTCGGCGGGCGAGCCCGCCAGCCCGTTCGTCTTCAGCTCGTCCACGTCACGGCCGATGACGGCCGCCCGGCGGGCCACCTCGGCGTCGTCCTTGCCGACGCAGACGACGAGGGCGTTGGAGTACACCAGGTCGCTCCCCTTGCGCCCGGACTCCTCCGCGGCGGCCCGCACCCGGCCGAACTGGCGCTCGCTGTCCTCGACGGAGGCGAAGGGGATGTTGAACTCGTCGGCGTACTTGGCGGCGAGCCTCGGCGTCCGCTTGGCACCGTGACCGCCGATCAGCACGGGCACCTTGGCCTGCGCGGGCTTCGGCAGCGCGGGCGAGTCGGCGAGCTGATAGTGCGTGCCGTGATGGGTGAAGGTCTTGCCGACCTCCGTCCCCCACAGCCCTGTGATGATCTCGAGCTGCTCCTCCAGACGGCCGAACTTCTCCTTGGGGAAGGGGATGCCGTACGCCCTGTGCTCCTCCTCGAACCAGCCCGCGCCCAGGCCCAGCTCGACCCGTCCGCCGGACATCTGGTCGACCTGCGCCACCTGGATGGCGAGGACGCCCGGCAGCCGGAACGTGCCCGCAGTCATCAGGGTGCCGAGCCGGATGCGGCGGGTCTCCCGGGCGAGCCCGGCCAGGGTGATCCAGGCGTCGGTCGGTCCCGGCAGCCCGTCGGCGGAGCCCATGGCCAGGTAGTGGTCGGACCGGAAGAAGGCGTCGAAGCCGAGATCCTCGGTGGCCTTGGCGACGGTCAGCAACGTGTCGTAGCTCGCCCCTTGCTGGGGCTCGGTGAAGATACGCAGATCCATGCCCCCATCCTGCACTGCCGCACGTGCGTCAACCGTCCGCACCCTCCTTCGCACCGCCCACCACGGTCGGGTGAACTTCCGCGCTCCACGGCGGGTGGGAAGTGTCCGCCGGGCCCGGTGATCGTTGGCTCGGGCGGAGCCGGACCGCCCGGCCCGCGCACCGGTGTCCGCTGCCGGAGGCGACGATCGCAACGCCGCCCGCCCGCACCGGGAGGGCCTGGCCGAGGAGGCCGCGATGACCCAGGAAGCCGTGCCCGAAGGAACGGTGCCCGCCCAGTCCGCTCCCCCGCAGCAGGGTGCGCCCAAGGGGCTGCTCCAGCAGATGGAGGAGCTGATGGCCGCGCTCGACGCCGACCTGTCGCAGCTGGACGCCGATCTGCAGGCGCCCGCCGAGCGCCCCGCGGCCGACGAGGGAGACACCGACTGACCGCCCGCGCTTCACGCGGCGCCACCTTCCCGCTCCCGGAGCGCGAGCCGTCTCTGTAACCAGCGCACTCTGTCGCTGGTCTCGTCGGCGGCGTCGATCGCCTCGATGCACTGCCAGTACAGGGCGTCCTCGTCGGAGGAGCAGGCGACGCCCACGAGGGCTATGCCGACCTCACCGAGCAGCGCGCAGAGCCCGGTCAACGTGGCCCAGTGGTCGCGCACTTCGGTGAGCTGCGCGGCCCGTATCGCCCCGGTGCGCAGCGTCTGGCGCAGCGCACCGGATGCGCGTGCGCCGGCCTCGCTCAGGCCGCCCGCCGCGGCCCGGACCTCGAAGGGTCCGTGGATCGCGAGATGGCTGCCGATCGCCCCCGCGAGCGCCTGCGTCTGCCATGCCTCCACGACGATGTCCTGAACGACTCCGGCCTGCGCCAACGCCGTTCTCGTGGCCCCGATGAGCCGCATTGCGTCCATATAAAACCGGTCCCCCGCTTTTCCGACTGCTCCGACCGCTCGGTCCGTCCGGCGGTACCGCCTCCGGTCGGCGCCGTGCCGCCCTTCGGTGTGCTCGGTGTTCGCTCTGTTCCTCGGTGATGCTCCTCGGCGCGCCCTCGGTGCCCTCCGCCCAGGGACTCGCCCAGAGAGCCGCCCGCCACTGCGTCACTACCCAGAGTGATGACTAACCGCCGGAAAAGCCAGGGGAATTCAGAAATCTGTGGATACCAAATGCGGTGTGGACAACTCAATCACTCCGGAGAGTGACGATTCGGCGAATCCGGAGTGGATTCCTCCGGTACCTGTGCGCTTCCGCCCCCGGAACGGTGCTCCGTGACCGGAAAGCGGTGCTCGTTGCGTTCGATCTTCGCGGCGAGCGCGGCTCCCGCGTCGATACCCAGTACCTCGCAGAACTGGAGCAGGTAGGCCAGGACGTCGGCGACCTCGTCCTCCACCCGCCCGGCCGTCCCCGGGTCCTCCATCACCCGCGCCGACTGCTCGGGCGTCAGCCACTGGAAGATCTCCACCAGTTCGGCGGCCTCGACACTCAGGGCCGCGGCCAGGTTCTTCGGCGTGTGGAACGGCTGCCAGCCACGGGCCGCCGCGAAGCCGGCCAGCCGACGCTGGAGCACGTCGAGCCGGTCCGGCGCACCGGGCCGCCCGGCCTCTTCCGTCCCCCTCCCCATTCCGGCCTCCAACCCAGTCCCGGCCCCAGTCCCGGCCCCGACCTCGGCCCCTGTCCCTGTCCCTGTCCCTGCTTCCGCTTCCGCTTCCGCTTCCCGATGGTGTTCTCGCGTCATGTCTCCAGATCTACCAT
>NZ_JAINFC010000698.1 GCF_020740835.1 Streptomyces sp. UNOC14_S4
AGCTCCCCCTACGTCATGAAACCCACCAGGAGCAACACCCATGCGCACCACAACAGTTGAGATCCCCACCCCCGACGGTACGGCCGACGCCTTCGTCGCCTTCCCCGACGACGGCGCGCGCCACCCGGGCGTCCTGCTGTACGTGGACGCCATCGGGCTGCGGCCGGTGATCCACGAGATGGCCCGGAAGCTGGCCGCCGAGGGCTACTACGTCCTGGCCCCGAACATCTTCTACCGCCACGGCCCCGCCCCTGTGCTCGACGTACCCGACCTGAGCTCCGCCGAGGCCCGAGAAGCGTTCTTCGCCCGCCTCATGCCCCTGTTGGACGAACTCACCGTGGAGCGCTCGGCCCGCGACGCCGACGCGTACCTGGACTTCCTCACTGCCCGGCCCGAGGTCCGCCCCGGACCTGCCGGGGTCGTCGGTTACTGCATGGGGGCCGTCCTGGCGGTGCGGGCGGCAGCGGAGAGCCCCGACCGGGTGGCCGCCGCGGCCTGCTTCCACCCCGGTCCGCTCGTCACCGGCACGCCCGACAGCCCGCACCTGCTCGCCCCGCAGCTGAACGCGGAGCTCCTCTTCGGCCTGGCCGAGCACGACGACTCCATGCCGCCCGAGGCCGTCGCCGAGTTGCACAAGGCCCTCGGCGACGTCGGCGTCCGATACGTCTCCGAGGTCTACCCGGGCACCGTTCACGGCTTCACCATGGCCGACACCGCCGCCTTCAGCCCCTCCGGGCTCCAGCGGCACTGGGAGCGCCTGCTGCCGTTCTTCGCCCGCACCCTCGCCACCGGGTGACCTACGACGCCCCTGCTCCACCCCGCGCCGCCTGCTCCGTGCCGCAGTAGCGGCACTTCCACGCCGCCTCCGGCAGGTCCTCGGACAGGCACGCCGGGCACGTCTTCAGGGGGCCCGGTTCGCTGAATGCGGTGATGCCGCGGCGGGCCTGGACGTGCTTGTAGGGGACGACGATGAGGAAGTAGACGACCGCCATGAAGATGACGAAATAGATGAGCGCGGAGATGAACGAGCCCAGGTCGAGGTAGGTCGCCTTGTTGCCCGTGCGGCCGAGCTGCCAGCCGAGGCCCAGGGAGCGGCCGCCCTGCAGCCGGGCGATGATCGGGTTGACCACGAAGTCGGTGAACGCCTTGATCAGCGTGCTGAACGCGAGGGCGATGATCAGCCCCACGGCGACGGTGACGATGTCACCGCGCATGATGAAGTTCTTGAATCCCTTGATCACGGGACAAGACGCTACATTCCGGACACTGCGGTCCGGCGGTACGGCGCGTCGTCCGGTTCCGCTCCTTATGGACAGACAGAGCGGAACCGGACGGCGGAAGCGCTAGAGGATCGCGCCCGGCGCGTACGCCGCCGCCTCGGGGTGCGCCTTCGCGATCTCCTCGATGCGGGCGACGACCAGGCCCACCTGGTCGGCCGCGGCCCCGCTGAAGGAGAGCTTGTCCGCCATCAGGGCGTCCAGCGCGGCGCGGTCCAGCGGGATGCGCTCGTCGGCGGCCAGCTTGTCGAGCAGCTCGTTGCGCTCGGCGCCCTGCTCGCGCATGGCGAGCGCGGAGGCCACCGCGTGCTCCTTGATGGCCTCGTGCGCGACCTCGCGGCCGACCCCGGCGCGCACCGCGGCCATCAGGACCTTGGTGGTGGCGAGGAAGGGGAGGTAGCGGTCCAGCTCGCGGGCGACGACGGCGGGGAAGGCGCCGAACTCGTCGAGGACCGTCAGGAAGGTCTCCAGCAGGCCGTCGAGCGCGAAGAACGCGTCCGGCAGCGCGACGCGGCGGACCACGGAGCAGGAGACGTCGCCCTCGTTCCACTGGTCGCCCGCGAGCTCGCCCGTCATCGAGGCGTAGCCGCGCAGGATCACCATGAGGCCGTTGACGCGCTCGCAGGAGCGGGTGTTCATCTTGTGCGGCATGGCGGACGAGCCGACCTGGCCGGGCTTGAAGCCCTCGGTGACCAGCTCGTGCCCGGCCATCAGGCGGATCGTCTTGGCGAGCGAGGAGGGGGCCGCGGCGAGCTGCACCAGCGCGGTGACGACGTCGTAGTCGAGCGAGCGCGGGTAGACCTGGCCGACGGAGGTGAAGGCGTGGGCGAAGCCGAGGTGGGTGGCGATGCGCCGCTCCAGCTCGTCCAGCTTCGCGGCGTCGCCGCCGAGCAGGTCGAGCATGTCCTGGGCGGTGCCGACCGGGCCCTTGATGCCGCGCAGCGGGTAGCGGGCGAGGAGGTCCTCCACCCGGCCGAAGGCGACGAGCAGCTCGTCGGCGGCGGTCGCGAAGCGCTTGCCGAGGGTGGTGGCCTGGGCGGCGACGTTGTGCGAGCGGCCCGCCATGACCAGCTCCGCGTGCTCGGCGGCCAGCTTGCCCAGCCGAGCCAGCACGGCGACCGTGCGGCCGCGGACGTGCTCCAGGGAGAGCCGGATCTGGAGCTGCTCGACGTTCTCCGTAAGGTCACGGGAGGTCATGCCCTTGTGGACGTGCTCGTGGCCGGCGAGGGCGTTGAACTCCTCGATGCGGGCCTTCACGTCGTGGCGGGTGACCTTCTCACGCTCGGCGATCGAGGCCAGGTCGACCTGGTCCAGGACCCGCTCGTAGTCGGCGAGCGCCGCGTCCGGCACCTCGATCCCCAGGTCCTTCTGGGCACGCAGCACGGCCAGCCAGAGCCTGCGCTCCAGGGTGACCTTGTACTCGGGGGACCACAGGACGGCCAGGTCCGGGGAGGCGTAGCGGCCGGCGAGGACGTTGGGGATGCGGGGTTTCGAAGACGCAGCTGTCACGTGACCAGAGTCTACTTGGCGGTTCGCGCAGGTCAGGCCAGCCGCTTCATTCGTGCGTTGCTACGAGACGGGGGTCACGGCACCGGGTGCGAAAAGGCACGCGGGAAGGCCGCCTCCACCGAGGGTACGTGACCGGCTGTTCATCGCCCGTTCCGCCGCCGGGCATCTGGTGCCGATAGCAATCGGTGGCGACAGTGGCGACAGGGGACGGAAACGACTCGGGAGGTCTTCCATGGTCCGGACATCGGG
>NZ_JAINFC010000699.1 GCF_020740835.1 Streptomyces sp. UNOC14_S4
GCTCCCCGTCCTACGGATCTAGACCGCCCGCCCACGGCCCGCGCACCGGGCCGTGCCCCGGCATGTCCAGATTCCGTACGCCCCAGGGAGCTCTCCCCCTCATGTCCACCTCCGCACGCAAGACCAGCCCCTCCCGCCGTATCGCCGCGATCGGCGCCGTGGTCGCCCTCGTGGTCGCGCTCGTCGCCGCGGGCATCGCCATCGGCAAGAACGCGGGCGGCTCCGGCACACGCGAGCCCTCCGACGCCGCGCCCTCGTCCGACCAGCGCCGACAGGTCTACGCCCAGTTCGAGAAGGCCTCCGTCCGCCGCACGGCCGACGACCCGATGGCCGTCGGCAAGGCCGACGCCCCCGTCGTGCTCGTCGAGTACGCCGACTACCAGTGCTCGTACTGCGGAAAGTTCACCCGTGACACCCAGCCCGAGCTGATCAAGAAGTACGTGGACGAGGGCACCCTGCGCATCGAGTTCCGCAACTTCCCGATCTTCGGCAAGGACTCCGAGCGCGCCGCCCGCGCCTCCTGGGCGGCCGGCCGCCAGGGGAAGTTCTGGCAGCTCCACGACGAGCTCTACGCCAAGACCCGCAAGGGCGACGCGCTCGCCGAGGACAAGCTCGTCGACATGGCGAAGGACAGCGGTGTGGCCGACCTCGACAAGTTCCGTAAGGACCTGAACAGCTCCGACGCGGAGGCCGCCGTGAAGAAGGACCAGGAGGAGGGCTACGGCATCGGCGTGCAGTCCACCCCGTCCTTCCTGGTGAACGGGCAGCCGATCGCGGGCGCCCAGCCGATGGACGCCTTCGAGGAGGCCATCGCGCAGGCCAAGGCCGCGAAGAACGGCGGGAAGTGAGCGCGGCATGACCGACATCGGCTACCTCGCCGCCTTCCTCGGCGGTGTACTCGCCCTGGTCAGCCCGTGCAGCGCGCTGCTGCTGCCCGCGTTCTTCGCCTACTCGCTGGCGACCCCCGGCAGGCTGCTCGCCCGCACGTCCGTCTTCTACCTCGGGCTCGCCACCACGCTCGTCCCGCTCGGCGCCGCGTCCACGGCCGCGAGCAGGCTCTTCAACGGCCACCGGGATCTGCTGATCACCATCGGCGGCTGGGTGGTGATCGCCATGGGCGTGGCCCAGATCCTCGGCCTGGGCTTCGCGTCGAAGCGGGCACAGGCGGCGGCCGGACGGATCACCCCGCGGTCGGCGGCGTCGACGTTCCTGCTCGGCTGCGTCTACGGACTGGCCGGCTTCTGCGCCGGACCGATCCTCGGCGCGGTGCTGACCGTGACGGCCGTCAACGGCGACCCGGTGTACGGGGCGTCGATGCTCGCCGTCTACGCGCTGGGCATGGCACTCCCGCTGTTCGCGCTCGCCCTCTTCTGGGACCGCTTCCAACTCGGCGGCAGACGCTGGCTCCGCGGCCGCGAACTACGGCTGGGACGGCTCCGGCTCCACACCACCTCCCTGGTGTCGGGCCTGTTCTTCATCGGCATCGGCGTCCTCTTCCTCGTCTACAACGGCACGACCGCCCTCCCCGGCCTCCTCGACGCGGACCAGGAGTTCCGCCTGGAGGAAACGGTCTCGCGCGTGGGCAACGCGGTACCGGACTACGCCTTGCTGGCGGTAGTGGCGCTGGCGGTGGCCGCGACCCTGGCCTGGTACGCGCTCCGCCCGGAGAAAGACAACGACGGCGCCCCGTAAGGGGCGCGGGGAACTGCGCGACCAGCCGTCGACGGCCCGCAGCCGCCCACCGGGCCCGGGTGGCAACCCGGTGGGCGCAACCCGGCAACGGGGCCCGAGGCACAGCCCCGGGCCGGTCGTGGGCCGAGGCAGGCTCAGAACTGCACGTCCGAGCAGGCGTAAAACGCATTGCCCGTATCGGCGATCGTCCACACCGCCAGAATCAGCTGCTTACCGCTCCGCCCCTCCGGAATCGCCCCCTCGTGCGTCACCGTCGCGTCCGGCACCCTCCCCCCGTACGGCACCGTGAGGAAGGGAGTCGGATCGAGGTCGCTCCTGGTGAGCGGGCGGCTCGGGTCGTAACCCGGCTTGGTGAGGTAGTACTTGAAGTCCGTCGTGGCGTGCCGGGCCGTGAGCCGCCACCGGAAGGTGTACGTCTGCCCCGCCGTGACCTGGGTCGCGGGCCACTGCCCGCCGCGGGGGTCGTCGAGCTCCGCGAAACGGCTGTTGCCGCCCGCGCATATCGTGCCGTCGGAGGGGCCGTGCGACGGGAAGCCCTTGGGGCCCTCGACGCTCTGGGGTTCCCATTGGATCTCACCGCAGTCCTGCACGGTGCCGTTGGCGCAGAATTCCTGCCGACTGGTGGGGGAGTCGGTGTAGCCGTGACTGCTGGCGCTGCCGGTGCCCAGCAGGGAGACGCCGCCGAGACAGAGGCCGATGATCGCCGCACTGATCTTTTTGCGCATGCTGTCGCTCTCCTCGAAGAACGTGGGGGGTTCTTGGCGCTCGAGGAACGTGGGGGGTTCCGTGAGCCGCGGGATTGCGGTCTAGACCAAGTCGGAGGCTAGTACCGGCCATTGGGCATGTCCAGGCCAACGACAGAAGGAATCCGGCCGCCGGACGGACGACGTCCGAACGACATCCGGACGACACGACGACAACAGGCAGCAGCCGCACGGTCAGCGGACCTCGATCAACGGACCCGGCCGTACAGGTTCGGGTTGTAGCGCGCGAACGTGGAGACACGGACCTTCTTGCCGGGCCGCGGCGCCTCGATGTACCGCCCGCCTCCCAGATAGATCCCGGCGTGATGCACGCCGGACGCCCGGCCGTCGCCGGACCAGAAGACGATGTCACCGCGGCGCAGCGAGGACCGCTTGATCCGCATCGTGGCCCGGTACTGGTCGGCCGCGACGCGCGGCAGCTTCACCCCGGCCCTGCGGTACGCCTGCTGGATCAGCCCGGAGCAGTCCCACTTGTGCGGGCCGTTGCCGCCGAGGGCGTACGCGTCACCGATGCGGGCCATCGCGAAGGCGATCGCGGGTTCGAGGTCCCGCCGCCCGGCCGCGGCTTCCCCT
>NZ_JAINFC010000007.1 GCF_020740835.1 Streptomyces sp. UNOC14_S4
GCGGCTCGACCAGGGCCCACTCATCATCCGTCAGATCACCACGCGCCATACCTCCGGCCTACCAGGCCACAGGACATGGCGCGGCCGAAATCCACCAACTCGTGATCGCAACTACGAACACGCTCTAACAGAGGTGCGCGCCTATCTCACGGCGGAGGACTTCGCTGACCCGGTCCACCAGCAGCTCTTCCGGGCGCTGGCCGCCCTGGACCACCGCGGCGACGCAATCGACCCGGTCACCGTCGTCTGGGAGGCCCAGCAGCGTGGTGTCTTCGTCCGCACTACGGCCACACCCGACTACGTCCTCGCTATCTGTGAGCGGTCCGGCGCGGACCCCGCCTACTGGGCAACCTGCGTCATACGCCACGCGCTACTATCCGCTGCCACCGACACGGCCAGCCATATTGGGCGGCTCGCCGCTGACACCACGCTCACACCCCATCAGCTGATCACCACGTCCCGCCGCACTCTCGCCGACCTCACCGCCGTCCGGCTTCGAACGCTCCGCGCCCGAGGCGAGGTTGCGCCCCGACAGTCGACGGAATCGCGACGCAGACCCCCGCCAGTCACAAGCAGTCACACGACCTCGACGCCATCAGTGCAGACACCCGCATGCCCAAGCCCCCCATCGAAAGCCACTCCGCTTCTCGATTTGTCTACCGCTCCATCCGTGTCAGCACCGTCACAGATTTCTTCGCGGGCCCCATCACCACGGCAACCCGCGTCAACCTCCCCATCCACCCCGATCGCCCGCTCGTCGAGCAGGCGTTGATCAACCCCTCCCTCCAGCCCAAAGAAGCGGCGAACGGCGGGCACGGCACACACCCGCGCACCAGCGACTCAGCCCGTCCGGCGAGTCGAGTGTCAGGCTCTCCTGCGGATGGATCCGTGGCTGGCCTTACCCATGGCCCGTCGTGCCACCCTTGGCTAACACGGATTCCACAGCGCGCTCGGCTCATACCGCAACTGGTAGGAACGAACCCCAGCTCCGTTCATGCGGTAGATGGTGATCGCGCTCAGGAACTGTGACTTGATCTCCGAGGTGCGCTGCCGCTCTTTTTCCTCAACTCCGCTGATCCACTGCTCGATGTGCTCCGGCAACTTAAAGGTAAGCCGGTAGGCATCCTCATCAGCACCCCATGGAGACAGAGTCCACTCAGCAGCCTCACCATGCCCAGTCCGCCGGAGCCGAACCGAGTGGTCCGGACTGGAATCGGCGTACTTCAAGAACTGCTGTTTGTCATCGGCGGCCAGTGGCAGGATGAACGGAGCAGCGGGGAATCCCAACAGCAGCTCGGCCTCACTGTGCTCCTCAAGCACAGCAACGAAGTCCGCGAGGAGCTGACTGGCCACGCCCTCGAACTGCGTCGCGCTGGTACCCACTTCAGGCAAGAGGCCGGCGGGGCCCATACCCAGAGCTTTTCTCAGCTCGTTCCGCATCCAGGACACGGGGAAGGACCTCAGGTGGTACGTATTCTGGGCGTCGAACAGCGCACGCGCCGTTGCGTAGAGCGCGTTGCGGAGCCAGTCGAAGGACTCACCCGACAGGTCTACGAGCGATATCTGGTGAGCCAGGGCATACTTCTGGGCGTCGGTGGTGAAGCCGTTGGCTGAGAACAGGGCGTACGAATATTGGTAGCGCTGGCGAGGACGGGTACTCGGCAGGGTCATGAAGTTCTCGTTGACGTCGTGAAGCACTCCGTGGGCATTGCGCACTACCTCCAGACGACACGGCGTGCGGTAGAACTTGGCCTCCAGGAACAGTCGGACCGGCAGCGAAAAGGCTGGCGTGAAGGCGAACTCTCCCAGCACATCTACCTGATGCAGAGCACCACGCCCACGGACCCGGAGCGTGTTCCCTTCTGAAACGAGCTCTACCGGGTCCTGTTTGGCGTCGACCAACAGCCGGTAGCCGCTGTGCCGAAGCAACCAAGCCAACGACTCTTCCAACAGATAGCCCCTCAACGTGGCACGCGTGGCCATGTCGCCCTCCTCTAGTCAGCCTGCCGAGCAACGGGAAATCAGTCTGCGATCATCTCATTCAACTGCTCCTGAGCCGCGTCAACTTGTCCATTGATGCCACCCTTTACCAGACCACTGGCACTAGACCGTGCAATCCAAGCTGGACGCGTTCGCAAGTTCAGTTCTGGGGGTCGATGGGGTACGGGATTGCCAACTCGTGCTCTTCCAGGCTGCGCAGCACCACCGTGTCATCCAGCACCTCCGGGCGTATGGGTGCGGGCAGGCAATCGAAGAGCCGTAGCACGGTAGACGGCAAGGCAACGCTGCCATATTCGGACGTCTTGGAGTCTCCGCGAAGAAGATCCGTGAGCGACCAGATATGTCAGGAAAGCTGCGTCCCCGAATCACTCATGGCGTTCCCCTCCGGCCACCCGGCCCTCTCCCACGCTCAAGGTCGATCTTCACACAGTCAACGGACCTTACGCTCAGAGGGCATCACCGTGACGGCCCGTTCCTGCCTACAGCTCCCCCGGCAACCGGTGGCGCATGGGCGCCGCTCTGGCATCGCCGCGTCAGCCATCGTTGCGACACAAGGCATAACGTCACCGTTTACGGCGATACGATCGCTGGCCCCGCAACCCACCGCTTCATCCGTACATGCATCGACTCGGCACCGCCACGGCTGAAAATCACTCTGGTCCGCCTGGCCGAATCCTTTCGCCGTGCCCTCCGCCCCGGTCCATCCCCGCCAGGTCTGGGCTGCAGGGCCTCTGCCGTAGCAAGCTCAGGCTGCCCTTGGCGTCAGTATCACCCTTTAAGATTCATCCGAGGGTTGAGCCGGGTTTCCTGACACGCTGACAGGAATGCGGCAGGCACACATGCGCACAAGCAGACACAGGCGGGGGGCCGCATGCTGGAAGGCCGGTGGACGACGGTCACCGAGTCCGAGTACGAGCACGAGCGCCGCGGTCTTGAGGCGATCCGCAGGCGCCTGCCGGACGAGGAGCCGTGGCGCGCCTGGGCGAACTTCCAGTTCACCGCGAACAGCGGGCACGTCCGTGAGGTCGATCTTCTGGTCGTGGCGCCGGCCGGAGTGTTCCTGGTCGAGCTCAAGGATTGGCACGGCTCGGTCCACGGCGGCGGCAACGACTGGGTGCAGACCACGCCGGGTGGGACCAGCCGTCGGCACGGCAACCCGCTGCACCTGTCGAACCGGAAGGCCAAGGAGCTGTCGGGTCTGGTCAACGGTGTCTCCGGTCGGCCTGCGGGCCGAACGAAGATCTGGGTGGGTGAAGCGGTCTGCTTCACCGACGACAAGCTTCGGGTGAACCTTCCGGCCGCCGATATGAACGGCGTGTTCACGGTCAAACAGCTCGTGGAGATGCTGGCCGTTCCGCCGGGAGACGCCCGGTACCAGACCACAGCGGCGACGTCCCGCCTTGTCGATGCGGCTCTGAAGAAGCTCCGTATCGCGCCGATCCGCCGTCAGTACGAGGTGGGCTCCTACCTCCTGGAGGCGAAGGCGTTTGACTCCGGGCTCACCTGGGCCGACTATCTGGGCCGCCATTCCCAGCTGCACGATCTGGCACGGGTACGGGTCTTCCTCAGCGAACGTGGCGCCTCCGACGACGAGCGGCGCTCGGTGGAGCGAGCCGCCGCCCGCGAAGCATCGGTGCTCAGCCGGTTTCGTCATCCAGGCGCAGTGCAGCTGAAGAACTACCTGCCGTCGGGGCACCCCGCCGGCCCCGCGATCCTCTTCGACTACCACCCGGAGACGCTGCGCCTGGACGACTACCTGGTCCAGCACGGGGACGGTCTGGACCTGAAGGCTCGCCTCGCTCTGGTGCGGCAGCTTGCCGAGACGGTGCGCTCCGCGCACTCCCGGCGGGTCCACCACCGCACGCTCTCGGCACACGCGGTGCATGTGATTCCGCGTGACCGCGGCCCGCGCGGGCGGGAGCTCAGCGAAGAGCAGCGCTGGCTGCGCCCGTGGCCGCAGATCGCGGACTGGCAGATCGCCACCGGGGAAAGCGCCAGCCGCGGTCGGCCGCTGACCTTGGCTCCGACCAAGGTGTCGGGGTTCCATGTCGCGGAGCAGGCCGATCCGTATCTGGCTCCGGAGCTGAAGATCCCGAAGGCCGATCCGGTACGCCTCGATGTATACGGGCTCGGCGTGCTCACGTATCTGCTGGTCACCGGGCAGGCGCCGGGCGCGAGCCAGAGCGAGGTCATGGCACGCCTGGAGGCCGGCGAGAGTCTGCGTCCGAGCGCGCTGGTCGACGGTCTCCATCCGGATGTCGACGATCTGGTGGAAGCGTCCACTGCGTACGAACCCGGTCGGCGTCTGTCCACGGTCGACGATTTCCTGGAAATGCTGGAGTACGTCGAGCAGGCGTTCGTCGAGGAGGTCCCGGGCGGCAGGGATACGGCTGCAGGTGCAGGCGGGGACGGCGGTTCGGCCACAGCCGGGGGCGAGGAACGGTCCGAGCCGGAGAAAGATCCGCTGGAGGCGGTGGCCGGGGATGTGCTGGCCGGGCGCTGGGAGGTCGTGCGCCGGCTCGGTACAGGCTCGACCGCGCGGGCATTCCTGGTGCGGGACCTGGAGGGCGAGCCGCGGCGTAGCGGCGCCCTGCCGGTGGCGGTGCTGAAGGTCGCGCTGAGCGAGGCCAAGCACGCAGTCCTGGATCGGGAGGCAGAGGTCCTGGGCCGTATCCACCGGGATTCCAGCATCATCTCGCTGTACGAGCCCGGGCCTCTCACGCTGGCCAAGCGCCGGGTCCTGGTCCTGGAGTACGTGGGCGACAGTCGGGAGCTGAAGGACCAGGACGGCGGGACGGTCAAGGGGCCGCGCCGCCGTGAGGACACCGTCGCCCGCCAGCTGCGGGACAACGGCCGTCTCGGCATGGACCAGCTGGAGGCGTACGGGAAGTACCTGTTCGGCGCGGTGGAGCACCTCGAGGCGGAGGGGATCTGGCACCGGGACCTGAAGCCGGACAACATCGCGATCCGGATCCGCCCCAACGGCACCCGGCAGCTAGTGCTGATCGACTTCTCGCTCGCCGGATATCCGGCGAAGGAGATCGAGGCAGGCACCGAGGGCTATCTCGACCCCTTCGTAGGGATCATCACGCGCGGCTCGTACGACGGACACGCCGAACGATATGCGCTGGCCGTGACACTGCACGAGATGGCGTCGAACGAGCTGCCCCGCTGGGGTGACGGCTCGGTCACGGCCCGGCAAACGGATGCGAAGGAGTGGCCCTACCCGCAGCTTGTGGCCGACGCCTTCGAGCCGGCCGTCCGGGACGGCCTGGTGGCGTTCTTCCGTAAGGCCCTGGCCCGGGACGTGAAGGACCGCTTCCCGGATCTGAAGCCGATGGAGCGCGCCTGGCAGAAGATCTTCCTGGACGCACAGCAGACGACGGCGCCGAGCACTGGTCATGGTGAAAAGTCGGCGCGCGGAGCGAAGAGCGGCACGGACGTGGTTGCCGGGTCAGCGGCGGAGCCGCGGATCGGGCGGGAGGACGACGACGTCTCCGCTGAGCAGGTCCGCGACCAGCAGGCCGAGCGCGCCGACCGCAAGACGCCGCTGTCGGTGGCCGGTCTGACGGTGGCGGCACAGTCGCAGCTGTTCGCGATGGGGCTGAACACCGTCGGGGACGTCCTGGAGTACTCGGCGAAGAAGTTCCTCACTGCGCCGGGCATGGGCTCGCGTACCCGGGAGGAGATCCAGCGCCGGCAGAAGGAGTGGAACGCGCGCCTGGGCAAGGCGGCTCCCGCGCCGCTCAGCGCGGAGGCCCGCAAGGCGGCGGGCCAGGAGCTCTCCGACCTGGAGCGGGCGGTCGCGGAGTCGATCGCCGCAGCCGACGAAGACGTCACCGACCCGCAGGTGCTGGGTGGCCTGAGCCTGGACGCGCTCGCCGCCCGCTTGGTGCCGAAGCCGTCCAGCGGCAGCGCCCGCTCCAATGCCAAGGAGCGCGAGGCGGTCCGGCTGCTGCTGCGGCTGCCCGACGAGGCGGGCACGCTGCCCGTGGGCCTGGCGTGGGTCCGGCAGCGGGACGTCGCCGACGCGGTGGGGCTCACTACGGGCCGAATCCCGCAGATCGTGAAGAAGGCGCGCGAGCGCTGGTACAACGACCCCGCCCTCGCGCTGCTGCGCGAGCAGGTGGTGGAGCTCCTCGCCGAGCGCGGCCGGGTAGCCCCGGTGATCGAGCTCGCCGACGCACTCATCGCCCGGCGCGGCACCCAGCACGTGGAGCGACGCGACCGGCGCGCGCTCGCCTTGTCGCTGCTGCGTGCCGTGGTGGAACGTGAGAGTTACGACAACGAGTCCCCGCCCCTCTTCCGCTACTTCCACGCCCGGATACCCAAGGGCGCCGATCCGGTACTCGGCCTGCTCGCCCTGGATGTCCGGGAGGACTTGGACGGCCCGGACACCCCGGCGCTGCCGGCCCTGCAGGAATACGCGCTGAACCTGGGCGTGCGGGCCGACCGGCTCGCGGCACTCGAGTCCCTGCCGACGGCGAGCACGGTCCTCACCGACCTGGACGCGGTGCGACGTCCGCCGGGCAGCCTGGGCTGGGACGAGCGACGCACCGCCGAGATCGCGGTCGCCGCGTCCACCCGGGCTGCTCTCACCCCGCGCCTGGAGATCTACCCGCGTGACCTGGACCTGGTGCGTGCGCTGCGGATCACCCAGGCCGGCGTGGTCGCCGTGCAGCCGGGCGTCGAGGAGGAACGGCAGCCGGGCCTGACGGTGGACGCCCTACACAAGCGGGTCACCACCCGCTTCCCCGACCTCGGCACCGATCCACTGGCTCCGCGCGAGCTGCCCACGGGCAGCGCCCTGGTCCGCGACCTGAAGCAGGCCGGCTTCGAGCTGAAGCTGGCGACCCGCTACGACAAGGTGCTCCGGCTCATCCCGGACCGCCCGTACGGAGACACCACCGCCGGGCTCACCTCGGCGAGTTGGGGTGCCTCGGCAGCGCGCCGCTCTGCTCCCACCCAGTACGACGCAGACACGGCCGTCGCCGCCGCCGTCAAAGCTGAGCAGCGGCTCGCGCACTCGGCACGGCAGGACGGATTCCGGGTCCTGACCGTGCCCCAGCGGCGCGCCGAGGACGCAGTGCGGCGGCTGGCCGACGAGCCGTACGGGGCTCGGCCGGTGTCGCTGACCGGACTGTTCGTGGACGAACTGCGCGGCGTAGTCAGCGAGGCGGCCCGCCCGACCTGGGAGACCGTCCTCAAGGCGGACGCCGCCGAACCAGGCAGCCGGGCCCACCAGCAACTGCGGATCCGCACCGACAAGGCGTGGGGGCGGATCGAGCCGCGATTGCGGGAGCGGCTGGCGGAGGGACATGGCCCGCTGCTCCTCACCGACACCGCAGTCCTGGCCCGGTACGACGCGCTCGACCTGCTCGGGCGGCTCGCGGAGGAAGCGCGACAGGGCGGCAGCCCACTGTGGCTGCTCGTCGCCCAATCCGATCCAGCGCGGGCCCCGCGGCTGGCCGGACAGAGTGTTCCGTACCAGGCAGGGTTCGACGAGTGGATCGCCGTGCCCGACGCCTGGGTCGCACGCAAACACCTCGAGCCGAACGCCTAACCCGCCTCCCCCCTTCTGCTGATCTTCTCCGTCCTCTCCCATTCCCGACTGGAGCCGTTCGTGATCGACCGTCAGAACCTCCTCGCCGACCTGCAGAAGCAGGTCAAGGCGGCAGAGACCGACCTTGAGCAGCAGGTCAAAGCCGTCTCGGAGGTCGGAACGCGGCTGCGCGGCGAGTACGACCAGGCCCGGAAGCTAGGCCGTACAGCGGCGACATGGAATGCCTGGCTCGGCGAGCGGATCACCCAGGTCGCGGTGGCTTGGGTACTCGGCACGGTCTTCGTGCGGTTCAGCGAAGACAACCGGCTGATCGCCGAGCCGTACATCACCTCTCCCGACGTGGCGGGGCGGGAGACCGCGCAGGCTCGGTACGAGGAGTACCTGGAGAAGGACGCCGACCCGACGTACCGAGGCTGGCTGGAGACGGCCTTTGCTGAACTCGGTGCCGGGCAGGCCGGCCGACTGCTCTTCGACCGCGACCACAACCCGCTCTACCAGATCCCGCTCTCGCACGACGGAGCGGGCGCGCTGCTCGCGTTCTGGCGGGAGCAGCGGGCCGGCGAAGGCAGTGGAGACGAAGGTGAAGGCGGTACGGTCCTCGTGCACGACTTCAGCGACCCGCTGAGCGAGGACGGCACCGAGGGCTGGGACACCCGGTTCCTGGGCGACCTGTACCAGGACCTGAGCGAGGCGGCTCGTAAGACGTACGCGCTGCTGCAGACGCCGGAGTTCGTGGAGGAGTTCATCCTCGACCGGACGATGACCCCGGCGGTGCGGGAGTTCGGCTTCGAAGAGCTGAAGATGATCGACCCGACCTGCGGGTCCGGCCACTTCGTGCTCGGCGCGTTCCGGCGCCTGGTGCGAATGTGGGCCGAGCAGCGGCCCGAGGTGGGCGCGTACGAGCGGGTGCGAGCAGCGCTGGAGTCTGTGCATGGGGTGGACCTCAACCCGTTCGCGGTTGCGGTGGCCCGCTTCCGGCTGCTGGTCGCGGCGATGGCCATGAGCGGCATGCGAACGTTCGAGGAGGCACGGCGGTACGAGTGGCCCATCCAGCTCGCGGTGGGCGACTCGCTCATCAAGGACCGGCAGTTGGAGCTGCAACTGGGGTTCGCGCTTGATGGGGATGGCGGCGGACCGGCTGGTGACCCGCTGGCCGAGTTTTCCTACGCGACGGAGGACGTGCACGAGTATCCCGGGATTCTGGAGCAGGGGCGTTACCACGTGGTGGTGGGTAACCCGCCGTACATCACGGTCAAGGACAAGAAGCTCAACCAGCTGTACCGGGGGCTCTACGACGCCTGCGCGGGGACGTACGCGCTGTCTGTCCCCTTCGCCCAGAGGTTCTTCGAACTGGCAAAGCAGGGCAGGACCGATGGGAACGGCTATGGCATGGTCGGCCAAATCACAGCGAACTCCTTCATGAAGCGAGAGTTCGGCACGAAGCTCATCGAGGAGCACTTCGCACACAAGGTCGAACTCACCGAAGTCATCGACACGTCGGGGGCGTACATTCCGGGACACGGGACGCCGACGGTGATCCTCGTGGGACGGCCAAGGGGCGGATCGAAGCGGCAAGCGACGATTCGGACAGTGCGAAGTGTGCAAGGGGAACCCTCCGCGCCGGAAAAGGCCGAGGAGGGGTTGGTCTGGACGGCAATTGTCGAGCAGATCGACCACCCCGGTACCACAAGTCAGTGGGTGTCGGCAGGTGACCTGGCACGCGACCGATACTTCAATCAGCAGCCATGGATTCTTACAGACGGCGGCCTCGAAATGAACGAGGCCATTAGCCAGGCTGGCACAGCAACTCTGTCGCAAGTCTGTCAGAGCATTGGATTCAACTGCGTAACACGCGAAGACGACGCCTACATGCTGGGCACGGAAGCGGCATGCAGGCTTCGGGTACCCGACACGCATATTCGAATCTTTCACGGTGGCGGCTCGATCCGCGACTGGCAAAAGACCGAAGGGGTCGGCACAGTCTTCCCGTACCTGGAGGAGAGCCGCAAAGCCGGAATCCCGGAAACCGTCGAGCGCCTCCTATGGCCCAGCCGCACCCCCTTGCGGCATCGCCGTGCCCTATCAGGTACGCAGGAGGAGCAGGGTCTCGAATGGTTCGAATATTCCAGCTTCAACCCTAAGCGCTACTGGTCAAAGTTCCTGATCGCATTCCCATTTGTTGCGACACACGGCAGTTTCACCCTGCGACGTGATCAAGATGGTTTTATCCGCACCGCCCCAGTAATCATGCTGCGAGAGGGCGCGACGGAAGAGGAGTACGTGCGGCTGCTGGGGCTGCTCAATAGCTCCACGGCCGGGTTCTGGCTCAAGATGGTGAGCCAGGCGAAGGGTGGTAGTGGCCTGGGGCGTGGGATTCAAAGTGAAGCCTGGGAGGAGCGCTACGAGTTCACGGGAACCAATCTGGAAGATTTCCCCCTCCCTGCCGAATACCCCGCTGCCCTCGCCACCGAGCTTGACGCCCTCGCCCAGCAGCTCTCCGCGACAACCCCCGCCGCCCTCGCCACCGAGGCCGTCCCGACCGCCACCGCTCTCCGCGAAGCTCAAGCCCACTACAACTCCACCCGGGCCCGCATGATCGCCCTCCAGGAGGAGCTGGACTGGCAGGTGTACTCCCTCTACGACCTGCACTTCGAGGAACTGCGTATGCCCGACGTCTCCGCCGTGCCCGAACTGGCCCTCGGCGAGCGGGCTTTCGAGATCGTGCTCGCACGACGGGCCGCGGCCGGTGAGGCCAGTGGCGAGTGGTTTAAGCGGCACGGGTCCGAGCCGATCACGGAGATCCCCGCGCACTGGCCCGCCGACTATCAGGCGCTCGTGCAGAGGCGGATCGAGGTCATCGAGTCGAACCGTGGCATCGGCATGGTGGAGCGCCCGGAGTACAAGCGGCGCTGGGCCACCGAGGGCTGGGACGCGATGCGGCAGAAGGCGCTGAAGTCCTGGCTCCTCGACCGCACCGAGGACCGTACCCACTGGTTCGACGTCAGCGGCAACCCCACCCTCACCACCCTCGCCCGCCTTGCCGAAAACCTGTCGGCCGACGAGGACTTCGCATCCGTTGCCGAGCTGTACGCACCACGGCAGGATTTCGTGAAGACCGTGCGGGAGCTGCTGTCCGAGGAGCACGTGCCGTTCGTGTCCGCACTGCGATACAAGCCGACCGGTCTGAAAAAGCGTGCCGACTGGGAGCAGGTGTGGGAGTTGCAGCGGGAGGAGGACGCTGCGGCCGACGAGCCGGCCAAGCGGCAGGTCCGTGAGCGGACGCCCATGCCGCCGAAGTACACCTCGGCGGACTTCCTGAAGCCGAGCTACTGGCGTGCACGCGGCAAGCTGGATGTACCCAAGGAGCGTTTCGTGTCGTACGGCGCGGTCAACGCGCAGTCACCGGAGCTGTACGGGTGGGCCGGCTGGGATCACCTGGAGCAGGCCCTCGCGCTCGCCTCGTACATCCAGCAGGCTGGGCTCGATATTGGCGAGCTCGTGCCCTACCTGGCCGGGTTGCTTGAGCTGCAGCCGTGGCTGGAGCAGTGGTACGGCGAGTACGACCCGGAGTTCGGGGCGTCGCCGGCCGCCGAGATCCTGGCGTTCCGGCAGCAGAAGCAGGGCGAGCTCGGGTTGACGGACGATGCGCTGCGGGCCTGGCGTCCGTCCGCGGCCACGCGCGGACGCGGCGCGAAGAAGGCCGCTGTGCCGAAGCAGCGCACGAGCACGAAAGCCGCCGTCCAGACGTCCTTCACCGACGCCGACACGAACACCGTCACCAATGCCGTCAGCGGCACAGAGTCCGCCTGAACAGGCGAGGAGTTAAAACACCATGGCCTTCATGAGCAGGAACACCCCTCGCCCCGAGGACCGCCCGCTGCTGCGGGAGTTGATCGACATCCCGGAGTCGGTGTCCACCTCCGACTTCGTGTTGAAGCTGAACGAGGCGGTCACCCCCGAGGGGGCCGAGGCGGCGCTGAAGGACTACGTCGTCACCGACCGGCTGCTCGGCAACTTCGACGAGGCCCTCGACTTGATCAAGTCGGCGCTGGACAGCCGCTCGTCGAAGGCTGCCTACCTGCACGGCTCGTTCGGTTCCGGTAAGTCGCACTTCATGGCGGTGCTTTACGCGCTGCTGTCGCGGAACCAGGCCGCCCGGGCGCGCGGCGACCTCGACCCGGTGCGGGCCCGGCACTCCTGGCTGGACACGGACGACCGCAAGTTCCTGCTGGTGCCGTACCACATGCTGGGCTCCAAATCCCTGGAGCAGCGCGTGCTCGGCAAGTACGTAGAGCACGTACGCAAGTTGCACCCCGGATGCCCGCTGCCGCAGGTCTACCGGACCGACGGACTCTTCGAGGACTTCGCCGAGCAGCGCCGCCGCAACGGCGACGACCGGGTAATCGAGCAGCTCGCCGACGCCGGCGACGGCCAGGAAGACGAGTGGGGCGACTCCTTCGCCTGGACCACCGAGCTGCTCGACCAGGCAGTGAACGCGCCGGAGGAGCACGAGAACACCAAGGACCTCGACCTGGAGAACCCCTCCACACCGCGGGAACTGCGGGCGCGTCTCGTCCAGGACCTCACCCAGACCCTGTTCCCCTCCTTCTCGCGCAGCGCCTCCGAAGATGCCGACGGATTCGTC
This sequence comes from Streptomyces sp. UNOC14_S4, assembly GCF_020740835.1. GTDB lineage: Bacteria > Actinomycetota > Actinomycetes > Streptomycetales > Streptomycetaceae > Streptomyces. The sequence goes on from NZ_JAINFC010000007.1 coordinate 12,210, forward strand.
TCGCTGGACAAGGGGCTCGGCATCATATCCGCGCACGCCAAGTCCCTCGGCTACGACGGTCTCGTTCTCTTCATGGACGAGCTGATCTTGTGGCTGGCCTCCCGCATCCACGATCAGAAGTTCGTCTCACGCGAAGCCGACAAGATCACGAACTTCGTGGAGGGCGGCGACGAGCGGCGCGCCATCCCAGTGGTGTCGTTCATTGCCCGCCAGCGCGACTTGCGCGAGCTGGTCGGCGAGGAAATGTCGGGGGCCGCTGAGGCCGCCGTCCAGGACAGTCTGAAGCTCAGCGGCGGACGCTTCGACAAGATCGTTCTGGAGGACCGCAACCTCCCGCAGATCGCGCAGGCCCGCCTGCTCACGCCCACCAGCCCCGAGGCCGAGGCGAAGGTGGACGTGGCGTTCGCCGAGGCCAAGAGGCTCGGCCCGGACGTGTGGGACACCCTGCTCGGCCACGACAAGTCCACCACCGGCGCGGACGAGGACGCCTTCCGGCGGACGTACCCGTTCGCGCCGGCGTTCATGGACACCCTGGTGCACATCTCCGCCGCGCTGCAGCGCTCCCGCACCGGCCTGAAGCTGATGAGCCAGCTGCTCATCGACCACCGCGACGACTGGCGGCTCGGGCAGCTCGTACCGCTGGGCGATCTGTACCCGGCGATCGCGGGCGGCGGTGACAAGGCGTTCAGTGGCGAGACCAGTGTTCACTTCGAAGCCGCCGACAAGCTGTACCGGGACAAGCTTCGCCCGTACCTGCTGAAGACCAACCAAGTCACCGAGGACCAGCTCGAGGCGTACCGGCGCCGTCCCGATACCCTCGGTGATCCGCAGCTCGCCGCCCGTTGCCGCGACTTCACCGGCGACAGTCGGCTGCTTCAGACCCTGCTGCTCTCCGCACTCGCGCCCAGCGTGCCCGCGCTCGCCGACCTCACCCTGGCGCGGCTGCACGCCCTCAACCACGGCTCCATCACCACCCGCATCGCGGGCACCGAGGTCGGTCGGCTCGAGCAGAAGGCCAAGGAGTGGGCGGCGACCTTCCCTGAAATCAAGGTCACCGGTACCGGGCCGGGTGCCGTGGTGCGTCTGGAGCTCACCGGCGTGGACCTGGACGCCGTTCTCGCGAACGCCCAGGTCCACAACAACCAGGGCAACCGGCGTGCCAAGATGCGCGGCCTGCTCAAGGAGGCGCTCGGCGTCAGCGACGGGCCCGGTGGCTTCGACGCATACGACGTGCTCAACTTGGTGTGGAGGGGGACCGAACGGCAGGTTGAGGTGGTCTTCGGTAATGTCGCCGAGGTCGACTCGCTGCCCGAGGCGACCCTGCGGCCCAGCCAGGACGACGCTTGGCGGCTCGTTGTCGACTTCCCATACGACGAGGGCGAGTTCGGGCCGATGGACGACCTGCAGAGGCTGCGTGCCCTGCGGGAGAAGCCGGGCGGCGACTCGCGCACCCTGGCCTGGCTGCCCACCCACCTGACCGATGCCTCCCGGGGCGACTTCGAGCGCCTCGTCGTTATCGACAAGGCCCTCGCCGATGAGGTCCGCTTCGACTCCGACTTCGCGCGCAGCCTCAACGCCGACGACAAGGCACGCGCCAAGGGCATGCTTCAGTCGCAGCTGGCCATCCTTACCGAGCGCGTCACCCAGGCGCTGCGGCAGGCGTACGGGCTCGCGCAGAAGCAGGAAGGGGTCGTCGACCTCAGCTTCGATACCCATCTGGTCGCCCAGCAGGATGTCCCCGAGCTGCGGCTTCCGCTCGGCGCATCCCTGGATGCCGCCGCGCGTGACCTGGCCGGCAAGCTGCTCGCCCATCAGTACCCTGCCCACCCTGACCTGGACCCCGACGGCACGGGCAAACCTGTGAAGCCTGCAGATATCAGGGCCGTCTTCGAGTACGTGCGCAAGGCCGCCGAGGACCGCGACGGACAGGCCGAGGTCGACTCCAAGGACCGCAAGACCATGGCGCGGATCGCGGGCGGCCTCGGGCTCGGCGCCATGCGGGAGGCGTACTACCGGCAGTCCACGGCCTGGCCCGACCACTTCAACGCCCAGGCACGCCGGAACAGCACCGCCGAGCCGACCCTGGTCAAGCTCTCCGACTGGAGCGATCTTCCCGATCCGCGCGGACTGCCTGAGCCCCTGCGCCGGCTGCTCGCCGCTGCGTACGCGGAGATGACCGACCGGGTGTGGGTGCGCGGTCGCATGCCGGTCGAACCCGCGCCGGCACCACACGAGCTGAAGCCGGACTACGCCCTGCGCGAGCAGCAACTGCCCGACGAGAGCGACTGGGCGGAGGCGCGCAAGCGCTTCGAGACCGTGCTCGGCGACCGGGCGCCGCAGCTGCGGCGCGGGCGGATCGTCAACCAGTTCGCCGGGCAGATCAAGCGGGCCGCCGCCGCGCTCGCCCAGGACGCCGGACGGCTCGTCGGGGAGCTGGAGAAGCATCGCGACTTCCTCCAGCTGAATGACGGTTCACCCCGGCTCGTCCTCGCTCGGCGGGCGCAGGAGCTGGTCAAGGAGGTGACGGAAGCGGGGATCGAGGCGAAGACCGTCGTGGAGCGGCTCGCCCGCTTCGACCTCGGCGATTTCACCGCCCACCGGTGCGGCATGTCGTTGAAGAGCGCCGGGAAGGTCGCCGGCGCGCTGCAGAGCACCAGCTGGGACCAGCTGGGCCTGGCCGACACCCTCGGCGTGGACGGCGCGGCCGTCCTGGAGCGGGTGCGGGATGCCGCTGCCGGCGACCCGGGTGACTACCCCGACCTTCCGGGCGTGTTGAACACCAGCGGCCGGGAGGTGCTGTCTTTGCTGAGGTCTCGCCAGACCCCGGGCGAGCGCCCCCAGCCGTCGCCCATTCCGCCGTCGAGCTCCGACAGCGTGGACTTGAACGGCGGTTCCGCCCACCCGTTGGTGCTGCCGGAGTCGACGCAGCGGCCGGGCCCGCGCACATCGTCGCGGACCGCGGCCCGCTCCGGCGGCGGGCGGACCACCGCCGCACGGGCCGCCGCCGAACTGCAGGCGGAGATCGCGGCGCTGGCGGCCGAGCAGCCCAACGCCACCGTCGAGGTCATCTGGAAGGTCGTCGACTGATGTCCGACACCGTCACCACAGCTTCCGCGACTGCCGGCCCCGCCCGGCTGTCCGCGGGAACCGTCCGCCAGTACCTCGCAGCCCGCAGCCGGCTCGGCGACGGCGCGGTTCGCGTACTGCTGCTGCGGGCCGCTCCCATCTGGGACGGGCCCGCCGTGCAGCGGACAGCGGGCGGGCTGCAGGCGCGGGTGGCCGTCGCGCCGTCGGTGCTGGCCGTGCACGAGCAGATCCTGGGCCATCTCGATGCGGCGGCTCCTCCCGACCCCAAGGTCCTGGTCGTCCTCACCGACCGCGAGGACACCGACCTCGACCCTGGGCTGCTCGCCCGCGTCTACGGCGGAAGGATACGGTCCGTCGACAACTGGGAGGTCGTACAGGAGGCATTCGACGCGCGCGGCCTCGACGGGCGGCTGCGCAGCGAGACCTGGGCGGCCGAAGCGCTCCTCGACGCAGCGGCAACCCGCGGCTGGCCCTCGCTCGGCAAGGGACTGCTCTCCCGCGACGAGGCCCTCACGCGGCTGGCCAGGCGACGGCTGAGGCTCGACCGCCACAACACGGACGCGTTGGGCGGGCCGGCCGCACACGACGACGGAGACCGCATCGACCCCGTCGCACTGTTTCGGTGGACCCTCGCCTCCGGCGGCCCCGACCTCCTGCGTGACCTGCGCGGACCGGAACGGGCCGGCCTGGCCCGCTTCCTCGCCGAACCCGAGCACGGAGGCTCCACCGGCAGGATCGTCACCGCCCTGGTAGACGCCGAGCACGGGGCGGACGCGGCCGCATACGCGGTCGTCTGCGCGGCCCTGTGGGGGCACGCAGAGGCCGACCACGACCTGTACCGGGCACGCGGTCGCGCCGAGCGGTGGCTCGGCGACCAGCCGCCCGCCCAAGGCGACGAACTCGACAGACTCCTGACTTCCTTCGGGCGCAACGGCGAGGCGTACGTCCGCAGCCTCGTCGACCGGGGCGAGCACCGGCTCGCCGACCCGGTCCTGAGCCGGGCCGCACAGCTCGTCGCCCAGTTCGGGGCGCAGACCGCCGCCGCTGCCAGCCCGCTGCTCGCGGCCGGACTCGACGCCCGCTTCACCGCCGCGGGACGCGCCCTCGCCGACGGCGGTACCGAGACGGTCACGGCCACCGTCACCGCGCTGGCCGAGCACGCCCTGGCCTCCGACGGCGCCACCCGCGCCCGTATCGAACGGGTACGGATGGCAGCGCGGCTGCGGCGGTGGCTCGCGTCCCAGCCTGACTCCGACATTGCCTCGGTGGCCGACGGTACGGCCCGCCAGATCCGCGAACTCGGCTGGGTAGACAGGGCATTGGAACACCTGGACGCGGGTGGCGACGCGGACAACGCCCTCGCCGACGCCTACAGCCAGATCGGCGCGCAGGTGCAGGCCAAGCGCCGCGAGCTGGACCGCGCATTCTCCGAGCGGCTCGCAGTGTGGACCGCGGACGGCACCGTCCCCGGCGCCATGCTCACCGTGGAAAGCTTCCTGGACCGAGTCGTCGCGCCCGTCGTGGCCTGCCCCGGCCGACGCGTCCTGCTCCTCCTCGTCGATGGGATGAGCGCGGCGATCGCAGCCGAACTGGGCGAGGAACTGCACGGACACTGGTCCGAGTTCGATCCGCTGCAGGACGCGGCCGGAGCACCGGTCCGGCGTGCCGTGGCCGCTGCGCTGCCCACCCTGACCGCCGTTTCCCGCACTTCGCTGTTCGCAGGCACCCTGATGAAGGGCGACCAGAGCGACGAGAAGCGGCTCTTCCCCCTGCACCCCTGCTGGAGCGGGGCCCCGGCGGCCGTCTTTCACAAGGACGACCTGCGCAGCCCCGACACCGGTTCACCCTTCTCCACCGCTCTCACCGAGGCGCTCGCCGATGGGCACACCCATGTCGCGGTCGTCCTTAACACTGTGGACGACCGGCTCGCCAAGGAGCAGAAGCTCGGCGACGGCACCTGGGAGGCCAAGGAGATCGGCGGCCTGGAGCCGCTGCTGCGGGCCGCCCGCGCCAACGACATGACCGTGCTCCTCACCTCCGACCACGGCCACGTGATCGAGCGACGCAGCAGCAAACTCGATGTGACCGGCGCCACCATCGGCTCGGCCCGTCACCGCAACCCCGGCGGTCCCATCACACCGACCGAGATCGAGCTGGCCGGGCCGCGGGTGGTCTGGCCAGAACCCGGATCACAGATCGTCGCGCTGCGGGACCATGACACCCGGTACACCGCGCTGAAGGCCGGCTACCACGGCGGAGCGACCCTCGCCGAATTCACCATCCCGCTGCTCGCCCTGCTGCCGTTCGGCGCTGAGCCGCCCACGGGGTGGCGGGAGTTGGGCGACCCGGCACCCTCCTGGTGGGCGGAGGACGCTGAAGACAGTGCCGAAGCAGAGAGCGGGGCCATCGGAGCCGACGCCGGTGCCGTGCCCGACGGCTCCGTAGCGCGCCCGCGTCGGAAGCAGGCCACGAAGGCCGCCGCGCCCGTAACCGAGGGATCCATCAGTCTCTTCGGCGAGGACGAGGTCGCGCTGGCCGCGCCGCAGGAACCTGCCTCCCCTGCGGTGGAGCCTGTGACCGTACCCACCTCCGCCTCAGCAGAGGACCCGGCCGCCGCTCTGGTGGAACGCCTCATGGCCACCGAGCTGTACCAGGCACAGCTGGACCTGCTCGCCCGTAAGCCACGCGACAAGGCGGTCCTCCCGAAGGCCCTGGCCGCGCTCGTCGAAGCGGGCACCCTGCCGATGACGGCCCTCGCAGAACGTGCAGGCCAACCCGCTACCCGGGCCCCCGGCTTCGCCGCGACCCTGGCCCAGCTACTCAACTACGACGGCGCCCAGATCCTGGAGATCCTCCCCGACAACCGCACCCTGCGCCTGCACCGGGCCCAGCTGATCGAGCAGTTCGGGCTGTGAACCGGAGTTCTGCGACCGCGACGGGCGGAGCGGTTTGCCAGACCGCCCCGCCCGCGTGCCGGCGACCCGGTGCCCGCATGGGTCTCCGGCCAGGTGGGCGGCCGGATGGGAGACTGTTCGGGTGAACGCGTTTGGATCTTCAGCATCCGGGGCCGCCGTCCCGGTCGGCGCCGTGCGACGGCGGGCCGTGGTGGACGCGCTGCGGCGCGGTGCCGTCCCCGAGAGCGGCCTCGACCTGCTCGCCACCGGACTCGGCCGCTTCGAGCAGGCAGTCGACGAAGAGCTGGACACCGTCGCCGCTGGCGGCTCGGTGTTCAAGGCCGTGCGCGGCGAGTACGGCTCCGGCAAGACCTTCTTCACCCGCTGGCTCGGCGAGCGCGCCAAACGGCGCACCTTCGCCGTGGCCGAGGTGCAGGTGTCGGAGACCGAGACTCCTCTGCACAAGCTGGAGACGGTCTACCGGCGACTCACCGAACGCCTGACCACCGCTAGCTTCCCGCCCAGCGCCCTGCGCCCGGTCGCTGACGCCTGGTTCTACGCGCTGGAGGAGGACGCACTCGCCGACGGCGCGGGCGAGAGCGAGCTGCCGGAGGCCGTGGACAGGCTGCTCACCGCCCGCCTGGCCGAAGTGTCCCGGCAGGCCCCCGCGTTCGCCACCGCCTTGCGCGGATACAAGCAGTCTCTGGACGCCGGCGATGAGGCTACCGCCGCTGCGGTGATGTCCTGGCTCGGCGGCCAGCCGCACGTCGCCGCAGCCGCCCGGCGCAGCGCAGGCGTCCGCGGCGACCTCGACCACTTCGGCGCTTTCGGGTTCTTGCAGGGCCTGCTCACCGTGCTCCGGGACGCCGGGCACGCCGGACTTGTCCTCGTCCTGGACGAGGTGGAGACCCTGCAGCGGGTCCGCTCCGACGCCCGTGACAAGGCGCTCAACGCGCTGCGGCAGCTCATCGACGAGGTCCACTCCGGTCGCTTCCCCGGCCTGTACCTCGTCATCACCGGCACGCCCGCCTTCTACGACGGACAGCAGGGCGTGCAGCGACTCGCGCCGCTCGCCCAGCGACTCGCCACCGACTTCACCACCGACCCCCGCTTCGACAACCCTCGGGCCGTCCAGATCCGGCTGCCCGGATTCACCGAGGAATCACTGACCGGCCTGGGCGCCACCATTCGTGACCTGTACGCCGAGGGCTCCCAGTCCCCCGACCGGATCAAGCAGCTCGCCGACGACGCGTACCTCACCGACCTGGCACGGGCCGTGGGCGGGGCCCTCGGCGGAAAGGTCGGAGTAGCACCACGGCTGTACCTGAAGAAGCTGGTCGGAGATGTACTCGACCGGATCGACCAGTTCCCCGACTTCGACCCGCGCTCGCACTACAAGCTGACCGTGGGCAGCGGCGACCTCACCGCCACCGAACGGAACTTCGCCGCGCCCGCGTCGGCCGCCTCGGCGGACGACCTCGAACTCGAACTCTGACGACCCATTTTCCGAAGTCCCGAACTCTGACGACCAGCGCAGGAGTCACAGACGTGCAGGAGCAACGACGCGACACCGACCCGGTGGAACGCCTCGACGCGGTAGTCCTGCACCACATCGTCAACACGCTCGGGTGGCCCGATCTGCGCCCGCTGCAGAAGGCCGCCGTGCATCCGCTGATGGACGGCGAGGACGCGGTCCTTCTCGCGCCGACGGCGGGCGGGAAGACGGAGGCCGCCACCTTCCCGCTGTTGTCCGCCATGCGAGAGAAGCGCTGGACCGGCACCTCCGTCCTCTATCTGGCGCCGCTCAAGGCGCTCCTCAACAACCTGGTGCACCGGGTCGACAGCTACGCCCAGTGGCTGGGGCGCCGAGCCGCCCTCTGGCACGGCGACACCCCCGAGTCCGTACGCCGTCGCATCCGCATCGATTCCCCCGACTTCCTGCTCACCACACCCGAGTCCCTCGAAGCGATGCTCATCAGCGTCAAGACCGACCACGCACACATGCTGGGCCGGGTGCGTGCCGTCGTCGTCGACGAGGTGCACGCCTTCGCCGGGGACGACCGCGGCTGGCACCTGCTCGCCGTACTCGAACGCCTGGAGCGACTGGCCGGTCACCCCATCCAGCGCATCGGCCTGTCCGCCACTGTGGGCAACCCTGACGACCTGCTCACCTGGCTCCAGGGCGCGCGCCCTGCCGAACGCCTCGGCCGGGTCGTCGCCCCCGGCGTCACTCTGCCCGCCACTAACAGCACCACCAGCACTACTGAACTCCCGCGTCCCGCAGGAGAGGTAGAGCTCGACTACGTCGGATCGCTCGCCAACGCCGCCAAGGTGATCTCCGCCCTGCACCGGGGTGAGAAACGGCTCGTCTTCTGCGACTCCCGCAAGCAGGTGGAAGAACTCGGTGCGGCACTGCGCGCCCGCGACGTCACGGTGTTCCTCTCCCACGCCTCGCTCTCCACCGACGAGCGCGCACGCTCCGAGCAGGCATTCGCCGAAGCCCGCGACTGCGTCATCGTCTCCACCTCCACTCTCGAACTCGGCATCGACGTCGGTGACCTCGACCGCGTCATCCAGATCGACTCACCCAGCACCGTGGCCTCCTTCCTGCAGCGCATCGGCCGCACCGGGCGCCGCACCGGGACCTCCCGCAACTGCCTGTTCCTCGCCACCCGGCCCGACACCCTGCTCCAAGCCGCCGGCCTGCTCACCCTGTGGGCCCGCGGCTGGGTGGAACCCGTCACCCCGCCGCCCTCACCCCGCCACCTTGTCGCACAGCAACTCTTTGCCGTCACCCTGCAGGAACACCGCATCGGAGACCGTCTGTGGCCCGAGCAGTGGAACGGCCTCACACCATTCGACCGGTCCGCCGTGCCCATCCTGTCCCACCTGGTCGCAGGCGGCTTCCTCGACAGCGACGGCGGCATGCTGTTCATCGGCCCCGAGGCCGAGAAGCACTTCGGCCGCCGGCACTTCATGGAGCTGACCGCCTCCTTCACCGCACCCCCCGAATTCACCGTGCTCGCCGGACGCACCGAGATCGGCACCACCGATCCCACCGTCCTCACGGAGGAACGCCAGGGCCCGCGCCGCCTGCTCCTGGCCGGCCGCAGCTGGCAGGTCACCTTCATCGACTGGGCCCGACGCCGTGCCTTCGTGGAACCCGTTGAGGACGGTGGCATCGCCAAATGGCAGGGCAGCGAAGTCCGCGGCCTGTCGTACGTCCTCACCCGTGCCATGCGCGACGTCCTCCTCGGCACCGACCCCGACGTACGCCTCACCCGCCGCGCCACCGCCGCCCTCGCCGAACTCCGCATGGACCGCGCACCCCACGAAGTACACCCAGCAGGCACTCTGCTGGTCCACGACGCGGACGCCGCCCGCTGGTGGACCTGGGCCGGCTACCGCGCCAACGCCACCCTCGCCGCCTCCCTCGGCAACCTCGCCGACCCTGTGCAGCGCCCAACCGACACCCATGTCCGGCTCCGCCAGGACCTCTCCCCCGCCGACTGGAAGACGGCCCGTGCCGAACTCCCCGACTCCCTCACCCTGCCCACCGTCGACCCGCGAGCCGTCCGCGGCCTGAAGTTCTCGGTGGCCCTCCCTCCCCGCATCGCCACCACCACCCTCGCCGAACGCCTCGCCGACTTCGATGGCGCCCTCGCCGTGGCCCGCGAACCGGTACGGGTGGAATGGAGCGCCTGAACAACGCGCGGCCCGCCGACCCTCAGCAACAACCGCAGCCCCGTCCCTGCAAGAGTCCATCGGGGCGCCACTCCGGCCTCCAACTCCCTGCCCTCGCCATGCCGGGATGACCCACTTCGCGTCGAACTGCCGCCCGTCCGGGGTCTGTGCGGCCGATGGAACATCTGCCGCGATCCCAACTGGATGTTCACCGGCCGGGGTCAGGAACCAAGCCCTGTTCACGAGCCGTGCACGCCAGAACTCTTCCGGTTGCTCCTGCCCCTCCTCGACATTGGCGGCTTCGAGGAACACCGCACCAGGCATAACCAGCCATCGTGAGACGCTGGGGCAAAATAGCAAATAACTGCTAATTCCGGTAGATCATCGTCAGCAGTCTCTGCCAGGAGCCCGGTTCCCCTCTCAGGAGGGCTGCTCGTGGCACCAGCCGCTTCCCATGCATGGGCGCACTCCGGTTGCCACGGTCTGCAGCTAAAACCTCTACAAGATCGAGAAGTGGGATCGGCGATTACTTCCGGCCAGAAAGATGAGAATCCCTTGTGGCCTGTGTTGTTTTTGTGAAAATCAAGTCCGCGAAAGGTAGCGGCAGCGCCGGGGGCGACTGTGTGACAGAAGGCCACTGTCCTTGATTCCGAGGGGCGGGGACTCAGACCTGATCGTTTGCGTGGCACGGCCCTGATCGACGGTATCGACTGAACCCAACGCGACCCGGAGGACTGCCTGCCATCGACGGGTAGCAGGGGCGGGCGGACAACGAGGCCGATATAGCGCCTCACATAAGGAGAGTTACCCGGACCCGGCAAGACGTGAATCAGCGTAAAGACGAACTGAACAACGTATTTGATCGACCGTTCACACTCAGTGATTTGCCCCTGCGCAGGTCACACAGGCTTTATCTTGGGGAGGGCGCTGTGCTGCCTGGCCGCTCGGATCGTATCCGAATCCTGCTGTGTCTCGCTGTAGTTTGGGCTGTACTGCTGACCGGCACGGCCTCCGCGCTTCCACGCTACCGGAACTCGAACGTCACTTCCCTACCTGTCGGGCGCGAGAGACCCAAGCCAGCCCAAGCGCAAAGAGCCATGACGCTCGATCAGCGGCGTGCGCAGGTACAGCGGGAGCGATTCAAGGAACCAACCTCAGCGGCGGACCGCTCACAGCGGGGAACCGCAGCTGAAGCCGAAAAGGCGGCGGCTGCGGCCCACAATGCCGCCCGGAAGGCCGCGGGGAATGCCACTGAGCAGTCGGCTTCCGGCTCCAACCCTCCCTGGGGAGTCCCTGCTGACTTGCGCGTTGTCGGCTCTGAAGGCTCGTACAGGGCGGTGCTCGATGCGAGGCCAGGCCACAAAGGTGGTGCTCTTACCGGGCAGGTCTTCCCGGGGGAGAAAGTCGCCGTCGCAACCGTCATGCAGAACTCTGACAACAAAACGGTGAACGGCCAATGGGTCGACACTCTGCATAAAGTCAAGGTCACATGGGGCACCCGATGCGGCTCCGTGGAACATCGCTACGATTTGAACCAAGTCGTAACGACGCATTCCAGCACCTTCTCAGCCCTTAACCCAGGGACCGATGACCCTATCGTCACGCTTGACGCGCCCGTCGATCCAGATTGCACTCAAGCAGGAAATCCCGGCCTGCCCGCATTCAACGTATGGGCTACCGGAACTGTTACCGACAGCCCGGATGGAGAAAACTCCGGAAGCCTCTACGTAAACATGTACGCCGTCCAGGGAATCCCCGACGATCAGACTTACGGCTGCGCTACAGACTGCCGCTCATCCTCCACAGGATTCGCTCAGCCACAAATGACGCGCGGCTCAATAAATGCGGCAACCGGCGCCTTCGCCAACTCATTCAACGACATACTACAGAAATCTCCTGGCGGTGGGTTCGATATCACCCGTCGATACTCGTCGAATAACATGAATGCCGGGTCATTCGGACAAGGCTGGGCCGCCCCATGGGATTCATCGCTCAAGTCGGAGGACAACGGCGATGTCACCTTCACCGCCGAGAGCGGCTCGAAATATCTATACCACAAAGGCTCTGACGGGTCATTCACTGGCCCCGTCACCACACGGTCAACATTGAAGAGGCTGACCGACGGGTCGTACTCGCTGTCCACACCACAGCAGCGTACCCTTTCATTCGATTCGGACGGGCGCCTCACAGCATCCAAGAACCGATCGGGCCAAGGAATAAGATTCACCTATACAGGCCGCCATCTCACGTCGGCCACGGATTCCGCTGGAAGAACTTCCACAGCAACATACTCCGGCGATCTGCTGACTCAATTAAAACTGACCAATGGCCGACACGTCGATTACGACTACACTGACGGGCGGCTGACAACTGTTACCGCAACCGACAAGTCAAAGACTGTCTACGGCTATGACAGTCAAGGGCACCTGGATGCAGTCAAGGATGCAAACGGAAACTACCCGATCCGGAATTCCTACGACGCACAGGGTCGCGTAATCTCGCAGAAAAGTGCCGTAGGTGAAGTGACGTCCTACTCGTACAAGAGCGGCGAAACCGATACCACGACACCCGACGGGGGCGTTTGGTCCGACATCTACTCGTCAAACATCCTCACCGCCCAATACGACCCTTTCGGAAACAAGACTTCCTACAACTACGACGGTCTCGTCAATATCTCGTACGTTACTGATGCGCTGGGAAATCGAACCACATTCGGGTATGACGGTTCGGGGTATCTCACAAAGAAGACCACAGCCGGCGGTTCGACTGAGCAGTACACGTACGACGGGAACGGGAACGTCACCAAGGCCACGGATGCCGGATCCCACGCCACTGCGTATGAATACGACTCGGGGAACCTGCTGACTTCCGTCAAAGACGCTCTGGGTAACACGGCGAAGTTCACCTACACCCCCGCCGGGTTACCGGAGACCGTCACGTCACCGCTGGCCAAGGTGACGCGCTACGCCTATGACGCCGCGGGCAACCAGGTCTCGCTTACTGCTGCCGACAGCAGCAAGACCACGCGCACGTTCGACGGCTCCGGTCGCCTGCTCACGGTTACCGACCCCCGGGGTAACGCCTCCGACGCAGATCCCGCGAAATTCACGACCACCTACACATACGACGACGCGGACCGTGTAGCGTCCGTCACCAGCCCCCCGATGTCTGCCGGAAGTACAGGCGGTGTCACCCGGTACGTCTATGACGCGGTCGGGAACCTGACCTCTGTCACCGACAGCGCCGGCAATACCTCCACCTATACCTACGACGCGGCGAACAGGCTGACAGCGTTCAAAGATGCGGCCGGTAACGTCTCGACACGGTCCTACGACGCCATGGGCAACCTCTCCGCCAGCGTCGACGCCACGGGTGCCAAGACCACGTACGCCTACGACAAAGCCGGCCGCCTGCTCGCGATGACCACGCCTCGGGGCAATTCGGACGGAAGCAACGCGGCCGACTACACATGGAAATACGGCTACGACCAGGTCGGCAACCAGCTCACAGTCACCAATCCGTCAGGTGGCACGGCTGCCACCGAGTACGACGTCGAATACCGTCCCGTCACCCTCACTGACCCGCTGGGAAATTCCAGCAAGGTCAAGTACGACGCGGTCGGGAACACAGTTCAAACCACCGACGCCTCAGGGAAAATCACCGCATACACCTTTGACGCCAACAGTCGACTCACTGGGATCAAGGACCCCAACAGAAACACCGCCACCTTCGCATACGACGCTGATGGCAACCGGATCTCCCAGACGACGCCGTTGGGCTACAAGACGACCTACCGGTACGACGACAACGGCCGCCTGTCAGCAACGGTCGATCCCCGCGGCAACGTGACCGGCGCGGACCCGGCCGCCTACACCTGGAGCACCGCCTACGACACGGCGGGGAACCCGGTCAGCCAGACTGACCCGCTCGGGAACGTGACGAAGAGTTCCTACGACGCGCTGAACAACGTCGTCTCGAGCACCGACCCGCTCGGCAATCGCAAAAGCTTCGAGTACGACGCGCTGAACCGGCTGACCAAGGTGACTGGCCCAGACGGCGGGGCGACGGCGTACGACCACGACGTACTCGGCAATGTGACGACGCGCACCGATGCGAACGGGCACACGGCGACCTACACCTATGACAGGAACAGCCGTCTGATCGGCACCACAGACCCACTCAAACGGAGCGTCGCCTACACCTATGACCCCGATGGCAACCAGACCTCCGTCCGCAACGCGCGGGGCATTACGACGACGGCCTCCTACAACTCCCGTGGTCTGCTCAGCGGCCTGGCCTACTCGGACGCCACCCCCAAGGTCACGTACACCTACGACGCCGCCGACCACATCACCAACGTCAGCGACGGAACCGGGTCGCGCACCCTCACCTACACCCCTGTCGGACGCCTTGCTGCTGTGACCCCCGACAGTGGCAAGGGTGGGTTCACCTACGACTACGACGACGCAGGGCGTCTCAAGAGCAAGGTGACCGTGCCTACCGGCGCCGCAGCTGGCACACGGGTCACTTACAAGTACGACGCCGACGGACGCCAGACCGCTCAGGCCAACCCGGGCGGCACCACCAACTATGACTACGACGCGGCTGGCAACCTGACCAGCACCACGCTCCCCACCGGCAACGGGCATGTGGAGAAGCGCAGCTACGACGCGGCCGGCCGCCTGACCGCCATCGGCAGCACCAAGGCCGGAGCAACCCTCGCGAACTGGCAGCTCGCCCTGAACGCCACCGGGCAGCCCACCCGCATCGACGCCACCCGGGCAGGCCAGGCCGACACCTCGCAGTACTACACCTACGACCCGGCGGGCCGACTCCTGACGGAGTGCCTCGCCTCGGCAAGAGCCGAGACATGTCCCAAGCCCGGCCCCGATATCGCCTACACCTACGACAAGGCCGGAAACCGGACCACCCAGACGGTCGGCAGCGCCAGCACCACCTACACCTACGACTCCGCCGACCAGCTCACCAGCGCCGCCGCCGGATCAGGCACCCGTACCTTCGCCTACGACGCCGACGGCAACCAGACCGGCATCGGCCCTGACACCGCCGCCTACGATGCCGCCAACCGCCTGACCACCCTCAAAGAAGCAGGCGGCAACACCTTCGCCTTCACCTACGACGCCGACGGCAACCGCACCACCGCCTCCAAAGCCGGAACCCTGCAACGCACCACTCAGTGGGACATCAACAGCCCCCTGCCCCAGGTCGCCACCGAGACCAACGGCTCCGGAGGCGTGATCGGCAACTACGCCTACAACCCAGTCGGCCAGATCGAGTCGACACTCCAAGGCACAGCCGCCTTCTACTACCACCACGACGGCCTGGGATCGGTCACCGAGCTCACCGACGGCAAGGGCACCAACCAGTACCGCTACCGCTACGACGGCTTCGGCAACCTGACCGCGGACAAGCTCACCAGCAACCCGCCCAGCAACCCCTTCACCTACACCGGCCAGTACAAGGAACCCACCTCCAGCACGCTCGGATACAACCTGCGTGCCCGCTCCTACGCACCCGACCAGGGACGGTTCCTCAGCCGCGACCCAGTCTCCCGCAGCCAGTCCGAACCCTACGTGGCGGACTACGCATACGCCGACAACCAGCCCACCAGTCAGACCGACCCGTCCGGCCGCTGCCCCACATGCGTCTCCGCCGGCATAGGTGCCGCCTTCGGCGCCCTGATCGAAGGTGGCAGCTACACCTGGAAACACCGCAACGACGGCCAGTTCTCCCTCGGCGGCCTCGCCAAGACCAGCGGCAAGGGAGCCCTCACCGGAGGAATCGCCGGCCTGCTCATGCCCGGCACCGGCAACCTCGCCGCCCGCACCCTCGGCCTCACCGGAGCCCGCGGCATCGCCACGTCCGGCGCGGTCAACGCCGCACTCGGCGCCGGATACTCATGGGCGCTCAACACAACCGCCTGCCGACCTGCCGACCCATGGGACCTCATCCTCGGAGCGGCAGGAGGCGGAAGCAGCAGCCTTCTCGGCCCCGCATCCCGCTGGCTCAAGGGACTCTTCGGCAGCAACGGCGAGCGCGCGAATGTCGGCTACCGAGCCCTGCGTCCCGGAGAGAGCCCGAAAGGGATCAGCCGACCAGGATCGAACCCGGATGTAGAGCCCTGGCAGCACGTCATGGAGGCCAACAACTCCCCTTGGATCTCCCTGACAAGAGACCCAGAGGTCATGTACAACCGTTACGGGGAAGGCGGTCCGAGGCCGGGGGCAGGCAGTGACGGATACGTTGCCGTCGACTTGAACAGCGTAGATTCAGAAATGGCGGACGTAGCACAGCATCTTCACGTCCCTGACCACATCAAGGCACTGGGACTGGACTTGGGCGAGACAGCATTTCGGGACAGAGAGCTTCTCGTGAAGTTCGAAATCCAGCACGGGAGTATTCTGAAGTACTGGAAGCCGGGAACCAGCCTGGAGAAAATCCTCAGGGACATCAGACGAGGACTGTAGGCGGGAAAGGGTGTCGATGAGCGTGTGGCGACGAACGCAGCGCAAGAAGCAGCAGGAAGCAGCCTGGCAGGTAAAGCATGGAGCTGCGCTCGTCGGTACCCTCTTCCTCCTGGAGATTGACCAGCCATGGTTCAGGTGCCGGTTTGAACCATCCGGCGAGTGGGACTCGCTCAGCACGCTGTTCGAGGCCCAAGAAGAAGCCAGAGCCATGAACTTTCCCGAGGATATGGTGTGGTCCATCGCTGCAGTTCGGGATCTTGACCTCGAACTGCACCCGGTGGATGGCGGAGAAGTCATTAGACCAGTGATGATCTATATCGGAAAGGAACAGTCGAGCTTCCGGTACTGACCAGCTCGTACTGTCCCAGTCCGTTGGCTACGACCCGGCACTGGCTGCGCATGCCGCCTGGGCTGAGGGCAGCTGACCGTCGGCCAGGCCGGCGCTCGGCACCACTGCGGACCAACGGGCAGAGACAGCCATGGCGAGGAGCTGGCTCTGCTGGCGGGCCAAGCGACCTGTTCCTGTATGCAAGAACGGGATGTCAGTGGTGTCCCCCATGATGGGCAATCATGAGGAACGCGATCATCAGCGACTGCGTCTTGGCCGGGGCGATATATATCGGGCTGCGCATGCCCTTCATCGGCCCGCAGTGGTACGCGCGGAACCGCCAACCCCAAGGGACTCTGCTCAAGCTGCCTCTCCTACGACGCTGGGCAGAGTCACCAGCCCCCGCCCGCATTGCGCGAGCACGGGTCCTCCTGGCCAGGCCCGGCAATGCGCCTTCTGGAGACCTGGAGGCGAGCTGGGGCCGTCTCGAAACATTGGTGCGGACACGCGAGTTCGCAACGACATGCGTCGTCATGTCCTGGATGCCGCCTGGGCTCCTGGCGCTCGCGGCCTGGTTCACCCTGCTCATCGGCGATCCTCCAGGGGCACACTGGACCACCACCGTCGGTATCTGGCTCGTGACCGCGGCCGCCATCGGCTTCGGCACCTACGACTGGCGTCGCTACGAGGAATCCGAGCCCACCCAGCACACCGTGCACCTCGCTCTTTACGCGCTGGATGCCTGTCACGGCCCCGCTCCCGATTTTGCCGGCGGTCAGGACCCCGACGTGATCGCTCCGGCAATTGAAGCGTTCTGCGCCGCGCTAGCTCGTCAGGCCGAGTACGTGCCCAAGACGAGCGACCCCGAACTACGCAATCAGGCACGCACGGATGCGGAACTGGTCATCAAGAATGTCCAAGCAGCGAAGATCAGGTTTTTGCGCAACGACGCAACCGCACTGAATGAGCTCTCCCGTATCTTGGCGTCCGTGGTCACTCATGCGGTGAAGGCTCCCTCATCTCCGCCTGACATGCGCGTTGCAGATGAGGCCCTGCTTTCTTCAGATCCCGGTTGGAACGGCCCCATTCCACGGCCTGCCTTCGCGGTGAGGACCGTCGCCTCCTATGCGCTGTTCACTGCTTATCTGACGGCTATCGCCCTCCTGGTCAACTGGGTGGACTTCCCCGAACCCGTCTCGGCCATTCTGATACCCGTCCTCGCGCTCCCCGGGCTCAAGGCCCTGCAGAGGCACCGCAGCCCCACCGCGAACACAGCGCCCGACGGAGCGCCGACAGCCAGCACAACTGACAGCGCAGGGCCCTCGTGACAACCACGGCCAGCGGGACGTCTTCCCCAACTACGGGCAGTCAAGGCACCCGCTGGCCCACGTCCCCACTCGCCATGGCGACCGGCCCGCCGACGGCTTCCCTGCCTGAGCAGCTCGCTCAAGACGATCAGCTCCTCCTCGTAATAGCACACCACCGGTTGGGCTTGATTCATCACGGCCAGGCGTCGGGCCCTCTGGTACGGCTGCGTCGAAGCAGCGATGTCAGAGCCTCGTGACACGATCACCGGAGTTGCACAGCATGCGTTGCCCTGGCCGGGGCTACACATCTGACATCCCGAGGGGGAATTGTGACCGCCGACCCTGTTTACCTGCTCAACGGAGGCGTCTCGCGCATGGAGCACACACCCTATGAAAGCGAGGCAGAGCTCCAGGATCTGATAGCCGACCATCCACAGGTCCTGGCCTGTGGCCCTCTCATAGACTCCCCCAGCCTGGTCCTTGTGCGGAGGGAGATGCCCACGCCCCTCAGCGAGGAGAGTCCCAGGGGTTTGAGCCTTGACCACCTCTTCGTCGACGTGGACGCACTGCCTACCCTCGTCGAGGTCAAGCGGGCCAACGACACCCGCATACGTCGCGAAGTCGTAGGGCAGATGCTCGACTATGCCGCCAACGGAGCTCGGTACTGGACCGAACAAACACTCCGCGACAACTTCGAGCACACTTGGCGATCCCGTGGCCTCGAACCAGAGCAAGCGTATGAGGATCTCCTGCCCGGGCGCGACCCGGACATCTTCTGGCGAGAAGTACGCCAGAACCTCCAGAGAGGGAACATGCGCCTGCTGTTCGTCGCGGACCACATTCCGGATGAACTACGCGCCATCGTTGAATTCCTGAGCGGCGCATTGAAGACCACCAGCGTCGCAGCTATCGCCCTGCCCCGATTCCGCAGCCCGGGCAGTCTCACGATGCTCTCCCCACGCGCTTATGGAGCCGTATCCGACACCGTTGTTCGCCGTCCCGCAATCAGGCGCGGCAAAGAGCCGGACATCTTCTGGAGCGCGTTGGAACAACACGGCGGCCCCGAGCAGCTTCAGGTCGTACGAGACCTCATCAGCACCTGGGAAAGCCGAGGTGGTGCCCCCTGGTACACCACCACCGAGAACGGCTCCGCCACATGCACCCTCCGCGCACCCTACGCCGATGGCAACAGCTACGTCTGGCTGGCATGGATCGCCGTCTATCCGAACCATCGGATCCGAACCAAGGTCGTGTTCGATTTTTCTACCCCCGCACAAGAGAAGCTCTTCCGCGACGAAGCCCTGCGTGACGAGCTGTTGGCTCGCATGAGTTCAGTGGCAGGAATCCCTTTGACCACAGGCCGCCGCCCGAGCTTCCCTCTGGAGAGACTGCTGGACGAAGTCACTCGCGAAGAGTTCCGGCAAACCGCGTCCTGGTTCCGAGAGCAAGTTCGGTCGAAGAACCCTCCGTTGGACACCGTGCCCTCAGCGATGGCAGAGGCCGCTGAGTCCTCGACGCCCGAGTAGCAGCAGCTCAGCCGGGTTCGTGCGAGGGCGTGTTCCCAGTCGCGCGTTCGCAATCAACAACGGGGCAGCAGTCCTGCGTACTCGGGCATTCCAGCGGATCATCAGGACTGACACCACGAGCACCAGCACAGTCAAGTGCGCTTCCAGGAGAGCCTGGAAGGTACCTCTCTGCCAAAATCTCGCGTTGCACAACCAGGCCACAGAGCGCAGCAGCGGCGCCTCCGCGTATAGCGTTGATTTCCCGGTTCACCAAACCGGCTCCCAGCCGGATCATGGGCTATCCACCGCCAGCCCCTGTCCCTCCGGCTGAAAGGACATGTCACGCCGCTCCCTCAACTTCAGACACCCGAATCTCCTCGGGCACCTCGCTTCTCCCCGCTGCGACGGACCTCATGTTGCCGGTGAGCCTGGCCCTACGCAGCCTCGTAGCTCAGCCGGAACAGATCGCCGGCGCGCTGCAGATCCGCCTCGGATCGCAGGCGCACTTCCAGCGCCCCCGTGCCGTGGTGGCCGATCTCCCGTACGTCCCGGGTGAAGCCGGGGACGAGGTCGACCGTGTCCGGGTCCGCCTTGAGGTAGACGACGACCTCGCGCTGCTGCGTGCGGCCGACGCAGGCGAAGTTCTTCAGCCGCCGGTAGGCGAGGTACTGCTTGCGCTCCACCTGTGTCACGTCATCGCCGAGCGACACCAAGACGTCGTCCAGGGCCGATCGCAGCTCGTCCAGTGGTTCGTCGGCGGCACAGGGCTGCGCGATCGTCGTGGCGGCGCGTTCTCGCTTGCGCACGGTGCGCCGCTCCTTGGCCGACGGCGTTACGGAGACGACCGTCTCCAGGGCGAGCAGCTCGTGGCCGAAGTAGCGGTAGCGGACGAGGTCGATGTTGCGCTGGATCTCGCGGACGGCGTGGACGTCGTACCGGGTGAAGCTCTCCGCGACGCAGATCAGCCTTGGCGCGCTCCACAGCACCTGATCCGCCGCCGCTGCCCCGAGGTGTTCGCGGACCAGGAGCTGGAACTCGGCCCGGTGGTCGGTCAGCCAGGAAAGGTAGAAAAGGCCCTGCGGGACTACACCTGCGCTCTGGCCGCGCTTGTATTCCACGATCACGGGCGAACCGTTCTCGTCCAGGCCCAGCGAGTCGATCCGTCCGCCGTGCAGCGGTCCAGTGCTGTACTCGCTCGCAAGGAAGCGCACGCCCAACAGCGCCTCCATGTTCCTCTCGACCAGCTCCTGCAGATGCCACTCACGCACCGCCGCGGCCGATACCACCTCTGCCGCGCCACCACCCGCGATGTTGAACAACCTCAGACTCGACACCCGTCCCCCTTGCCCTCGCAGGTCACAACGATCCGCGAGGACAGGATTGTTTCCGGAGGCGTGAGCGCACGTCAAAGGACTTCGGGAACAGCGTCGTGCACCCTGGGCAGGCCCTTCGCCCTGCCCAACACAACCGCCCGCCAACCGGACTCAAAGCCCAGTCGACGGGCGGTTTTGTGCCCTCTGGCTACCCTCCCGACGAGCGTCACACGAGCGTCAGGAGAGCGTCACGAGCGTCATTTCAGCGTCAGAATTTCGCCCCTACCGCCCATAGCGCACATAATGCACGCCAGGTAAAACCGCAGGTCAGAGGCCCTTTGCGGCAGGCTTAAGGATCGCGACGCACTCGACGTGATGGGTCATCGGGAAGCGGCAGATGGAAAACATGTGGAAAGAAACCGCAGGTCAGGAGCCTGCTGCGCGAGCATCGCACTGACCGGCAGTGTGCATTACGTGCGGCGTGGGCGCTACGGACACCTGCGCGACGCTCCCCTGTGCAAGGGGGCGTTCCGCCGACCTTCCGTGGGTCATATCGCCGACCGTACTGGCGGGGTCCACGTCAGAGCGGGAGGTCGTCAGGGAGGACCCGGAATGCCTTGTAGCGGCCGAGCGGGCGTACCGCGCGGAAGTCCCGGCGGTCGAGGGTGAGGATGGCATCGGTGTCGAAGTCCGCGGCCAGCGCAACGTTCACTGCGTCCGCCAGGTCGAGGTCCAGGCCCGAGTAGCGGGCGCGGACGGACTGCGCGACCCCCAGGTGGTCCTCCGTGATCTCCGGTACCGAGATACGCCCCCGGCGCATCCAGTGTCGAATGTCGTCGACCGCACTGACCGCGGCCTCGCGGCCGAGTTCACGGGTGGCGACATGGTCGATCTCCGCGAGCAACAGCGGCGACAGGACGAGCAATCCCGCCACCATGATCGCCTCGTTCGCCGCCTGATGCTCGGGGTGCGTGGAGTCGAGCGCGGCCAGCAGGCCGGACGTGTCGGCCACAACGATGATCACGCAGCGGTCCCCGTCTCCCGCTGAACCGCATCCGCGACCGCGTCACGGACCTCGGCCTTGGAGGGAGTGCGCCCCGAACCCTCGAAGGTCCGGGAGAACAGCGGCTCGTCCCAGACCCGGTTGGCCATGGCAGCGAGGTGAATACCCTGCCGGATGATCTCGGCCTCACTGATGCCACGACGCTTGGCCGCTTCCTTGATGATCGCGAGATCTTCCGGATCGGCGTAGACGTTGGTTCGCTTCATCGACATGTACCAAGATTAACCCATGTACCAAGCTGATGTATATCGGCGTCGGCTGGCGCGCTCTTGGCACGGCTGGCCCCGACCATTCACCGTGGCGACGCTGTCCTCCGCCACCCGGCCCGCATCCTGCTCTGCTCTGCCATGCTTCCAGGCATGCCGAAGAGTCGTGGCCGCCGCAAGCCGGGCAGTGCCAGGAAGCCCGTACGCCGTTCACCGCGCCCCCTGCGGCTGTCGGACCGTGCCTTGCGGGAGGCCCGAACGCTATGCCTGGGAGACAAGGACATCCTCGCCGTGGAGGCGTGGGCAAGCGGGCTCCTGGGAGAGGCGTGGCTGACCGCAGGGATGACGGAGCGCGAGCCGGAGCACACGCTATGTCTTGAGGTGGTGCGACGGGCCTCGACGACACCGTCCCCGCACGGCCTCGCCGCCGTGGGCGCCCTGGAGCGGGTCGGCCCGCCCGGCAGCCGCTCCCTGCTCCACGGGACGGTGGAGATCCTCGCCGACTCCCAGCCGCTGCCCGCCTGGCACGGAGCCGCACCGCACCGCCCGGTGCGAGCCTGGTGCGCGGAGGACGTATGGGACAGCGAGCGGGTGCTGTTCATCGAGTACGACGGTCCGGTCCCACACACGCTGATGGCGCAGATCGGCGAGGTCGGCGGCACGCTGGTCGACAAGCTGGCGCTGCTGGCTCCGGAGGCCGTCACCGCCTGGGAGGAGGCACGGGAGACGGGCGAGGTACCGATGCCGTTGGCCGGACAGAACGTCGACGATGTCCTCGCGGATCTCGCCGCGGCCCTGCGTCTGACGGACATGACCTGGCCCCGCCAGGACGACGAGGACGTCGTCGCCCTGCGGTCGCTGGCCTGGGCGCGCTGCCGAGACCGCCTGCCGGACCGGCCCGGGCAGCAGCCGCTGGAGGAGGCTGAACGGGCCCGTTTGCTGAACGTGTTCACAGCTTCCCGCACCGGCGCAGCGAAAGAGGTCGGCACCGTCCGGTCTCTGGGCGAGCTGTTCCTTGACTACGGGGAGAACTGCCTGAGTCGCGGGCCACTGTGCTGGAGTCCCGGCCAGGTCGCCGTCTTCCTGAAGGACTGGCTGCCGCGCAAGGCCGTACTCGATCAGGAGCACCGCGCATTCCTGCCCGACGCCTTGAAGCAATGGGTGACTTTCGCGCTCACCGAACGCGGCGTCGAGGCGCCGTGGATCGCTCCCGTCGTCTCCGCGGTCGACACCCATGTGCCCGCCTTCCGCGCGGTCTTCGACGACGAGGCGGCATGGGGCCCGGCCAAGCAGTTCTCCGCCGCCCTCGCCGCACGGGGCGTCGACCTCACCGACCACGATGCCGTCGACGCCGCCGTGCGCGCCCTCAACGCCGAACGGCTCGCCCGGCAGCTCACGGGCCGACCACGGCCGTCCAGCTCCTGACACATGTCGCAGCCAGGGGCGCACGCACCCCAAGGAACGCCTCCCGGCAGCGACAGAACCCGAAAGAGCAGGCAAGAAGAAGTGGAGCAGTAGGAAGAAGTGGAAAAAGGCGACTCCCCCATGGTTCTCCCTAAAATCGACATGCTGGTGGCACGGAGCGGGGATCTCAAGAGCGAGCTGGTGGCCTTCGCGCAGAGTCCGTACTTCGCGAGGCGGCTGGATGCCCGGCTCGACGAGGCAGCGGACCGGCTCGGCTTCCTCGATGAGGCGACCGTCATCGAGACGATCGACCACTTCGCGCTGCAATACCGATTGGCGAACGGCTCCACGGTGGTCGAGCGGTTCGTGGCCCAGCGCCGGCCGCCGCTGCCGGAGGACGAGCGTGCGATGCTGCTCGGCTGGCGCGACGTGGTCGAGGGGATCTTCGAGGTACAGAGCCTCGACCCCAACGCCGCCACACTGCACAACCTCCTCGACGATCTCGTCTACCGGGTCCACTCCAACATGGGGCGGCGCGCCCTGGGCAAGCTCCGTAAGGGGATGTTCGTCGCCGCCCGCATCGTGCCCGTCCACCCCGACACCGACGCCTGGCTGGTCAGCGGCAATCTCGCCACCTACCGGCCGAGCGATGGTAAGAAGTTGGCGCAGGCCGCCGTCCAGACTCTCACCGCCAATCCACAACTGCTGCGCCGCAACCCCGAGATGCTGCGCAAGGGCTGGGAGATGCAGGCTGAGGCCCGCGCCGACTTCATCGAGTTGTTCGGCACCGATCTGCTCATCCTGGACCCCGGCGAAACACAGGACCGACTGCGGGAGTACCACCGCCACCGGCAGGACAAAGCCCTCGCCGAACTCAAGGGCAAGGCCGCCGCGGAGGCGAGGAGCGGCGTCCCCTCCCTCGACGAACTCAGCGCCCTGCCCGAAGAACTCCTCGACGCGGACACCATCGCCGTCATCTGTGACGAGACCGAAGGCATCTGCTACTACGCCGACTTCGGTCGGCTCGACGCGCTGTTCGCCGATCCGTCCCTGGTCCGCGACCGAACTTACCTGGCGCAGTTGCGGGAGTACCTGAACGACGGCTCCGTCTCTCCCATGGCCATCCGCCGCCTGATCCAGCGGCATCCCGAGAACGCCGACGCCGTCTTCCGCGCACTCCTACGCAAGCCCGCGTTCAGCTGGGAGCGGGACGGGGAGGAGCTGCTGCGCCGCCGCAAGAAGAGCCACTACGACCACGAGCCCCTGCCCAGCGTCACCCCGGTCGGCGCCCGCCTGGCCCAACTCCTGCGCGCACAGAGGCGGCACGGGCGATGAGACTCACCACCGCGGAACTCGACGCCATGGTCGAGGAAGCGACCGTCGACGCGTACGAACAGTTCGCCGCACCGCCGTGGCCGATACCACCTCTGCCGCGCCACCACCCGCGACATTGAACAACCTCAGACTCGACACCCGTCCCCCTTGCCCTCGCGGGTCACAACGATCCGCGAGGACAGGATCGTTTCCGGAGGCGTGAGCGCACGTCAAAGGACTTCGGGAACAGCGTCGTGCACCCTGTGCAGGCCCTTCGCCCTGCCCGACACAACCGCCCGCCGACCGGACTCGAAGCCCAGTCGACGGGCGGTTTTGTGCCCTCTGGCCACCCTCCCGACGAGCGTCACACGAGCGTCAGGAGAGCGTCACGAGCGTCATTTCAGCGTCAGAATTTCGCCCCTAACGCCCATAGCGCACATCATGCACACCAGGTAAAACCGCAGGTCAGACGCGGTTTCCCGTGGGCTTGAGGATCGCGACGCACTCAACGTGATGGGTCATCGGGAACAGGTCGAACGCCCGCAGCGTCACCGGCTTGTACCCCTCCTCCGCGAAGTACTTCAGATCCCGCGCCAGCGCCGCCGGGTCGCACGCCACGTACGCGATGCGCCGTGCCCCCAGCGAGGCGAGGTGACGCACGGTCTGCTTGCCCGCGCCCGCCCGCGGCGGGTCCAGGACGATGATGTCGGCTTCCTTGATGCCCGTGCGCGGGAGGACCGATTCGACCTTGCCCTGTTCGATGCGGACGCGGTCCAGGTCCTGGAGGTTGTGGCGGGCGTCCTCGACGGCGCGCTTGCCGGATTCGATGCCGAGGACGGCGCCCTTGTCGCCCACGCGCTCACCGAGGGCGCCGGCGAAGAGGCCGACGCCGCAGTAGAGGTCGAGGGCCATGTCGCCCTTGCGGGGCATGAGGCCCTGCATGACGGCCTTGACGAGGGTGTCGGCGGCCTTGGGGTGGACCTGCCAGAAGCCGCCTTCGCCCACGCGGTAGGTGCGGTCGTCCGCGCGCTCGCGGACGAAGGGGCGGCCGTGGACGCGGTGGATCTGCTTGTCCTTCTCGCCGATCCGCAGCACCGACACCGGCTTGTCGAGTTCGACGATCGGCAGGCGGCCGCCCGGCTTCGGAGTCAGGATCACCTGGCGGTCCGCGGAACCGGAGGCGGCGATCGCCTCGACCGTGGCGATCTGCGGCCACTCGCGCTTCTCGATGCCCAGCTCGGAGACGCCGGGCGCGGCGATCATGCAGTGATCGATCGGCTGGACCTCGTGCGAGCGGTGCTTGCGCAGGCCCGCGTGGCCCTCGGCGTCGATCGCGTACTGGACGCGGGTGCGCCAGGCCGGGACCTCGCCCGCGGGGAGCTTGTCGCCCTCGGCCGGGACGACCGTGCCGTCCCAGCCGGCCTCCTCGGGCGTCAGGCCGGCCAGGCGCTGGAGCTGCTCGGCGACGACCTCGCCCTTGAGGCGGCGCTGGGCGCCCGGCTTGGCGTGCTGCCAGTCGCAGCCGCCGCACTTGCCGGGGCCGGAGAACGGGCAGGGCGCCTCGACGCGATCCTTGGACGGCTGGAGGATCTCCACCGCGTCGGCGCGCAGGAAGCGGGAGGTCGACTCGCCCTCGGTGACGCGGGCGATCACACGCTCACCGGGGAGGGTGTGGCGGACGAAGAGCACCCGGCCGGAGTCCGTACGGGCCACGCAGTGGCCTCCGTGGGCGACCGGGCCGACCTCGACCTCGTACTCGTGGCCGACCAGCGAGACGTCCGATACGCCGGTTGCTCCGGTCTCGTGCTGCATGCTGGTCGGCTCCAAAACATAAGGCGGCGGCGGGAACGCCACCGAACGACAACAAACGTTCAGTTTACGTCCCGCCGCCGCCTGCTCACGCCGCCTGCTTCCTCGTGGCGGCCTTACTTCTTGGTGGCGGCCTTTTCCTTCTTCGGCTGCGGGGCCGGGCCACGGCGGACCGAGCCCGGGGCGCTCCACTCGGCCCGCTTGCGGGCCCTCCGCTTGGCCGCCTCCGAGGAGTCGAGCTGCCAGGGCACGCTCGTCACCATCACGCCGGGCGTGAAGAGCAGGCGGCCCTTCAGGCGCAGGGCGCTCTGGTTGTGGAGCAGGTGCTCGTACCAGTGGCCGACCACGTACTCCGGGATGTAGACGCTGACCGCGTCGCGCGGGCTCTCCTTGCGGAGGCTCTTGACGTAGTCGATGACGGGCCGGGTGATCTCGCGGTACGGCGAGTCGAGGACCTTCAGCGGGACGTCGATCGAGCGGCGGTGCCACTCCTCCCGCAGCGCCTTGGTCTCGGCCGCGTCGACGCTGATGCTGAGGGCTTCCAGGGTGTCGGAGCGCATCAGCTTGGCGTAGTTGAGGGCGCGCAGGGTCGGCTTGTGGACCTTGGAGACCAGGACGATGGAGTGCACCCGGGAGGGGCGCACGGCCTCGTCGCCCGGCTCCTCGCTGATGGCGATCTCCTCGGCGACCCGGTCGTAGTGCTTCCGGATGGCCGTCATCGTGGCGTAGAAGATCACCATGCCGAGCAGGGCGACCCAGGCGCCGTGGGTGAACTTCGTCAGCAGGACGACGACGAGCACCAGGCCGGTGAGGAAGGCGCCGAAGGTGTTGATGGCCCGGGAGCGCATCATGTGGCGGCGCTTGGCCGGGTCGGTCTCGGTGCGCAGGTGGCGGTTCCAGTGCCGCACCATGCCGGTCTGGCTGAGGGTGAACGACACGAAGACGCCCACGATGTACAGCTGGATCAGCTTGGTGGAGTCCGCGCCGTAGATGTAGGTGAGGACGGCGGCGGCACCCGCCAGCAGCACGATGCCGTTGGAGAAGGCGAGCCGGTCGCCGCGCGTGTGCAGCTGGCGCGGCAGGTAGCGGTCCTGCGCGAGGATCGAGCCCAGCAGCGGGAAGCCGTTGTACGCGGTGTTCGCCGCCAGGAAGAGCACGAGGGCGGTGGCGGCGGCCAGCACGATGAAGAGGAACGAGCCGTTGCCGAAGACCGCCTCGGCGACCTGCGAGATCACCGGGTTCTGGGTGTAGCCGGAACCGACGGGCGTGCCGTTGTTCAGCAGCTCGGTCGCCGGGTTCTCGGCCATGCGGACCTTGGTGGCCAGGGCCAGGCCGATGATGCCGCAGAACATGGTGACGGCCAGGCCGCCCATGAGGGCGAGGGTGGCGGCCGCGTTCTTGCTCTTGGGCTTGCGGAAGGCGGGGACGCCGTTGCTGATGGCCTCGACGCCGGTGAGCGCGGCGCAGCCGGAGGAGAAGGCGCGCAGCAGCAGGAAGACGAGGGCGAACCCGGCGAGTCCCTGGTGCTCGGCGTTGATCGTGTAGTCCGCGGTGGGGGCCTTCATCGTGTCGCCCGCGACGAGGCCGCGGTAGGCACCCCAGGCGATCATCACGAAGACGCCGCCGACGAAGACATAGGTCGGGATGGCGAAGAGCTTGCCGGACTCCTTGACCCCGCGCAGGTTCATCAGCGTGAGCAGGACGATCACGGCGATGGCGCAGGCCGTCTTGTGCTCGACGACGAAGGGGATCGCGGAGCCGAGGTTCTCGATGCCGGAGGCGATGGAGACCGCGACGGTCAGGACGTAGTCGACGAGCAGGGCGCTGGCGACGGTGAGGCCCGCCTTCGGCCCGAGGTTGACGTTGGCGACCTCGTAGTCGCCGCCGCCGCTGGGGTAGGCGTGCACGTTCTGGCGGTACGAGGCGACCACCGTGAACATCAGCACGACGACCGCCACGGCGATCCAGGGGCTGAAGTGGTAGGCGGACACACCTGCCACGGACAGGACGAGCAGCACTTCGCCCGGCGCGTACGCCACGGAGGAGAGCGGGTCGGAAGCGAAGACGGGGAGCGCGATGCGTTTGGGGAGAAGGGTCTCGCCCAGCTTGTTGCTGTGCAGCGCCCGGCCGATGAGGATCCGTTTCGGCAGGTCGGTCAATTTGGACACGCAGAGGATCGTAAGGGTTCGTTCTCCTGTGCGCCCACCCGCCACCCACCGGGAGTCGATCCTTCGTACGGTACGTGATCGCTCCCGGCAGGTAAAGGGCTGTTCAAGTGGCGGCCCTCACGGGCGCAGCCGAACAGGCAGCGAGCGGTGGCCGTTGGAGATGAAGGACTCCACCGGACGGAGTTCTTCCGGGGCGCTCGCCAGCGACATCGCGGGGAAACGGGCGAAGAGGGCGGGCAGCGCGACGGCCGCCTCCAGCTTCGCCAGGGGCGCGCCGAGGCAGTAGTGGACGCCGTGGCCGAAGGCGAGGTGCTCCTTGGTGGCACGCATCACAGCGAAGTGGTCCGCGTCGGCGCCGTGCACCTCCGGGTCGCGGCCCGTGGCGGCGTACGCGGCCAGGATGGCGTCGCCCTTGCGCAGCACCACTCCCCCGTCCAGCTCGATGTCCTCGGCGGCGTAGCGCAGCGGCAGGTTGGCGACGGGCGACTGCACGCGCAGCGCCTCCTCGACCACGTCGTCCCAGTCGGCCAGGCCGTCCCGCACCAGGGCCAGCTGGCCGGGGTTGGCGAGAAGGAGATGAATCGCGTTGTCGAGGAGGTTGACCGTGGTCTCGTGGCCCGCGCTGATCACCAGCAGCAGGGTGTCGATCAGCTCCTGCTCGCTCAGCCGGGAGCCGTCCTCCTCGCGCGCGGAGATCAGGACGCTGGTCATGTCGTCGCCGGGGCGGGCCCGCTTCTCCTCGACGAGGGCGCCGAGGATCTCGTAGGTGCGGGCGTAGGTGGCGGTGACCTCGTCGGGGTCGGCGGAGGTGTGGAAGATGCTGTCGACGCAGGTGCGCAGCCCCTCGCGCAGGTCCTCGTCGGTGAGGCCGAAGAGCTCGCAGATCACCTGGATCGGGATGGGGTAGGCGAATTCCTCGCGGAGGTCGACGGGCTCGCCGGCCGGGCGGGCGGCGAGTCCGTCGAGGAGGTCCGCGGTGATCTGTTCGATGCGGGGGCGCAGGTCGGCGGTGCGGCGGGCGGTGAACGCCCTGGAGACGAGGGCGCGCAGCCGCCGGTGGTCGTCGCCGTAGGCGGTGAACATGTTCTGCACGGCGACCCAGGTGAACAGGGGCCATTCCGGGGAGATCTCACCGTTGATCCACGCGGGCCAGTGGCGGCGCGGGTCCTTGGAGACGCGGGGGTCGGTGAGCAGCCTCTTCAGCAGGGGCTGGGACGTCACTGCCCACGCCACCACTCCGCCAGGAAGCTCCACGGGCGTCGCGGCGCCCCGGGACCGGATCCGGGCTGCCTCGGCGTGGATGTCGCTGCCGGTGGGGTCGATGGCGAAGGGACGGAGGGTGCTGGTCTGGCTGTCCATCTGCTGTCTCCGGGGGGCTCGGGCGACGGGTGCGGGGACGACGGGTGCTGCGTCGGCACGTACTGGGACGACAGGTGCGGGGACGACAGGTGCGGGGACGACAGG
>NZ_JAINFC010000070.1 GCF_020740835.1 Streptomyces sp. UNOC14_S4
GTGGGGGGTGCCGCGGGGCTCGTCTGGCCCGCCGCGGCGGTGGGGGACGCGGAGCACGGGCGGCTCATCCTGACCGTTTCCGGCGGGCAGAACACCTGGACCCGCGGGGTGCAGCTCTCCTGCCCCGAGGAGAACGGGCCCCATCCGCACGGGGCCGCGGCCTGTGCCGCGCTGTGGCGGGCGCAGGGGGAGCCGGGGGCCGTGATCGGGGACGGGCACCGGTGCACGCGGGAGTACGACCCGGTCACCGCCACCGCCGAGGGCGACTGGAACGGCCGCCCCGTCGTCTGGCACAAGACCTATCCCAACGCGTGCGCGCTGGACGCGGCCAAGGGGCCGCTGTTCCGGTTCTAGCGAGTTCTAGCGAGTTCCGGCGAGCGCGGTCACGTTCTGCGGGCGGCCACCGACATGCCCAGCGTCAGCAGTCCCAGCAGCACCCACCCGAACCACAGCCAGCCGTCGCTGCCTATGGTCACCGTGTAGGCGGTCACCACCACGAGGACGACCACCGTCAGTGCCGCCATCGCCTTCGTCGACCCGGGCATGCCCGTACCTCCTCACGGCGGCCGTGCAAAAGGGCCGCGGCCGGAAGACCATCGTCTCCCGGCCGCGGCCCCTGCCGCTACGGTCCGGACTCAGCGTCCTCGGGCCTGGAGCGAGGCGAGGTAGGCGTTGTACGCCGCCAGCTCCTTGTCGCCGTCGCGGTCCGCGGCGCGGTCGAAGCGCTTGGCCTGCCGCTGCTCGGAGCGGTACCACTGCAGGACGAGGGCGAGCAGCACCACGACCGAGGGGATCTCGCTGAAGGCCCACGCGATGCCGCCACCGGCCTGCTGGTCCTCCAGCGCGTCGATGCCCAGCGAGGCCGGCGGGTGCATGTACGTGCCGATCATCGGCTTCGTGGCCATCATCAGCGCGATGCCGAAGAAGGCGTGGAAGGGCATGCCCGCGAAGAGCTCCAGCATGCGCATCACATAGCCGGGGCGGTGCGGGCCGGGGTCGACGCCCATGATCGGCCAGAAGAAGACCAGGCCCACCGCGAGGAAGTGGACCATCATCGCGATGTGCCCGGTCTTCGTCTCCATGAGGAAGTCGAAGAGCGGCGTGAAGTACAGCGCGTACAGGCTCGCGATGAACATCGGGATCGTGAACGCCGGGTGCGTGATCACCCGCATGTAGCGGCTGTGCAGCAGCGTCACCAGCCACTCGCGCGGGCCCTTGCGGCCGCGCCCGGCCGCGGGCAGCGCCCGCAGCGTCAGCGTCACCGGCGCGCCGAGCAGCAGCAGGATCGGCGAGAGCATGCTGATCACCATGTGCTGCACCATGTGCACGCTGAACATGACCATGCCGTAGTCGTTCAGCTTGGTGCACATCACCAGCGCGATCGTGAGCACGCCGAGCACCCACGCCACGGCCCGGCCGATGGGCCAGGCGTCGCCCCGCCGCCGCAGCCGCACCATGGCCCAGCCGTACAGGCCCAGCGCCAGCAGGCAGCCGATCATGAAGAAGGGTTCGCTGCTGTACTGCAGACCCCGTCCCAGCGTGAACGGCGGCATGTCCATCATCATGCCGTGCCCGCTGTGATCCATCCGCTCTCTCCCATTTCGCACCAATGCGCCTGGACCAGACTAGAGGCGCCCCCGGCCGGAGCTCCGGCCGGGGGCGCCTCCAGGAGAGCGGCGAAAATCCGGCGGGCGCTAGAGCACGCACTCCACCTCGGCGTACCGCTCGTCCGGCACCGTCTTCAGCCGCTCGACGGCCTCCGCCAGCGGCACCAGCGTGATCTCCGTGCCGCGCAGCGACGTCATCATCCCGAACGCGCCCTGGTGCACCGCCTCCACCGCGTGCCAGCCGAACCGCGTCGCCAGCACCCGGTCGTACGCCGTCGGCGTACCGCCGCGCTGCACATGCCCCAGGATCACCGGGCGGGCCTCCTTGCCCAGGCGCCGCTCCAGCTCACCGGCGAGCTGCCGGGCCACACCGGTGAAGCGCTCGTGCCCGTAGATGTCCATGGCACCCGTCTCGAAGGCCATCGAGCCCGCGCGCGGCTTCGCGCCCTCCGCGACCACCACGATCGCGAAGCGCTTGCCCGCGGCGAAGCGCCTGCCGACGACCTCGGTCAGCTCGTCGATGTCGAACGGCCGCTCCGGTACGACGATGGCGTGTGCGCCCGCCGCCATGCCCGAGTGCAGGGCGATCCAGCCGGTGTGGCGGCCCATCACCTCGACGATCAGCACCCGCTGGTGCGACTCGGCGGTCGTCTTCAGCCGGTCCAGGGCCTCCGTGGCCACGCCGACGGCCGTGTCGAAGCCGAACGTCACATCCGTCGAGGCGATGTCGTTGTCGATGGTCTTGGGCACGCCCACTATGGGCAGCCCGGCGTCCGACAGCAGCCGGGCCGCCTTGAGCGTGCCCTCGCCGCCGATCGGGACGATCGCGTCGAGACCCAGCGTGGCGACGTTCTCCCGGGCCCGCTCGACGCCGTCCCGCAGCTGCGCGGGCTGCACCCGCGAGGAGCCCAGGATCGTGCCGCCGGTCGCGAGGACGCCGCTCACGGCGTCCAGGTCGAGCTTGCGGTAGTCGGCCTCCAGCAGCCCCCGCCAGCCGTCGTGGAAACCGATGACGTCGTCGCCGTGGTCGGCCGTGGCCCGGTGCACGACGGACCTGATGACGGCGTTCAGACCGGGGCAGTCGCCACCGGAGGTGAGCACACCAATGCGCATGACAGGGAACCTTCACAACAGGGCGGAGGACCGGACCCCGTCGTCCGGCTGGTTCCGGACACCCTACAAGCGGGAGCGCGCGGGGGACACGACCGTCCGTCATGCGAGCCGGACGGGCCCGTGGAGCCACCGCTCCACGGGCCCGTCGGAAGGCGTCGTCCGCTACGCGGCGCTCTGCGTCGCCGCCTCGATGCGCTCGTTGCGCAGCGCGTCGTACCAGCGGTCGTCGACCGGCGGCAGGGCGTTGACGTCCAGCGCCAGCTTGATCAGCATGTCCGAGATATGCGGGTTGCGGGCCATCACCGGGCCGTGCATGTACGTGCCGAAGACCGTGTCGTTGTACGCGCCCTCGGTGCCGTCGCCCGTGCCGTTGCCCTTGCCGATCCGCGTCCGCGCGAAAGGCCGCGCGTTGCGCCCGACGTGGGTGATGCCCTGGTGGTTCTCGAAGCCCGTCAGCGGCGGCAGGCCGAGCTGGGGGTCGATGTCGGCCAGCACGTCACCGACGCAGCGCTCGCCCTCGCCACGGGTGCTGATCACGTCCAGCAGCCCGAGACCCTGCTCGCGCTGCCCGAGGTCGTTGACGAACTCGTGGCCCAGGATCTGGTACCCGGCGCAGACCGAGAAGACGATCGCGCCGTTGGCGACCGCCCGGTTCAGACCCCCGTCGCGGCGCAGCCGCTCGGCGGCCAGCCGCTGCGGACGGTCCTCGCCGCCGCCGACCAGGTAGATGTCGCCGGAGGTCGGGATCTGCTGGTCGGACCGGATGTCCGCCCGCTGGACGTCCAGCCGGCGCTGCCGGGCACGGCGCTCCAGGACCAGGACGTTGCCCTGGTCGCCGTAGGTGCTGAGCAGGTCGGGGTAGACCCACACCACACGCAGACTGTTCTGGCTCATGCTCACACTTCCTTCAGTCCTCGTGGGGTCAGTTGCCGACGCGGCGGCGCACGTCCTGGAACGCGGTGTAGTTCGCGATCAGCTCGATCTTGCCAGGCGGGGCGCTCTGCACCGCCTCGTCCACGGTCTCGCAGACGCGGAAGTCCAGACCGGCGACCTCCAGGCGCACCGCGAGGTCGAGCTTGCGGTCGCCGATCACGAAGATCGGGTGCCCGGCGAGGCGCGTGTAGTCGACGTCCCACAGCCAGGAGGTGTCGGTGCCGTCCGCGCCGCGCGCGTTCACGCCGAGGATCACCGGGGCGGGCGGCCCGTCGATCAGGGAGAAGGTCTCCAGCCAGCCGGCCGGGTTCTTCGCCAGCAGCAGCCGGACGTCGCGGCCCAGGAACTGCACGGTGTCGAACCGGCCCGCCACCGCCTGCACCTGGTACATCCGCTCCAGCGCCACCTGCGGCGGCACCCCGAAGGTGGCCGCGACGGCCGCGGACGTGGTGGCGTTCGCCTTGTTCGCCCGGCCCGGCAGCTGGAGGTGGATCGGCCACGCCGAGCCGTGCGGGTCGAGGACGTAGTCGCCCGACAGCGCCCAGCTCGGGGTCGGGCGGCGGAAGCCGCACTCGCCGCAGAACCAGTCGTCGCCGGGGCGCTGCATCACGCCACCGCACGACGGGCACGACCAGGCGTCGTCCTTCCACTCCTGGCCGGCCGCCACCCACACCACGTTCGCCGAGGAGGAGGCGGCCCACACGATCAGCGGGTCGTCCGCGTTCGCGATGATCACGGCCTTGGAGCCCGCGAGGCCCTCGCGCCACTTCTCGGCCAGCATGCGGGTCTCCGCGGCGCGGTCGAGCTGGTCGCGCGAGAGGTTGAGCAGTGCTATGGCCTTGGGCGCGACGTCGCGGGCGACGCCCGCCAGATACTTCTCGTCCACCTCGATCACGCCGTAGCGGGCGTCGGAACCGCCCGCCAGGGCCGAGGTGATGCCGGCCGGCATGTTCGCGCCCAGCGCGTTGGACACCACCGGGCCGCTGGCCCGCAGTGCCTCGGCGATCAGCCGGGTCGTGGTCGTCTTGCCGTTGGTGGCGGACACCAGGACCACGTCCAGGTGGGTCGCCAGCCGGGCCAGCAGATCGGGGTCGAGCTTGAGCGCGACCTTGCCTCCGATCACCGATCCGCTGCCGCGGCCCGCGGCTCGTGACACCGCCGCTGCAGCCTTGCCCGCCGTCACGGCCAGCTTGGCCCGCGCAGACAGCGGCCCCGAGTTGCCTGCCATCGTCCTAGATCCTCCTTGCTTGGGTACCGCGCCTGATTCCTGGTCCGTCGGTGGAACGCCCCCTCCGTGCCGAATCGCCAGCCAGGAGGCATCGGTCGGGGCTCAGCCTATCGAGATCCGGGCGCGGGCCCGAACCCAGAGACCCGGAACGTAGGCTTTCCCACATGCGCAAAGGCTCCATCCCCGGCAGTAAAGGACGTGTACGGCCCCTGCGGCTGTACGGAGACCGGGGGCTCGGCATGCCCTGCGAGGAGGTCACGGAATTCGACGCGGACCTCGCGGAACTGGTCGAGGACATGTTCGCGTCCATGTACGCGTCCGGGGGCGTGGGCCTCGCGGCCAACCAGATCGGTGTCCCTTTGCGGGTGTTCGTCTACGACTGTCCCGACGACGAGGACGTCCGCCATCTCGGACACCTCGTCAATCCCCGGCTGGTGACGGCCGACGGGGTCACCGTGCGGGGGCCCGAGGGCTGCCTGTCGGTGCCGGGCCTGGAGGCGCCGACGGAGCGCTTCGACCGGGCGGTGGTGGAGGGCTTCACGGTGACCGGTGACCCGGTACGGGTGGAGGGGACCGGGTTCTTCGGCCGATGCCTTCAGCACGAGTGCGATCACCTCGACGGGGGGCTGTACCTCGACCGACTGACGGGGTTCCGTCGGCGACTGGCGATGCGAGCGGTGAGGCGCATCGCGCCTTAGCCGGGGGCTGCGCCCCCGGACCCCCGGCACGGCCGCCGGGCGGCGTGCCCCATCAGGGGCGCGGGGAACTGCGCGACCAGCCACGACGCAACCGGCAGTCGCGCACCCAGCTCACGGGGCAGCCCGGTAGGCGCCGCGCAGCGGACTCGCAGCCGCGCGCAGCGCAAGACGCACCCCGGTGGGCGCAGCCGAAAAGCCGGGCCGCGCCGGAACCGGGGCCTGGGGCGGAGCCCCAGAGGTCAGGGCGCGCAGAGGCGCGCCCAGATCAAAAGCCGGGGCCGCCCGCGAGGTCACCGGCCGCCGCCAGCCGCCCCCACAAGAGATCCGCCAGGTGGCGGACCAGCCGCGCCCGCGGGAAAGGCCGCTCCCGCAGCCACCAGTCGCCCGCCGCGTGCATCATGCCGACGATGCCGTGCCCCCACGCCCGTGCCAGCTCGTCGCTGTCGGGGCCGAGGTCGACGCGCTCGGCTATCACCTGGGCCAGCTCCTCGCCGAGCCGTCGCAGCAGCGGCGCGGAGTGGCGCCCCACGTCGAAGCCCTGCTCACGCTGATCGCGCTGGTCCCCCTGCTCCCCCTGATCGGTGGACGGCCCCGCGGGGTCGTCCGCCGGATGCATCAGGAAGCGGTAGACCTGCGGCCGCGCCTCTATGGCCGCCAAATACGTGTCCAGCGTCCGCTCGACGCGGTCGCGCCGCTCCGCGGGCGCGTCGAGCGCGGCGCGCAGCCCGCTGAGCAGCGCGTCCGTGTGCCGTGCCGCGAGGGCCCGGTAGAGCCCCCCCTTGTCGCCGAAGTGCCGGTAGAGGATGGGCTTGGTGATGCCCGCCTCCGCCGCGATGGCGTTCATGGACGCCCCCGGCCCGTCCCGCAGCACCACCCGGTCCGCGGCCTCCAGCAGTTCCTTGCGCCGTCGCTCGGCCGCCCGCTGCTGATCGTCCCGCTGACTGGTTTCCATAAGGACCTGCCTCCCCGCCCCTGTGTTTCCGGTAACGCCTGCGCAACGTAACACCAAGCCCACTCAGCGAATCCGGGAGGGCGGACCGTTGACATCGCTACCAGTCGGTAACATACTCGCGTTACCGTGAGTAATGGCGAGTCGGAGGGGTGCCATGGCGCAGTTCACGATGGAGCTCGACGAGGATCAGCGGGGGATTCGCGACTGGATCCACGGTTTCGCGGCCGAGGTGATGCGCCCCGCGGCCGCGGAGTGGGACGAGCGGGAGGAGTTCCCGTGGCCGGTCGTGCAGGAGGCGGCCCGGATCGGGCTCTACTCGCTCGACTTCTACGCCCAGCAGTTCTTCGACCCCACGGGACTGGGCGTCCCGCTCACCCTGGAGGAACTCTTCTGGGGTGACGCGGGTCTCGGCCTCGCCATCGCGGGCACCGGGCTCGCCGCGATCGGGGTGCTCACCAACGGCACCGACGAGCAGATCGGCACCTGGGTGCCCCAGATGTACGGGGACGCGGACGATGTGAAGGTCGCCGCGTTCTGCTCCTCCGAGCCCGACGCGGGCTCCGACGTCTCGGCCATGCGCACCCGCGCCGTCTACGACGAGGCCAAGGACGAATGGGAGATCCGCGGCACCAAGACCTGGGCCACGAACGGCGGCATCGCCAACGTCCACGTCGTCGTCGCCGTGGTCGACCCGGAGCTGGGCCCGCGCGGCCACGCCTCCTTCATCGTCCCGCCGGGCACCCCGGGGCTCTCCCAGGGGCAGAAGTTCAAGAAGCACGGCATCCGCGCCTCCCACACCGCCGAGGTCGTCCTCGACGGCGTCCGCGTCCCCGGGCACTGCCTGCTGGGCGGCCGGGAGAAGCTCGACGAGCGGCTGGCCAGGGCGCGCGAGCGCCTCGCCGGGCAGCGCGGTGACGGCCCGCAGAACGCCGCGATGGCCACCTTCGAGGCCACCCGCCCGGCCGTGGGCGCCCAGGCCGTCGGCATCGCCCGCGCCGCGTACGAGGTAGCCCTGGACTACGCCAGGACCCGGGTGCAGTTCGGCCGCCCCATCATCGACAACCAGGGCATCGCCTTCCAGCTCGCCGACATGCGCACCCGTATCGACGCCGCCCGCCTCCTGGTCTGGCGGGCGTCGTGGATGGCCACCGCGGGCAAGCCCTTCACCGCGGCGGAGGGCTCGATGTCCAAGCTCTTCGCGGGCGAGACGGCGAAGACGGTGACGGCACAGGCCATGCAGATCCTCGGGGGCAACGGCTACACGCGGGAGTACCCGGTCGAGCGCATGCACCGGGACGCGGCCATCTACACCGTCTTCGAGGGGACGAGCGAGATCCAACGGCTCGTCATCGCGCGGGCGGTGTCCGGGATGCCCATCCGCTGACGCGGTGAGCGCGCCCCGTAAGGGGCGCGGGGCAGTTACATCATGCGGCTCCGCCGCGTGTGCGCGAGAAGCCCCACCGGGCTGCAGTCGCCGAACGACCGCCGCTGACCGAGCTGGTAGGCGCCGCCAGCCACGCACCGTACGCCACTGCGGTCAGGGCCATATAGGCAGGGACGAACGCAACGCCTATGTTTTCTCGGGCATCCCGACGCCCGAAAGGCCGCACATGACCCGCGCATCACACCGGTTACCCCTGTTACACAGGCCCCTGTCCCGCCGCCGCTTCCTCGGTCTGGCCGCCCTCGGGGCGGCCGGTCTCTCCGGTGCCACGACCATCGCCGCCGCGCCCCGCGCCGCAGCCGCCACCGACGGCTCGTACGTACCGGCCGTCGTGGTGGGCACCGGCTACGGCGCCTCCGTCGCCGCGCTGCGCCTCGGCGAGGCGGGTGTCACCACGCTGATGCTGGAGATGGGGCAGCTGTGGAACCGGCCGGGACCGGACGGCAGGATCTTCAACTCGATGCTCGCGCCCGACAAACGGTCCAGCTGGTTCCGGACCCGCACCGAGGCCCCGCTGGGCTCCGTCCTCTGGCTGGACGTCATCAACCGCGACATCGAGCGCTACGCGGGCGTGCTGGACCGCGTCGAGTACCCCGGCATGTCGGTGTACGTGGGGCGCGGCGTCGGCGGCGGCTCCCTGGTCAACGGCGGCATGGCCGTACGCCCCCGGCGCGCCTACTTCGAGGAGATCCTGCCGCAGGTCGACGCGGACGCGATGTACGGCACGTACTTCCCGCGCGCCGACGCCATGCTGGGCGTCAACCACATCGACCCGGACTGGTTCCAGGAGAGCGAGTGGTACCGGTTCGCCCGGGTCTCGCGCGAGCACGCGGCCCGTACGGGCCTGCGCACCGCCTACGTGCCGAATGTCTACGACTTCGGCTACATGCGGCGCGAGGCGACCGGTGAAGTCCCGAGATCGGCGCTGGCCACCGAGGTCATCTACGGCAACAACCACGGCAAGCGCAGCCTCGACCGGACGTATCTGGCCGCGGCCCTCGGCACCGGCAAGGTCACGATCGAGACCCTCCACACGGTCAGGGCCATCGGCAGGGGGCCCGACGGCGGCTACGTCCTGACCGTCGAACAGGCCGACGCCTACGGCACGTTGATCGCCCGCAAGGAGATCACCTGCCGCCACCTCTTCCTGGGTGCGGGCAGCCTCGGCACCACGGAACTCCTCCTGCGGGCCCGCGACACCGGCGCCCTGCCCGACCTCGGCCCCGAGATCGGGCAGGGCTGGGGCCCCAACGGCAACATCATGACCGCCCGTGGCAACCACCTCTGGGACCCCACCGGTCTCCATCAGTCGTCGATCCCCGCGCTCGGCATCGACGACTGGGACAACCGCGACAACCCGGTCTTCGCCGAGATCGCGCCCATGCCCGCGGGCATCGAGACCTGGGTCAGCCTCTATCTGGCCATCACCAAGAACCCCGAGCGCGGCACCTTCGTCTACGACAGGACCACGGACCGGGCCGTCCTGCGCTGGACGCGCGAGCAGAACACCCCCGCCGTCGCCGCCGCCCGCTCGCTCTTCGACCGCATCAACAAGGCCACCGGCACGGGTTACCGCTACGACCTCTTCGGCCCTTTGAAGGCCAAGGCCTTCGCCGACGACTTCTGCTACCACCCGCTCGGCGGCTGCGTCCTCGGCAAGGCCACCGACCTCTACGGCCGGGTCCTCGGGCACCCCGGCCTGTACGTCACCGACGGCGCCCTCATCCCGGGTTCCGTCGGCGTCAACCCTTTCGTGACGATCACCGCACTCGCCGAGCGGAACGTCGAGCGCGTCATCGGCGAGGACGTCGCCGCTCATGGGGTGAGCAAGTGACGGTGCGCGGTGGGGCACCTTGTCGGCGTGGCGCAAGCGTGGGTTTTTGGGGGCTCCGCCCCCAGGCCCCCGCGCCCACCGGGCTGCCTCGCGAGTCCGGTGCGCGGCTGCGGGTTGCCTTCGGCTGGTCGCGCAGTTCCCCGCGCCCCTGACGGGGCGCAGCCCCTGCAAGGGGCGCGGGGAACTGCGCGAGAAGTCCCCACCGGGACGCGGTCGCCGGACGGCCGCCGCCGACCGAGCCGGTGGGCGCCCCCGCTACGACTGCAAGTCGGACTGCGCCGTCCCGTCGTGGGACAGCCAGTCCGTGAACGCGGACTTCCCCGTCGTGCCGGAATCCTTCAGGCGGGCGCTGCTCAGGCGGTTGTCCATGCCCAGCACCACCGCGACGGCGCGCCCCTTCGCGTCCTCGGTCATGCCGGGGGTCGCGCGGTGCGGGATGCCTTCGTCCTGCCAGGGGCCGGGGCGTCCGGAGCCGGCCGAGAGGCGGGCGAGGCCCTTGCCGTCGCGGGCCGCGAGGACTGTGACGTTCCCGGTCTGGGCGAGGGCGACGCGTCCGTAGCCGCTGATCGTGGGGCACTCGGAGGTGACCCGCCAGCTGTCGCCCAGGCGGTCGGCGATGATGATGCGGGAGGTGTTCGGCTGGCGCACCGCCATCCGCATGCCGCCGCCGGAGAGCGGGGCGAGGGACAGCGGGCCGGTGGTGGCGGGGAGCCGGGTGGGCCCGGCCTGCCGGAGCGCGCCGCCCTCGCCCTCGGAGATCCAGTGGTGCACGGTCTTGGTGTCGGCGGCGACCACATGGATGCGGCCTTCGCTGTCGAGCGCGGCGTCGAGGCCGTCCTGGAGCTTCAGCTCCCCGGCCGCGGGGAGCGCGGCCCAGCCGCTGAAGTCCTTGCCGCCGGGGCCCCGGCGGACGCTGACGCCGCCGTCGAAGGTGCGGACGAGGACGTGGACGGCGCCGTCCTTGGCGACGACGGCCACCGGGTAGCCGGTCTCCATCGAGCGACGGGGGTCCTCGTCGGGGGAGCCGAGGGCCTCCCAGCTGCCGAAGGCGGGGCTGCCGCCGGGGCCCGTGCCGGTCTGGAGGGCGGTGACGACCTCGCGCCGGTGGGCCCGGCCCTGCTGCGGGAGCACGGT
Source organism: Streptomyces sp. UNOC14_S4 (assembly GCF_020740835.1). Taxonomy (GTDB): domain Bacteria; phylum Actinomycetota; class Actinomycetes; order Streptomycetales; family Streptomycetaceae; genus Streptomyces. The sequence continues at coordinate 10,944 of NZ_JAINFC010000070.1, forward strand.
GCGTATGGAGAACAGCTGCAGCTTGCCGTCCCCGTGCCGCACCGCCTGTATCTGGCCCTCCAGCATGGAGCCGCCGACGTTGACCGGCGCGGACCATATGCCGCTGCCCGCCTTCTGCTCGGTCCAGCACTGCGCGGCGCCGTCGAGGATCGAGAAGGCGGCGAGGCGGCCGTCCGGCAGCGGCTGCACCCAGCGCGTCGTGCCGGGCGCGCGGTGACGGCAATTGCTCGACCACGTGTGGTACTTGCCCCCGGAGGTCTTGCCGACCTTGCGGTCGCCGCAGCCCGCGGGGTCGCCGCAGCTCTTGCCGTCGCCCCAGCCGTAGAGGTCCAGGAAGGTCACCTTGCGGTCGGTGGTGGCCTTGTCCAGGTTGCTGGGCAGGGCACCCACCTCGTAGCCGAGGTAGCTCTCCACGGCGGTGGGCCGGGAGTGCTTGCGGCCCCAGTACTCGGCGAGGGCGGCCTGGGCGAAGAAGGCGGAGGTGGTGTGGTCCTGGTGGTCGCGGCTGTAGATGCCGTCCAGCACCGGCGGCACGTCGCGGTACTCCGGCTGCTTCGGCAGGTGCGCCGGGTTCGGGTCGAGGGTGCGGACCACGGTCGGCTGGTAGCGCTCCAGGACGGCGACGAGCGTGTCGATCACCTGCTGCCTGGTGTACTGGAAAGTGCGGGTGACCGGCCCGCCCGCGGGCACGAGCGTGGTCAGCCTGGGCGTCGCCCCGAGCCACAGGCCGCGCAGGCTGTCCTTGTGCGGGTTGCGCAGCGCCCGCGCCTCGATCAGCTCCAGGAAGATCAACTGGACGTGCGGGGCGGCGCGCAGGGTGTGCAGCTCGACCTCGAGGCCGGACAGCAGACGCAGCGACTCGACGTCCCAGGGGCTGAGCGAGCTGCCGGTCGCCATCTGTGCCGTGGCGGCGCGGAAGCCGTTGATCCGGGCGCGGACGAACTCCGGCCGCTTCTCCGGCATCCGCTTGTATTCGGGGGAGTTCCCGGGCAGGCCCGTGTTGCGGCCGTCCGACTCGCCGCCGGTGAGGCACACGGTCACCGAGGGGGCGCCGCTGACGATGGACTGCTCCAGCTCCGGGTTCATGAAGTAGAGCGAGTCGTCGGGGTGCGCGATGACGTGGAGGAACGACTCGGAGACCGACGCCTTCGCGGCGCGCACGGGCGCGCCCTCGGTGCCGTTGCGCGTGGTCTCGGGCGCGAGCCACTGCCAGGCCCCCACCCCGGCCGCGCCGACGACGAGCCCGCCACCGGCCACCTGCAGCACACGTCGACGCGGTATGTGCCCTGGCACAGCTCTCCCCCTACTACTGCGCCCGGGGCGCTGATAGTCACATGCTCAAACAAGGCGGCGATTAGAACGAATCGCCCGCGGATCAAGGGTTCGATCCTATGACCCGGCCCCTCCCGTTTCCCTGCTGTTGTGTAACAGCCACCCGTCGGCCGGATGTAGGTTCCCAGGCGGTTCCGCAACGTGACCGTGGAAAAGGAGGCCGGGCGTGCGCGGGGGAGAGGACACTCGCGGACATGGCTGACACTTCCGAGCTCGTCACCCTTCTCGGCCTCCGCCCGCACCCCGAGGGCGGCTGGTACCGCGAGACCTGGCGCACCGCGGCCCGGGCGACACCCGACGGGTACGGCGGCCCGCGGGCGTACGCCACCGGCATCTACTACCTGCTGCACCCCGGCGAGACGTCCCGCTGGCACCGTGTCCGCTCGGACGAGCTCTGGCTCTGGCACGCGGGCGGCCCGCTGCGCCTCCGGCTGGGCGGCCACGGGGCGGCACCGGAAGGGGGCGACGTGTCCGGGATCACACTGGGCTCCGAGGTCCGCGCGGGGGAGCGGCCGCAGTTCCTCGTCCCCGGGGGCTGCTGGCAGGGCGCCGAGCCCGCGGGCACCGAACCCGTCCTCGTGACCTGCGTGGTCGCCCCGGGCTTCGACTTCGCGGACTTCGAGGACTCCGTCTGACCGGGGCGCTCGCCGGGACGCCCGGCCCGGCGAGCGCCCTGAGGCGCCCTGTTGTGCCGACAGGGTGTCGCTATCTACTTGGGTCATGAATACGGTTGCCGAACGACCGCCGGTGCCACCCGGGCCGGAAGGCGTCAACCCGTCCCGGGCCCGTCCGGCCGTACGCGAGCTGTACGCGCGACCCGTCCTGAGCCCCGCCGACCTGAGCGCCCCGCTGCTCGTCCTCCCCGACGGCCACGCCGGGGAGGGGCGGCTGCCCGGCGCCGTCCCGCTGTCCGCCGTCCCGGCCGCGGTCGGGCGATGGGCGCGGCTCGGCATCCGGGGCCTGAAGGTGTTCGCCCTGGGCCACGACCGCGACGCCCACGCGACGGGCGCGCTGGCCGGAGACAATCTGATGCTGCGCGGTATCGCGGCGGTGAAGCGGACCGATCCGGGAATGGCCGTGACGACCGAGGTCTGCGGCTGCTCCTGGACCGACCACGGCCAGTGCGTCCTGCGCACCGGCGAGGGCGGCATCGACCTGGGCGCCACGCTCGCGCTCATGCGCGGCATGGCCGTGCAGCACGCCGGGGCGGGCGCCGACGTCGTCTCGCCCACGGCGATGCTCGACGGCTCGGTACGGGCCGTACGGGACGCGCTCGACGCGGCCGGGCTGCGGGACGTGGGCGTCAACCCCAACCTGGCGATCCACAGTGCCCTCTACGGTCCCTTCAAGGAGCTGATGGGCACCGATCCGCGTACCGGGCACCGGCGCGGCCTCCAGCTCGAACCCGCCCGCGCCGACCGCGACACCCTCGTCCAGGCGCGCCGCTGGATCGCCGAGGGCGCCGACTCCCTGACCCTCCAGCCCGTCCTCACCGCCGTCGACGTCCTGGCCCGGCTGCGCGCCGACCAGGACGTGCCGCTCGTCGCGTACTCCACCTCCGGCGAGGTGGCGGCCCTGCGTGCGCTCGGTACCGAGGGCACGGTCGAGTACCACGCCATGCTCAAACGGACGGGCGCCGACCAGATCCTGACCTTCGCCGCCGAGGAGGTCGCCACCCACTTGGAGCGTGCCCATGGATGACCGCCCCTGGTTCCGGCCCGCCGCCCTCGACCGTATCCTCGCCGACGCCGATGCCCTCGGCTTCGCCCTGTCCTGCGAGGAACGCACCGGGTCGCTGCTGGCCACCCTCGCCGCGTCGAAGCCCGGCGGGCGCATCGCCGAACTGGGCACCGGCGTCGGCGCCGGAGCCGCGTGGCTCCTGCACGGCATGGACGCCGCCGCCCGCCTGGAGACCGTCGAGGCGGACCCCGTCCCGCAGGCGGTCGCGATCAGGCACCTCGGCGACGACGAGCGCGTCACGTTCGTGCACGAGGACGCCGACGCCTGGCTCGACGGCTACGCGGGCCCGCCCCTCTCCCTCGCCTACGTCGACTGCAGGCCGGGCAAGTTCCACCGCCTCGACGACCTCCTCGACCTGCTCGAACCCGGCGGGCTCTACGTCGTCGACGACCTGAGGCCGCAGGCCACGTGGCCCGCCGACCACGGGCCGCGCGTCGACACCTTCCTCGCACACCTGCCCGAAAATCCCAAACTCCTTGCCACACCGACCAGATGGGCGTCCGGGTTGGTCGTCGGCGCGCGCCTCTGACGGTCTATCGTGGCGCCATGTCCGTCCCCGAACTGATCCGCATCGTCTCCCGCGACTCGCCCATGGCCCTGGCCCAGGTGGAGCGCGTCCGCGGCGAGCTGGCCGCGCTCCACCCCGGCATCCGCACCACCGTCGTCCCCGTGCGCACGACCGGCGACAAATGGCAGGGCGACCTCGCCAAGGTCGAGGGGAAGGGGGCGTTCACCAAGGAGGTCGACGCCGCCCTCCTCGCCGGCGAGGCCGACCTCGCCGTGCACTGCGTCAAGGACATCCCGGCCGACCGCCCCCTTCCCGCGGGCACGGCCTTCGCGGCCTTCCTCGCCCGCGACGACATCCGCGACGCCCTCGTCCACCCCGGCGGCCGCACCCTCGGCCAACTCCCCCCGGGCACCCGCGTCGGCACCTCGTCGGTGCGCCGCACCGCCCAGCTCGCCGCCTCCCACCCGCACCTGGACTGCGTCCCCATCCGCGGCAACGCCAACAGACGGCTGGAGAAACTCGCCGCGGGCGAGGCCGACGCGCTGCTCCTCGCCGTCTCCGGCCTGGAGCGCATCGGCCGCACGGACGCGATCAGCGAGATCCTGCCGGCCGACGTGATGTGCCCGCCGATCGGCGCGGGCATCCTCGCCCTCCAGTGCCGCGAGGGCGACGCCGAGCTCATCGACGCCGTCAGCGGCCTCGGCGACCCCGCCACCCACCGCGAGGCCACCGCCGAGCGGATGTTCCTGCACGTCCTCCAGGGCCACTGCAACAGCCCCATCGCCGGGTACGCCAAGGCGGAGCACGGCGGCGAGATGTCGCTGCGGGCCCGCGTCTTCACCCCCGACGGCAAGCGGGTCCTCAACGCCCACGAGTGGGCGGGCCCCCTCGACCCCGCCACGCTCGGCACCTCCGTGGCGGTCGCCCTGCTGCGCCAGGGCGCGCGCGAGCTGATCGACGGCATCGAGCACTGACGCGGCGCGCGCCGGGCTCCGTGCCGGGTCCCGCGCCCCGGTGATCCACCCCCTACCCAGGTATCACCCGAGGCTTGGCTCCCCGGTGTGACGTGCGACGACGTGCCCGCTCCCTACTTTTCCCCTCGTCGAACCACGGCACGAGGGAGAGAAGAACATGGGCCGCTTCAAGCGCACGCTGGTCGCCGCCACGCTGGCGACGACGGTCATCGCGGGCACGGCGGGCTGGGCGGGCGGCAGCCGGCAGACCGCCGTCACCGGCCCCCCGCCCGGCACCGCGTCGTGGCGCGCGGACCACTCCCTCCACCGCGAGCTGCCCGACCCGGCCACCGCCGGGCCGAACGCGGTCGCCGCCTTCTTCGCGTCGCTCACCGACACCCAGCGGCACGGCCTCGCGGCCCGGCACCCCCTGGTCGTGGGCAACCTCGACGGCGCCCCGGTGACCCTGCGGTACGAGGCCAACGCACGGGCCGTCGCGGCCGAGCGCGCCGCCGCCCTGGCCCGCGCCGCCGACGCCGAGCGCACCGACGGCGAGCGCCGGCGGGCCCGGGAGCGGGCCGACCACTGCGCGGAACTCCTGCGTCCCGGCCGCCAGATCCTCGCCTTCGACCCGCGCGGCCGGGGCCAGGTCGCCGAGGTGTACGGCGACTGGGACGCGGCCCGGCGCACCGCCGTGGTCGTCCCCGGCTCGGACATCGACCTCGCCTCCTTCGACCGCGCGAAGGACCCGTACGGCACGCCCGCGGGCATGGCGCGCTCGCTGCGGGCCGAGATGACGCGGCTGGCGCCGGACGTCCCCAACGCCGTCGTCGCGTGGGCGGGTTACACCACCCCCGTGGGCGTCGGCCTCGACGCGGCGAGCGGCCGGCTCGCCGAGGCGGGCGCCCCGCGCCTCGCGCGCCTCCTGGCCGGGCTGGGCGGCGCGCACGCCCCGGCGGTCTTCTGCCACAGCTACGGCTCGGTCGTCTGCGGCCTGGCCGCCCGCGACCTCGGCGCGGACGAGGCCGCCGACCTCGTCGTGCTCGGCAGCCCCGGCGTGCGCGCCGACTCCGCGGCCGACTTGCACACCGGGGCCCGCGTCTGGGCCGTGCGCCGCAACGGTGACGACTGGATCGGCACCATCCCCAACGTCGAGCTGTTCGGCCTCGGACACGGCACGGACCCCACGTCGGCGGAGTTCGGCGCCCGTGTCGTGTCCTCCGGCGGTTCCCACGGGCACTCGGGCTACTTCGCCCCCGGGACGGAGTCGCTGCGCGGCTCCGCGGAGATTGCGCTGGGGCGGTACGAGACGGTGCGCTGATGTTTGCCTTTGGGGCGCGTTAGCGTCTGCCGGGCAATGCCGTCGGGCGACTGCGGACCGTCGTGGTTGCTCGCGCAGTTCCCCGCGCCCCTTACGGGGCGCCGTCGTCGCCGTCCGAGTCCGTCGTCTTGTACGGCGACACCGCGTGCTGCGCCGCGTACATCAGGGCGGGCTTCAGTTTCGGCCAGAAGTAGCCGTCCTGGCAGGAGAACGCCGGGGTGAAGCCGTCGCAGCCGCGCCCGTCGACGTCACCGATCTCGATCGTGAAGCTGGCCACGCCGAGCTTGTCGTACGTCCAGTCGTCGGTGCCGCCGGAGGCGTCGTAGAGGATCTCCCCGGCCTGCCCGGACTGGTAGCCGGTCAGCGAGCCCAGCTGTCCGGCCAGGGCGCGCAGCGCGGCGTCGTTACCGGTGTGCACGGTGTGGTCGGACTCCCAGGGCAGGAGGACCATGCTCGCGTCGCTGTGCAGGCTGATCATCATGCCGCGGGCGTCGGCGGGCGCCGGGTCGCTGTCGCCGGTGCCGGTGCGCACGGCCGGGAACAGCTGCCGGAAGAGGCTCTCCAGCCCGGCGTTCTCCGGCTCGGAGTCGGCGGCGGGGCCGAGGTAGGTCTCGCTGCACGGCTGCCGCGACGTGCCGAGGCCGCCCCAGTGGGTGCCCGCGTTGCGGTTGAGGTCGACGCCGGTCTGCCCGAGCCAGCTGCACGAGCCGCCCTGGGCGTCGTCGGCGTTCTTGCGCTGGAGCACCGGTCTGTTGCCGCCACTGGCGACGATGTCCACGCCGTCGGGGTTGACGATGGGCACGACCCACATCTCGGTGGTGTCCATCAGCCTGGTGACGTCCGGGTCCTTGCCGTAGTCGTTCGTCAGCTCGTCGATCCAGCGCCAGGAGACCTCGCCGGTGGTGATCTCGCGGGCGTGGATCTGGCTCATGAGGAAGAAGCGCGGCTTGGGCGAGTTCGGGTCGAGCTTGCAGTCGCCCTGCTGCTTCCTGGTGACGCAGATGGCCTTGAGGTCGTGGCCGCCGCGGCCCTGTTTCTTGAGCCAGGACTGCCCGTACGGCACGACGGTGGCCAGATCCGGGTGCTGGGAGGCCACTTGGTCCAGGTGCGCGTAGTGGCCGTCGACGGTGTGGTAGCCGCCGTAGTACGTGCCGCCCGCGTCCGAGGCGTGCGCCGTCGGTTTCGGTCCGGGCATCGACTGCACGGCCTTCGGCGCGAAGCCGAGGCCGCGCAGCCCCGCGGCGGTCGACGGGTCGCCCATGACGAACAGGTCGTCGCCCTGACGCCGTTCCAGGAGGTCGTACCCGGCGCCGATCAGCGTCTGCGCGTCCTGCGCGTGGTGGGTGGGCACCCGGTAGACGACCAGGGTGCCGGTGCCTGTGGGGCTCGCCGCCGCGGATGCCGTGTGGGGGAGGGCCGAGGCGGTGAGGGCCAGTGCCCCTGCGGCTGCTCCTGCGGCGATGGCTGCCATGCGTATGCGGGACATGGGGCGTCCTTCCGTGGGGGGAGAGACACATGCGCCGCGGTGAGGATGGCATGTCCATACCAAGAAGAGAAGGGGCGGGCGGGGCGAGTCGTCGCCGGGGCGGCCCGGTCGCTCTGAGCGAAACCGTTTTGAGGGGGCTTCCGGTGCTCCTTAGGGTGGGCTGCCGTGACAGACCGTTGCGTGATTCTCAGTGATTCTCTCGCTGAGTCTCTTCCTGCTTCATCGACCGCAGCCAACTCCGGAGAGTGAGGTCTTACGTGGTCTCCACGAGGCGTTTTTCCTCTCCGGGGAACTTCCCGGCGAGGGTTCTGATGTCAGGCGGTCTGGCTGGCGAGCATCGCTTCCAGGAGGTTGCCGGCTGCGTTGTCGTCGCGGTCGTGGACGGCACCGCAGCCGGTGCACACCCACACGCGGTCGGCCAGGACCAGGGCGCGGTTGATCTGGTGGCAGTGGCCGCACTGCTTGGAAGAGGGGAACCAGCGGTCGGCCTTCCAGATACGGGAGCCGTACCAGTCGGCCTTGTAGTCCAGCTGGCGTACGAACTCGCCGAATCCGGCGTCGGAGACGGCGCGGGACAGCCTGCGGTTCTTGCCCATGCCCTTGACATGCAGGGTTTCCACGGCGACGGCGGACTTGGTTCTCGTCAGCCCGGTGGTGGTCTTGTGCAGGAAGTCTCGTCGCCGATGGGCCACGCGCAGGTGGAGTTGTCCGACGCGGCGGCGTGCCTTGTCCCGGTTCTTCGATCCCTCCTTGCTCTTGGACAGCTTCCGGTTGGCGCGCTTGAGGGCACGCAGTGCGGCCTTGAGCGGCTTGGGTGCGTGGATCTCCTGGCGGGTGCCGTCGCTGTTGCGGATGACGGCGAAAGTCTTCAGGCCCAGGTCGATCCCACACGCCGGGGCGTCCGCTTCCACGCGGTGGCGCTTGTTGATGTCGTCGCGGTCCGTCTCGACCTGGAAGGAGATCCACCATCGTCCGGCCTGTTCGCGGATGGTCGCGCCGAGGATGCGTGCCTGACCGGTGGCCATGCGGCCGGTCAGCCACGACATGTCCTCGCGGACGGTCACGTCACCGATCGCGGGCAGACGCACGGTGCGGGTGTCGAGCGGCTTGGCGCGGTCGGCGTCGTAGCGGAAGCGGGAGCCGTGCTTGCGCTTGCGCCACTTCGGCCAGCCGAGCCGGGCACCCTTGCGCTTGCCGTTCTTCGACTCGAAGTAGTTCTTGATCCCCGCCGCCCGCACCCGGCACGCCTCTTTGGGTATGCGGGAGGACAGCTTGGACCCGGAGAACCACGGGTAGCGCTCCGGGTGCGCGGCACGCCATTCTTTCTCCAGCGCGGGGGCGGACCAGGGGACCTTGGTCAGTTCGGCCTCGGGGATACCGTAGGTCTTCTCCGCCTCCTGCTGGGCCTTCTTCTTCTGCACGGTCTCCAGGCAGAAGTTCTCCACCACCCGCGACAGGCCGCAGTGCCGGCTCATCAGGACGGCCTGCTCCTCGGTGGGGGCCAGTTCGAACCGCAGCCCCTGCCTGTGGCTCACTCCACGGCCTCCGCTGCTGCGGCAAGCGCCTTCTCGGCCCGGTTCTTCGCGGAGCGACGGCCGTACAGGCGGGCACAGAACGAGGTGAGGACTTCGGTCATGTCCCGCACCAGGTCGTCGTCCACCTCGCCGTCGTCCACGATCCGCACGGTACGGCCCTGCGCCGACAACGCGGCCACGATGTACTCCACCCCGAATCGGGCCAGCCGGTCACGGTGCTCCACCACGATCACGGACGCGTCCGGGTCGGCAAGCAGCTGCTTGAGCTTCGGCCGGGCACCGTTGAGCGCCGAACCCACCTCGGAGACGACCTTGACCACAGGAAGCTTGTTGCCGGTGGCCCACTCGGTCAGCCGGGCGACCTGCCGGTCAAGGTCCGGCTTCTGGTCCGCCGACGACACCCGCGCATACAGCACGGCACCACCAGCGGACCGGTCATTCTTCGCCAGGACGAGATACCGGCCGGTGGCCGTCTTCACCACCGGGACAGGCATCTTGCCCTCATGTGCCCACTTCCAGGCGGTCTGATAGTGAACGCCCTGAATGCGCGCCCAATCGCTGAGTCGCATAGCAAATATCATAACAGAGAAAGACTGAGAATCGCTGATGAACTACCCATCAGTTTCCAACCCCACCACGCTCCGTGCCCATATCTCCATACGCCTGCCCGAAACGCGCACGCCGTGACCGCCGGGGCGATATCCGACCGCGGCCCGCGGCGCAGCGTCCGGCCGCTCGCCGGGGTGCTCGCCGCTGTTGCCGTGTCGCTCACCGGGACGCGCGTCTCCGCCATCGCCCTGCCGTGGTTCGTGCTCGTGACCACGGGCAGTGCCACACAGACCGGGCTCGTCGCGTTCTGTGAAATGACGCCGTACGTCCTGGTCAAGATGTTCACCGGGCCCCTCGTCGACCGGGTCGGGCCGCGGACCGTCTCGTGGGCCGCCGACGCGCTCAGCGCGCTCGCGGCCGGGCTCATCCCGCTCTTCCACGCGCTCGGGCTGCTGCATTTCTGGCTCCTGCTCGCGCTGGTCGCGGTGATCGGGGCGGCGCGCGGGCCCGGGGACCTCGCCAAGGAGGTGATGGTCCCGGAGGCGGCCGACCTCAGCCGCGTACCCCTGGAACGCGCCACCGGGCTCTCCGGTGTCACCGAGCGGCTCGCGTCCACGGTCGGCCCGGCGGCGGGCGGCGCGCTCGTGGCCTGGCTCGGGCCGATGACCGGGCTGGTCCTCAACGCGGCCTGTTTCGCCCTCGGTTCGGCGGTGGTCGCGGCGGTGCTGCCCCGTGGCATGGGCCGCGCCGCCACCGACACCACCGCGCCGGAGACGGCGGACGAGCCCGGCTACTGGCGGCGCTTCCGCGAAGGCTTCACCTTCCTGCGGGGCGAGCCCCTGCTGCTCACCGTCATCGTCATGGTCGGCATCACCAACCTCATCGAGGCCGGCTTCTCGACCGTCCTCATCCCCGTGTGGGCCGAGCGCTCCGGCGGCGGACCCGCCGCCATCGGACTGATCAGCGCCGTCTCCGGAGTCGTGGCCATCGCCGGGAGCCTCGTCGCGGCGGCCGTCGCGCACCGGCTGCGCCGCCGCCTCGTCTTCTTCACCGGCTTCCTGCTCGCGGGCGCCCCCAAGTTCCTCGCCCTCGCCTTCGGCGCGCCGATGTGGGCCGTGCTGACGGTCTTCGCCGTCAGCGGCTTCGGCGGCGGATTCCTCAATCCGATCCTCGGCGCGATCTCCTTCGAACGCGTACCGCGTTCCCTCCTCGGACGCGTCAGGGCCCTGGGCGACTCCCTCGCCTGGGCGGGCATCCCGCTCGGCGGACTGCTCGCCGGAGCCGCCGTCACCTCCGCGGGCCTCGTCCCCGTCCTGCTGGCGAGCGGTGCCCTCTACTTCCTCACCACCAACCTGGCCGCCCTGCGCCCCGAATGGCGCGAGATGGACCGGACGCGCGGCAAGGGCCGCGCCCCGGACACCCCGGCACCCGTGCCCGGGCCGGAACCGACCTCCTCATAGGGGCGGGTGCGGAGGGGATGGTGGATGTCCGGTTAGCGACTGTGGGGGAGTCGTGAAGGGCGTACAGAATGCGCCCTGACCACCGAGGAACAGCGCCGGACAGCCAATCGTCCAACCGTGAGGATCCGATCCGTCATGCGCGTCGTCAAACTCGCCTCCCTGGCCGGAGCGGCCGCCCTGGCC
>NZ_JAINFC010000700.1 GCF_020740835.1 Streptomyces sp. UNOC14_S4
CGCGGTGTCCGTCCTCGGCGAGCCACCGGCCGGCGCGGTCGCGGCCGCCCTCTGGGGGCTCGGCCGCGTCGTCGGCCTCGAACACCCGCACCGCTGGGGCGGACTGGTCGACCTGCCGGCCGCCGTCGACGAGCGCGCCGCCGCGACCCTGGCGGCCGTGCTCGGCGCGGTCCCGGCGGAGGACGAGATCGCGATCCGCCCGCTCGGCACCTTCGTCCGCCGCCTCGCCCGGCTCCCGCACCCCGAGGGCGGCACCGGCCGCGACACCGCATGGCACCCCGGGCGGACCGCGCTGATCACGGGCGGCACCGGGGCACTGGGCGGCCAGGTCGCCCAGTGGCTCGCCCGCGCCGGGGCCGAGCACATCGTCCTCGTCGGCCGACGCGGCGAGGCCGCACCCGACGCCGCGCGCCTGCGCGAGGAACTGGAAGCGGCCGGCGCCGACGTGCTGATCGCCGCGTGCGACGTCGGCGACCGCGACGCGGTCGCCGCGCTCCTCGACGGACTGAGGGCCCGCGGCCTGCGGCTGGACACGGTCGTCCACGCGGCGGGAGCGGAGGTCGGCGGGCCGCTCGACCGTACGACCCGCGAGGACATCGCCGAAGCGGTCGCGGCCAAGGTCGGCGGCGCCGTGATCCTGGACGAGCTGCTGAGCTCCGACGAGCCCGGCACCTTCGTCCTGTTCTCCTCCGGCGCGGGCGTCTGGGGCGGCGCGGGACAGGGCGCGTACGCGGCCGCCAACGCCTGCCTCGACGCGCTGGCCGCCCGGCGCCGTGACCGGGGCCTGGTCGCGACCGCCGTCGCCTGGGGCCGCTGGGGCGGCGGGGGAATGTCCGCCGGTGACGCCGCCGCGGCGGCGCTCGACCGGATCGGCCTCCCGGCGATGGCCCCCGAACTCGCCCTCGAAGCACTGCGCCAGGCCCTGGAGGAGGACCTGACCCGCGTGACCGTCGCCGACATCGACTGGCCGCGCTTCACGGCCGCCTACACCGCCGCCCGCCCGCGCCCGCTCATCGCGGACCTGGCTGCCGCCGAGACCCCGGCGCGAACCGAGGCCGACCCCGGTCCCGGGGCCGGCCTGGAGGCGCCCGACCTGCTGCGCGAGCGGCTCTCCCGCCTGTCCGCCACGGACCGGCACGGGGAACTCCTCGCCCTGGTACGCGCCGAGGTCGCCGCCCAGCTCGGCCACGCGGACCCTGCCGAGGTCGAGCCGGAACGGCCCTTCCGCGACATGGGGTTCGACTCGCTGTCCGCCGTCGGGCTGCGCAACCGGCTCACCGCCGCCACCGGACTGACCCTGCCGACGACACTGGTCTTCGACCACCCCACGTCGGCCGGGCTCGCCGACCACCTCGACGGTGAACTCTTCGGCGACACCGATGCGTCGGCATCCGACGCGCTGGACCGGCTGGAGGCCGGCCTGGCGGACCTGTACGGCGCCGCGGAGCGCGAACGCGTCGCCGCCCGCCTGACCGAACTCGCGGCCCGGCTGCGCGGCGGGCCGAGCCCGTCGTCGGCCGACGCGGGCCGCGATCTGCACAGCGCGACCGACGACGAGATGTTCGAAATTCTCGGGGAGGAGTTCGGGATCTCCTGAACAGCCGTCCGCACCGGATGTCCCGAACCGACAGGGGGAACCACGTGTCCACCAAATCCGCCGAATCCAACGGATCCACCGAGTCCGCCGGGTCCAACGAAGAGAAGCTCCGGCACTTCCTGCGGATGACCGCCGCGGATCTGCGCGAGACGAAGCAGCGCCTGAGGGAGGCCGAGGAAGCGTCCCGGGAACCGATCGCCATCGTCGCCATGGGCTGCCGCTTCCCCGGCGGGGTCCGGTCCGCCGAGGACCTGTGGCGCCTGGTGGCCGACGGCACCGACGCGGTCTCGGGCTTCCCGGCCGACCGCGGCTGGGACGTCGGCCCCGGGTACGGCGCCGGGGGAGGGGCGGACGGCGGCCCCGCCACCCGGCAGGGCGGCTTCGTCTACGACGCGGCCGAGTTCGACGCGGAGTTCTTCGGCATCTCCCCGTTCGAAGCCCTCGCGATGGACCCCCAGCAGCGGCTGCTGCTGGAGACCTCGTGGGAGGTCGTGGAACGCGCGGGCATCGACCCGCTGTCGCTGCGGCGCAGCCGGACGGGCGTGTTCGTCGGCGCGTCCGCGCTCGGCTACGGCATGCGGCCGGGCGGCGGTCCGGCGTCTGGCGCCTCCGATATCTCTGGTGTCTCCGGGAGCGAGGGTCACCGGGTCACCGGGGGCTCGATGTCCGTCGTGTCGGGCCGCGTCTCCTATGTGCTCGGCCTGGAAGGCCCGGCGGTGACGCTGGACACCGCGTGCTCGTCGTCACTGGTCGCGCTGCACTCGGCGGGGCAGGCACTGCGGTCGGGGGACTGCGACCTGGCACTCGCCGGCGGAGTCACCGTGATGGCCCGGCCGACCGCGTTCGTGGAGTTCTCGCGCCAGGGCGGACTCGCGTCGGACGGCCGGTGCAAGTCCTTCGCGGCCGCCGCCGACGGCACGGGCTGGGGTGAGGGCGTCGGGCTGTTGCTGCTGGAGCGGCTGTCGGACGCGCGTCGCCATGGGCATCCTGTGCTGGCGGTGGTGCGGGGTTCGGCGGTGAATCAGGACGGTGCGTCGAACGGTCTGTCCGCGCCGAATGGTCCGTCGCAGCAGCGGGTGATCCGGCAGGCGTTGGTGAACGCGGGTTTGTCGGTGGGTGATGTGGATGCGGTGGAGGCGCACGGCACGGGGACGACGCTGGGTGATCCGATCGAGGCGCAGGCGCTGCTGGCGACGTACGGGCAGGGGCGTCCTGGCGGCCGTCCGTTGTGGTTGGGGTCGGTGAAGTCGAACATCGGGCATACGCAGGCGGCTGCGGGTGTGGCCGGTGTGATCAAGATGGTGATGGCGATGCGGCACGGTGTGCTGCCGAAGACGCTGCATGTGGATGCGCCGTCGCCGCATGTGGACTGGTCGGCGGGCCGGGTGGAGCTGTTGGCGCAGGCCGTGCCGTGGCCGGAGACGGACCGTCC
>NZ_JAINFC010000701.1 GCF_020740835.1 Streptomyces sp. UNOC14_S4
GAAGAGGCTCACCGTGCCGGTGGGGGCGTCGGGTCCTGGACCGATGACCTCGCGGAGCGGTACGAGCGGTACGGGCGGTACGGGGCCGTCCCCGGTGACGGCGAGCGCCAGGGCGACGCGGCGGGACCGCGGGGTGGCCCGGGTCCGCAGCCAGCGGGTGATCGTGTCGCGGTAGCGGCTTCCGTCGTCCTTGGGTATCCGCCCCGCACCGAGGTCGGCGAGGAGGGCGTGCACCAGGGCGGGGTTGCCCGCGCACGCCTGGACGCACAGCTCGGCCCACTCGGCCCGGTCGTCGCACTCGGCCCGGTCGGCCCCGTCGGCCCGGTCGGCGGCGTGCGCGAGCCGGGAGACGGTCGCCGGGCCGAGCGGGCGGAGCGTCACGGACGTACCCGTGGCAGGGGGCAGAGGGGTCGCCTCCCTCTCCTGGCACTCGGTGAGGACCAGCAGCACGGGCAGGCCCGCGAGCCGACGTGCCAGGTAGCCGATCCAGCGGCGGGACACCGCGTCGGCGTCGTGCAGGTCGTCGACGGCGAGGAGTACGGGGCCCCGGGCGGCGGTTTGCGCGAGGCGGGCTACGAGGCGGTGGAAGAGCCGCTGCTCGTCGGGGGCGGGCAGGTCCGCGAAGGGGATGTCCTCGCCTTCGGGGAAGACCTGGCGTACGAGGGCGAAGGGGAACTCCGACTCCTCCGGCGAGCAGCGCGCGTGGAGGACGCGCATGGCGCCGTCCGCCGCTTCCGCCGCTTCCGCCCCTGCCTCCCGCCGTATCACTTCCTCCAGCAGGGCGGTGCGGCCCAGGCCCGTCCCCGCGCCGAACAGCAGCCAGCGGCCATCACCGGACCGCGCGGCGTCCCCGGCTCCCGCCGCCTCCGCCAACGCCCCGTCACGTTCGAGAAGTACTCTGTTCACGCCGGTCCTCCCGTCCTCCACCTGCATATGCGCTGCTCAGCGGCCCCGAGAGGAATCATGTACGGGAGGGGAGGGCCGGGGCGGGATGTCCCCAGGCCAGAATTGAATGCCTGATTCCGGCCAGGTCGGCGTGACCATGGATGATGCAGGGTTCGAATTCTTGTGCCGATGCTCTCAGCGCCGCCGAGCGGCCTAGCAATCGCTAGCATCTCCGCATGGCGGAACAGAAGCAGCTGAACGTCCGAGTGGCTCCGCACACGTACGCGTTGCTCAAGGCGCGTGCTGACCGCAAAGGGGTGACCTTGCAGTCGTACGTCTCCGGTCTGGTGGAGAGCGAGGTCGACCCTGTCCGGGACGCGTTCGTCTCAGGGGTGGTCGATGACATGGCAGAGCTGCTGCCGGAGTTCGAGGGGGCATTCCCGGCGGGAGAGCGTTGATGTATCTGCGGATCGATGCCCGCTGGGTCGAGGATTCGCTCCAGCAGTTCGAGGAACAGTCCGGTCGCGAGATCGGGATCGACGACTGGGGTGCGCTCGCGGCGGCGGTTCACCGTCATGCTTACGAGCTCCACGCGGGAGAGCCCTTCTACGTCGAGGTTCCCGTTCGCGCTGCGGTCCTGCTCCAGATGTTCGTGGTCACGCGCCCCCTGACGGACTACAACGGTCTGGTCGGCTGCGCGCTGGCCATGCGCTACATGCGCGAGTCGGGCCAGCCGGTGAAACCGCCGGGGGGCGGCATGGCCGAACTGGTGGCGGGCATCCGGGACAGTTCCCTCACACTGCGCGCGACGGCCTCCCGCCTCCGGTCCTGGGTGACGGGCTGACGCGGCCTCACCGCCCTCCCACGGTCAACTCGTCGACGACGTCCCGTAGCTCGCCCCGGCGGCCGTACACGGCTCGTTGGCGCTGCGCGCCGCCACCCTGCACCCGGACGCGGTCCCAAGCGCGCCGGACGAAGGACAGCTCGCCTGTTTCCTCCAGCGCGGGGCCGGCATGGGCGATGAGCCGGGCGACGAGGTCCGCGGCGGGGCGCAGGTGGCCCGTGAAGGGGTCGAGGCCCGAACCGGCGGGGCCGTCGTGGGCGGCGCGCCAGTGGGCCGCGCGCAGCAAGGGGTCGGGTATGTCGGGGACGGGCGCGCCCCGGCGGACGGCGGTGAGGAGGACGGTGCTCAGGGCGCGCGTCAGGCTCGCCACGAGCAGCACCGTGTCCAGGTCGGCGTTCACGTCGGGGACCCTGACCTCCAGGGTCGGCCAGCGTTCCGCGGGGCGGGCGTACCAGTAGGCGTGCCTGCGGTCGAAGAGCATGCCGGACTCGACGAGTCTGTCCAGCAGGTCGTCGTAGGCCGCCGCGTCCTCGCACAGCGGCGTCGGGCCGACGTGCGGCCAGCGGCCGAAATGCAGCGCCCGCCAGCTCGCGAAGCCGCTGTCCAGGCCGTCCTGGAAGGGTGAGTTGGCCGCCAGCGCCTGCAGCGTCGGCAGCCAGGGCCGCAGGTGGTTGGAGAGCTGCACGGCCTCCTCGCGGTCGGGCACGGCGACGTGGATGTGGCAGGCGCACGCGCTGGTGTGCTGGTCGTGGGTGACGAACGGACCGTAGAGATCGGCCAGCCGCCGGTAGCGCGGATCGTCGACGATCGACGGCGGGCCGGAGAAGGGGATGACCGGAATCCCGGACGCCACCACCCGGCAGTCGGCCTCGGCCGCCGCCGCGGCGAGCCCTTCGCGCAGCCAGCGGAGCTGTTCCCGCATCTCGTCGAGGGTGCCGACGGGGCGGGTGCGCGTCTCGACGGTGGTGGTGAAGAGCTCGGGCCCCGCCTGGTCCCCGAGGCGGTCGCGGGCCTGCTTGACGACCTCCGGCGCGCGGGCGACCGTCTCCCGCGTCTCCCGGTCGGCGAGGAAGAACTCCTCCTCTATGCCGAAGGTCGGCGCCCCCGCCGACTCCCGGCCCGGCGAGCCCGGGCCCGCCCCGGGCACCGGGGCTCCCTTGCCATCTCTCGCTAACGACACGATGCGTGGACCTTCCCGGTCAGGCGTACGATTCGGCAACGGTACGTGAGCGATCGTAAGCGGAGGGGTGCCACTCTGTACCGGCGTGAAACGGGCCAGGTGTGGGCGGGTGGATG